>DKGK01000062.1:4290-12053 GCA_002453265.1 Flavobacteriales bacterium UBA6772 | reverse complement strand
GAGTGCTTTTATTGTTTGTAGATTATTTAGAAACGTCAATTCCTTAAACCTACAATTTGAATTAAATTAAAAAAAAAAGCCGCTATTTGCGCCTTTTTTGAGTCAATACTTAAATACTGCCCCCACAATATTTATGACTCAGATTATCATATTTATATAATTTAAAATAAAATTAGAAGTATTAATTATCTAAGTCCCTCTATATATTAATGTAAGCAAAACTTAAAAGGTTAACACGAAATCGAATTATTTTTCATTTATTTTTAAAAACCTATTTTATATAGGGTTTGTAGACTGCTTTCTTTTTTGTGATAATTTGAATTATTAACTTAAAGAAGCATTTGTATTACTAGATTTAATACTCGTCAATTGTATTTGTTATTTTTAATTGAGCTAGATATTCGTTATTACTTCAGTTTTCATAAAAAAATATGTTTTGTTTAGACTTAATTCAATTCAGCTCTTATCAATAATGATAATTATTTTATTCTCACCTAAATTAAGAATAATTAACAGCGAGTTATCCCTCAATTAATGTGCTTGACTTTTTACATCTAAACCTTCTTTATAGTTAGGTAATTACCTTCAAAAGCTTATTTAATACTTAGGTAGCTTCTTAGTCTAATTTTTATTATATTTGCACGCAATTATCATCTAAAATTGCACTTACATGGACTTACATTCTACAGATAAATTCATCGGAGAAGGATTAACATACGACGATGTATTATTGATTCCAGCTTATTCAGAAATTCTCCCTCGCGAAGTGAAGATCACATCGAAATTCTCTAGAAACATTACTTTAAATACTCCTATTGTATCAGCCGCTATGGATACAGTATCCGAATCGGCTATGGCTATCGCTATTGCACGTGAAGGTGGTATTGCTGTTTTACATAAAAACATGAGTATTGAGGCACAAGCAAAAGAAGTTCGCTCGGTAAAACGTGCGGAGTCTGGAATGATCTTAGACCCTGTAACACTTTCTCACACTTCTAAAGTAGCAGATGCTAAGAAGATGATGAAGGAATACCGTATTGGTGGAATTCCTGTAGTGGATACGGAAGGTAAGCTTATTGGTATTGTTACAAATAGAGATTTACGTTTTATAAAAGACAATACTTTATCTGTAGATGATGTGATGACTAAGGAAGGCTTAATTGTAACTAAAGAAAATACTTCTTTAGCTCAGGCCGAAGACATTCTTCAAAAACATAAAATTGAAAAATTACCTGTAGTAAATGAGGACAATGTTTTAGTTGGACTTATTACTTACAGAGATATTATTAAAGTTCGTGTACAACCTAATGCTAACAAAGACTCTTTTGGTAGACTTAGAGTTGCTGCTGGTGTTGGTGTTACAGCTGATGTTATGGACAGAGTAACTGCTTTGGTTGGTGCTAGTGTAGATGCTGTTATTGTAGATACTGCCCATGGGCATACCAAAGGTGTGGTAGATACTCTTAAAGTAATTAAAGCTAAGTACCCAAATTTAGATGTTGTGGTTGGTAATATTGCGACTGCAGAAGCTGCTAAGTATTTAGTGGAAGCTGGAGCTGATGGACTTAAAGTTGGTATTGGTCCGGGGTCTATTTGCACTACTCGTATAGTTGCAGGTGTAGGTGTACCTCAATTAACTGCTGTTATGATGGTAGCCGATGCTATAAAAGGTTCAGGCGTTCCTGTAATTGCAGATGGAGGTATTCGTTATACAGGAGATATTGTAAAGGCTATTTCTGCAGGTGCCGATTCTGTAATGCTAGGTTCTTTATTAGCAGGTACGGAAGAGTCTCCTGGTGAAACAATTATTTTTGAAGGTCGTAAGTATAAAGCTTATCGTGGAATGGGATCTATTGATGCTATGAAAGCGGGTTCTAAAGACCGTTATTTTCAAGATGTTGAAGACGATGTACAAAAATTAGTTCCAGAAGGAATTGTTGGTCGTGTAGATTATAAAGGCTCTTTAGCCGAAGTAATGTATCAATTTGTTGGTGGACTTAGAGCTGGTATGGGATACTGTGGTTCTAAAGACATTAAAACACTACAAGAAAAATCACAGTTTGTAAGAATTACAAGTGCAGGTGTAACAGAATCTCATCCGCATGATGTTACTATTACCCGTGAAGCACCTAACTATAGTAGAAAATAAAATCTAGTTTGATGAAAAAAATAATTTGTTCATTCGTAATTGCATTAATTAGTTTTAGTGCAGTAGCTCAAAAATCTAATCGTACTTTATTAACTATTGCTGATGAGGCGGTAAGTGTCGATGACTTTTTAAGTATTTACAATAAAAATAGAGCTGTTGGTGAAGACTTAGATCCTAAGACTTTAGACGAATATGTTGATTTATTCGTAAACTTTAAGCTTAAAGTAAAAGAAGCAGAAGCTTTAGGAATGGATACCGTTCCCGCTTTTGTAAAAGAATTAGCAGGTTACCGAAAGCAATTGGCTAACCCGTATTTGGTAGATAACGAAGCTGGCGAACAACTAGTTGTTGAAGCTTATGAGCGTTTGAAACAAGAGGTGAAAGCAAGTCATATTCTTATCACGATTGCTCCAAATGCATCTGTATCAGATACTTTAAAAGCATATAATAAGATTTTAAAACTCCGCAAGGAAATTGTTAAAGGTGCTAGTTTTGAGGTTTATGCAAAACAATATTCTCAAGATCCATCGGCAAAAGATAATGCAGGTAACTTAGGTTACTTTAGTGCTATGTATATGGTGTACCCTTTCGAAAATGCTGCTTACAATACTAAAGTAGGTGAGGTTTCGGAAATAGTACGTACTCGTTTTGGGTATCATATTTTAAAAGTGAACGATAAACGTGAGTCTAGAGGCGAAGTAAGAACGGCTCATATTATGGTAAAGTACCCAAAAGGTTCAGGAGAAAATTCTCCTGAAGAGCTTACTTTTACAGAAAATAAAGTCAACGAAATTTATACAAAGTTGATTTCTGAAAATGCCGATTTCGATGAAATGGCAAAACAATATTCAGACGATAAAAACAATGCTTCTAAAGGCGGTATTTTGCCTTGGTTTGGAACAAACAGAATGGTAGAGTCTTTTGAAAACGCTGCCTTTTCTCTTGCTAATATTGGTGATGTTTCTATACCTACAGAAACTCCTTACGGTTGGCACATTATTAAGTTAATCGATAAAAAAGGTTTGGGCTCTTTTGACGAGGAGAAAGTGGAGTTGAAAAAGAAAATTGAGAAAGATTCTAGAGCTCAAGAAAAAAGAACTTCTTTGGTTAATAAACTAAAGATAGAATACAATTATAAGGAGAATAGAGCTGCTGTAAACGAGTTTAAAAAAATTGTAAACACAGACTTTATTGCAGGTAAATGGTCTTTAGAAGATAATGCTAAAAACCTTACTAAAACAGTATTTTCTTTAGGAGATAAAAAGTACTTACAATCAGCTTTCGCAACTTATTTAATGAAATCTGTTCGCAAGATGAAGTCAAAGGTTCAAATTTCTACTTTGGTAGATGATGTTTTTATCTCATGGTCCGAGGATAGAGTTATTGCTTACGAGAACGAAAATTTAGAAAACAAATACAACGATTTCCGTTTATTGATGCAGGAGTATAGAGATGGTATTTTATTATATGAATTAACCGATAAGAAAATTTGGTCTAAAGCGGTAAAAGATACGACGGGTTTAAAAGCATTCTATGCAGCAAATAAGGAAAACTATATGTGGGAGACTCGTGTAGACGCTAAAGTTGTAAACTGTCAAAATGAAAATATTGCTTGCAAAGCTTATAAG
This sequence comes from Flavobacteriales bacterium UBA6772, assembly GCA_002453265.1. Taxonomy (GTDB): domain Bacteria; phylum Bacteroidota; class Bacteroidia; order Flavobacteriales; family UBA7430; genus UBA6772. Next base: position 8,276 of record DKGK01000062.1, on the reverse strand, counting down.
AAACTAAGTAAGGGCAAAACAGATTTAACTAAACTTCAAGCTAAAGTTAATAAGAAATCATCTTTAAATATGGATATTAAAGAAGGTATCTATTTAAAAGGAGATAATTCTGACGTAGACCAAGTGGAGTGGGTAGTAGGTGTTTCAGATCTTATTCACGATAACGAAAATGTGAAAGTTGTTTACATAAATGAAGTAATTACTCCAAAAGTAAAAGCTCTAAGCGAAGCAAAAGGTTTAATTACTTCCGATTATCAAAATACACTAGAAAAAGCTTGGTTAGCAGAATTGAGTGCTAAATACGATGTAGTAATTAATACTTATGTATTAGATTTAGTTAAAACTAATAATCTTTCAGAACTTGATATTGTAGAAGAGCCTAAAACACCTTCTTACAAAGGTCATTTTGTGAAAGCTTTTGGAACAGCTAGAAGAGCTTTAGGTTCTTCTAAAGACATTATTTTTGAATGGTATGGAAATTTATATACCACAGAATTAAAGAAAGAATAAGCATTGCGAAAGCTTTTATTTAACATATTAATCCTTACGATTTTGTCGTCATGTTCTCTCTTCGAGAGAACTGACGACATTTTACTTGCTAGACTTGGCGATTCGTATTTGTATGAATCAGACCTGCAGTCGATTCTAAATAAGGATTTATCTTCAGCCGATAGTTTGGCTTTTATTCAGCAATATGCACAAAATTGGGCACAGGAAGAGCTGTTGCTTCAAAAAGCAGAACTCAATATAGATTTAAGCGAATTCGATATTGACAAACGCTTAGAAGATTACCGTAGGTCCTTGCTTATTCACGCTTATGAGCAAAAGTTAATTCAACAAAACAACGATACTTTAGTCTCTGTAGATGCTTTACAAAGTTATTACAAAGCACATTCCGACGATTATATATTAGCAAATGATGTGGTAAAGTTAATGATGGTAAAAGTTAGTATAGTTGCCCCAGAATTAGACTCCATAAAAAAATGGGTTTTTGCTAAGGACACCCTAAACCTTGAAGCTATAGAGGCTTATGCTCATCAATATGCGAAAAGGTTTTATTACAATCCAAACGAGTGGTTAAATTGGCAAGAGTTCGAGAGATTCTTACCAACTTCATCCGAAAACGAAACTTTTTTTAAGCAAACTAATACTTTGTATCTCAAAGATTCGTTAGATGTTTATTTCGTAAAACTTTTCGACCAAAAAGTACAAGGAGAAATAGCTCCTTTGGAATATGTTGAAGAGGAAATAAAAAGTATATTGCTTAACCAAAAAAAATTAAAAACAGTTGATGTTATTCAGTCAAAATTATTGGAAGATGCTAAAAAGTCAAAACAATTTGAAATTTATTAGTAAGTTGAAAATCACTGCTTTTGCTGCAGCTTTATTTAGTTCTCTATTGTTTGCTCAAGTTACAGTAGATGGTATTGCAGGAGTTGTAGGGAACAATATTGTTTTGAATTCTGATGTTGAACAACAGCTTTTACAGTATCAAGCACAGGGACTAGAAGTCGATGCCGCCCTAAGAGTACAAGTGTTGGAAGATTTGTTGTTTCAGAAACTAATGTTGCATCAAGCTGTTTTAGACAGTGTTATCGTAACAGAAAATGAAGTTTTTAATGAAATTGATTCACGTATCAACAATTTTATTCAGCAATTGGGTAGCGAAGAGCAATTAGAAAGTTACTTCGATAAAAAAGTTTACGAAATTAAAGAAGAGATGTTTGAGCCTATAGAAAGCTCTTTACTTATACAGCGTGTACGTTTCGGTATTACTTCTGATGTTACCATTACACCTTCAGAAATTCGCAGCTACTTTAGTACTTATCCTCTAGATAGTTTACCAATAGTTAATGAAGAGGTAGAAGTTGCTCAAATATTAAAATTACCACCAGCAAGTCCAGTAGCTATTTCTGAAACGAAGAAAAAGTTAGAAAAGTTAAAAGATCGAATTAATAAAGGAGAGAGTTTTGGAACTCTTGCAATTTTATATTCCGAAGATCCAGGTTCTTCCAGAAATGGTGGTTTATATACTGCTATAAAAAGAGGTATGTTTGTTAAGGAGTTTGAGGCAGTTATGTTTGGTTTGGAAGAAGGTGAAGTCTCTGATGTTTTTAAAACTGAATATGGATATCACATTGCACTTTTAGAAGAACGGAGAGAAGGTGAGGTAGATATTCGTCATATTTTAATGTCTCCTAAAATTTCTCCTGTAGATTTAAATATTGCCAAGGATATATTAATTTCCGTTAGAGACTCTATTCTTAACGGTGATTTACTTTTCGAAAAAGCAGTGCTGAGTCATTCCGATGATAAAACCACAAAGTTTAATGGAGGTAAATTAATTAATTCCAATAATGGAACAAGTAGATTTGAGCTAGCTCAATTAGAACAAGGGATTAATACCGCAATAGAGAATTTAGAAGTTGACGCTATAACCGAACCACTTTATTTGAAAATGGAAGATGGTAAAGAAGCATTCAGAATGTTTATGGTTTTAGACCGAAAAGATCAGCATCAAGTAAATTTAATTGATGATTACAAGAAAATTAGAGACTTAGCTTTAGAAAGTAAAAAAGATGAATCTATAGAAAAATGGATTAATAAATCTTTAGATATAACTTATGTTCGGATCAATGAATCGTTCGAATCTGAAGAATTCCATTACAATTGGTTAAAGAAATAAAGATGAAAAATCAGCATACAGATATAGTAGAATTAGATAATTTAAAAGTTCAATTTTCGAGCTTAAAAAACGAAATAGCCAAAGTTATAGTTGGTCAAGATAAGGTTGTCGAAGAGCTTATTTTGGCTATATTCTGTAGAGGTCATGTTTTGCTAGTTGGAGTTCCAGGTTTGGCAAAAACACTATTAGTTCAAACAATTAGCGATTCTTTAGGATTAAATTTTTCTCGTATTCAGTTTACCCCAGATTTAATGCCTTCGGATATTATTGGTGCTGAGATATTAGATGAAAATAGAAACTTTAAGTTTGTTAAAGGGCCAATATTTTCAAATGTTATTTTAGCTGATGAGATCAATCGTACTCCTCCAAAAACTCAAGCAGCTCTTTTAGAAGCAATGCAAGAGCGTTCTGTTACAGCTGCAGGAATTCATCATAAATTAGACAAGCCATTTTTTGTTTTGGCTACACAAAACCCTATTGAGCAAGAAGGAACTTATCCTTTGCCAGAAGCTCAGTTAGACCGTTTTATGTTTAACCTAAACGTTGAGTATCCTTCTTTTTCTGAAGAAGTGCAAATTGTTAAAAATACTACTTCGGACAGAAAAGTTGAAGTAAAAGAAGTTTTATCTACTAAAGATATTATTGCAATTCAAGAATTGGTTCGCAAAATTCCAGTGGCAGATAATGTAGTTGAATATGCTGTTAAATTGGTTGGTAAAACCAGACCAGATGGTGAGTTTGCTACAGCTGAAGTGAAAAAATACCTTTCTTGGGGAGCAGGACCTAGAGCATCTCAGTTCTTAGTACTAGCTGCAAAAGCCTATGCTGCAATTAATGGAAAATATTCTCCGGATATTGAAGATGTGAAAGCGGTAGCTCTTCCAATTTTACGTCACCGTATTGTAAGAAATTACAAAGCTGATGCAGAAGGGATGAGTGTTGAGAAATTAGTTGCCTCTATTTTATAATTATAATTATTTGGGGGAGTACTAAAAAACGATTTTAATTTAAGAGCGTTCGCCAGTTTCTGGTGCTACAAGAAATCCCTAATTTGGATTCTATAAAATTGTTGCTGAGTTTACATTTGTTTATTTCTTTAGTACAATATAGGTAAATCCCGTTTTCTGTTACCGTAAAATATTCTCCTTCAAAGTTTAGTTCATTTAAAAGCTCAACTTTAGTTTTGTTAAGCCTTTTTTGAGGAATACTTACATAGGTCTTGTTTGTGGTGGTTTCTGTGAGTTTGGGATATGGATTCTGAGAATAATCTGTTCTAAGTCCTTTGCCCTATTACAAGGCT
>DKGK01000062.1:0-3934 GCA_002453265.1 Flavobacteriales bacterium UBA6772 | reverse complement strand
CTATTTCTGATGTAAATATAATATTCCCACTTTGGATTTATGTTTTTACGTTTTCCAATCCAGATTTATTAAGTAGAATTCTTAAATTGGCCATTTTTATAGCTTTATGTCTAGATACATTTATTCCTCTAAGCAAACACAAATAACGTTTTTTCATCTCTTTTATTTTTTTTCAATTTATACATAAAGAGAGATCTATTTTATAGATTTGCAGCACTTTTAACTTTAAACATTAGTATAGCATGCAACTGTACAATAAACTAAGTGCGAAAGAAAGAGCTGCTTTAATAGACGAAGCAGGTACCGATCGCCTTACCATTTCTTTTTACCAATACGCAACTATTGGTAATCCTCAAATTTTTCGAGATACCTTATTTATTAAGTGGGAATCTATAGATGTTTTAGGGCGTATTTATGTGGCTCACGAAGGTATAAACGCACAATTTTCATTGCCAGCCGATAAGTTTAACGACTTTAAAAATCATTTAGATACAATATCTTTTTTAAAAGGAATACGTTTAAATGTTGCTAGAGAACAGGATAATAAATCCTTTTTAAAGCTGAAAATTAAAGTAAAAGAAAAAATTGTTGCCGATGGTTTAAAAGATGCGACTTTCGACGCGACCGATATCGGTGTACACTTAAATGCACAAGGTTTTAATGATATTCTTGAGGATCCAAAGACCGTTTTAATCGACATGAGAAATCACTACGAAACTGAAATTGGACATTTTAAAAATGCAATTACACCCGATGTAGATACCTTTAGAGAGTCTTTACCGATTATAGAAGAAGACCTTAAAGATCATAAAGAAGATAAAAACCTGGTGATGTATTGTACGGGTGGAATTCGTTGTGAAAAGGCTAGTGCTTATTTTAAACATAAAGGTTTTAAAAAGGTTTATCAATTAGAAGGTGGAATTATTGAATACGCTCGTCAGATAGAAGACGAAGGATTGGAAAATAAATTCCAGGGAAAGAATTTTGTATTTGATGAACGTAGAGGAGAACGTATTTCTGAGGATATAATTTCTAATTGCCACCAATGTGGAAAGTCTTGCGATACTCATACAAACTGTGGAAACGTAGCGTGTAACTTATTGTTTTTGCAATGTGAAGATTGTAAAGAAATACATGCCAATTGTTGTGGAGACACTTGTAAGGATATAAATGCACTTTCTTTTGAAGAGCAGAAGGAACTGAGGAAAGGGAATCCCAACAGTAATAAGATCTTTAATAAAGGTAGATCCGAAAATATATCATTTAAAAAATAAGTAAAATGGCTCTCTTCTTAAGTAGCCATTTTTAGTTAATTATTTTTCTACACGTGTTGAGATGTTTGTATTATTATAATGAAAACCCACTATTGCAATTCTCATCAATTTTGCTATTTTTGTAGTTCAAACATGAAAACGAATCAATCAAATAAGAACTGTTGTTGCCAAAGATTAAGTTTATAATCTTTGTGGGTAATAGTGCTATGTATATAAATCATAACCTATCCTTCGGATGGGTTTTTTAGTATAAAAACATGAAGCAATTCGATAAGAATATTTTAGATGTAATTGGAAATACACCAATTATTAAATTGAATAAAGTTGCCACTAGTGTAGCTTCTTCAATTTATGTAAAATTAGAGTATTTGAACCCAGGGGGATCCATAAAAGACCGCATGGGAGTCTATTTATGTCAACAAGCTGTAAAACGTGGCGATTTAAAACCAGGTGGAACGATTGTGGAATCTACATCCGGAAATACTGGTGTAGGAATTGCTCTTTTTGCTGCTATTAACGGTTATAAATGTGTTTTTGTGATGGCTGATAAGCAATCTCAGGAAAAAATTGACAACCTTAAATCGTATGGTGCTAAAGTATTGGTTTGCCCTACGGATGTAGATCCAGAAGACCCAAGATCGTATTATTCTGTTGCTGCTAACTTGGCAAACTTACCGAATTCTGTATTCTTAGATCAGTATGGAAATATGGATAACGGTCAGTCGCATTTCGAAATAATAGGTCCTGAAATTTTTGAGCAAACTAAAGGAGAATTCGACACTTTAATTGCGGGTATAGGAACTGGGGGAACTATTTCTGGTTGTTCTCGTTATTTAAAACCAAAAATTCCTCACTTAAAATCTGTTGCTATAGACTGTGAAGGTTCTATATTAAAAGAATACCACGAAACTGGAAAGATGGGTGCTGCTTATAGCTATTTAGTGGAAGGTATTGGTGAAGACTTTTTACCAGCTAATGTATTGTTCGATCAAATCGACTCTATGGTTAGGGTAGGAGATGAAGAGTCTTTTCACATGACTAGACGTTTATTACAAGAAGAAGGTATTTACGCTGGTGGTTCTAGTGGTTCTGCTGTAGTTGGAGCAATTAAATATGCCGAAAGTTTAGAAAAACCAGAACGTATTCTAGTGATTTTACCAGATTCGGGTAATCGCTATGCTTCTAAAATTTACAACGAAGCTTGGATGCAAGAAATGGGATATTTAAAAGCAGATACTCCTAAAGATGAATTAGATTTACAAATAGATAAAATTCTAGGCAATGCATAAAGACAATTTACAAAAAGGAACACGAGCTATACATATAGGTAACGAACCAGATGAAAAAACAGGTTCTGTAATACCTCCTATTTACCAAACCTCAACATTTGTTCAATCTAGCCCAGGAGTTCATAAGGGTTATGAGTATACACGTTCTCATAACCCTACTCGTACTCGTTTGGAGGAGTGTTTAGCTTCTTTAGAAAATGCCAAGTACTGCTTGGTCACTTCTAGTGGAATGGCTGCCGTTTCATTAATATTTCAGTCCTTTCCTCAAGGAACAAAAATTCTTTGTGGTGATGATGTATACGGTGGTACTTACAGAATTTTAAACACCATTTTTAACGATCGTTTTGAACTCAAACATGTAAATACTACGGATGTAGATTCTGTTAAAACAGAATTGAATTCTTTTAAACCAGATTTGGTTTGGTTAGAATCGCCTACAAATCCTATGTTACAGATAAGCGATATTAAAGCAATTTGTGAGGCTTCGCATGCTTTAAATGCCAAGGTAGTTGTAGACAATACGTTTATGAGCCCTTACTTCCAAAATCCTTTGGACTTAGGAGCAGATGTGGTTCTGCATTCTTTAACAAAATACATAAACGGACACAGTGATGTAGTTGGTGGTGCTATTATGTTAAACGATATGACCCAATTTGATAAGTTGTGGTATTTACAGAACTCTATGGGGCCTAGTCAGTCGCCATTTGACTCTTGGTTAGTACTTAGAGGAGTTAAAACCCTAGCGCTTCGTATGCGCGCTCATGCAACTAATGCAATCGAAATTGCTACTTATTTAGAAGCACACCCTAAGGTAGATAAAGTTATTTATCCTGGTTTACAATCTCATCCTCAGCACGAATTAGCCAAAAGGCAAATGTCTGGTTTTGGAGGAATGTTGAGTGTCTATATTAAGGGTGGATTAAAAGAAAGTAAAACATTTTTAGAAGAAGTAAAATTGTTTGCCTTGGCAGAAAGTTTAGGTGGTGTAGAAAGTTTAATTGAACATCCTGCAATTATGACTCATGCTTCTGTACCTCTAGAGGAAAGAGCAAAACTCGGTATTGCCGATAATTTTGTACGTATTTCTGCAGGAGTTGAAGACATAGAAGATCTAATTGCAGATTTGTCTAATGCTCTAGACCGTATATAAGTCCAATTGCAATCAGCTTTTTCTTTCAATACAAAAGCTATGAAAGAACAGATACAACTAAGAATTAAAGAAATAGAAGTTTATTTAAAAGGATATATGGATGAGGGGAAGCAATTTTTTGCTTCTTCCTCTTTCCAGTCTCATAGCATACCTATGCTTCATATCCTCAATAGCATTGCTCCAAACTTCCCTGTTTACTTTATTGATACTGGATTCCATTT
>DKGK01000078.1 GCA_002453265.1 Flavobacteriales bacterium UBA6772 | reverse complement strand
AATTTTCAAATATACGATTATTGCAATATTCTGTAATCTTGCCTATAAGCATATTATTTATTAGATAAGACTGTTAAGTATAGTAAATAGTTGTCCTAGAGTTACAAAATTGCCTTAAAAGTAAATCCTTGAGAAGTTAAAGTCTCTAAAACGATAGGTAATGCAATTTTCAATCTGTCTGCTGCTTTTATACTATCGTGAAAGACAATTATCGAGCCATTTGTGGTGTTGTCTATTACGGCTTCTGCACACTTTTCTCCAGATAAACTAGTGTCGAAATCTCCACTTAAAACATCCCACATAATAACTTTGTATTCTTTAGTGAGTACAGCAGATTGTTTGTTACTCATTCTGCCGTATGGCGGTCTAAATAAGTTCGATTTAAAAATGGCTTCACACTTCCTAATATCTCTTAGATAAGAGAGTAGACTATTGTTACATCCATTTATATGGTTGTATGTATGGTTTCCTACAGAATGTTTCTGCTTTATAATAGCTTCAAATTCTTTAGGGTGTTTTTCTACATTATTACCAATGCAAAAAAAAGTTGCTTTGGCATTATAGCTTTCGAGTTGTTCTAAAATCCACAGGGTATATTCTGTTGTAGGACCATCGTCGAAAGTTAAATAGACGCACTTTTCCGCTGTGGTAAAATCCCAAATTAAATTGGGATAATACCATTTAAGTAATTGCGGTGTTTTGTAGAGGTAAGTCATAAAAAAAAGCGCTGTTTCCAGCGCTTTCCTATTTATCTAAAGTTAGAAGTTTTCATTCTTGTTTGAAAGTCGTTTGCAATACCCTCTGCGTATGCTTCGGTATCGTTTGCCATAACAACTCTCACAATACTATTGTAAAGCGATAAAGATCGTTGCGTGTCACTTCTTACAGCGTCCTTATTCTCTTCTTCGAATTGTGCGTAGTAAGTGAGTTTTTCTTCAAACATCTCCTGCATTGTAGAGATTATCATTCTCGCTTTTTCAATTTCTCCACAGGCGTAGAAACTTTCTGCAATAGGAAGCATAAAGTAATTATACTCTACTTTTTCGTGCGGCATTAAGTCTATGCATTTGTTTAAAACCTTAACGGCTCTCAAAGTATCACCTTCAATAATTAATTTATCAGCTAGTCTGGAAAAGTTATTACGGATATTCATCACCAATCTTAAGTTCGTTTCATCCATATAAACATTTTCACCATTCATGTTTCCATATTCAAATTTCTCCATTAAACTGGTATAAAGCACATCGGTTTCTACACGACCAATTTTACCGGATTCAGATTTAGTTTTAATGGGTACAAAACGGTAAGCCAACCCATCTAGTTGGAAATAATCCCATAAATATGAGAATGAATGTGCACTATTTCCAATGGTGATAGAGAAATAAATTGGACGATCCCAGTTGTTGGTGTCTATCAAATCTATAATCATCATGTGTTTCTTCTCCATCTGATTCACATTTAAATTCCAGTTTATACTAGGTAGAATTAAATGAGCATCTTCTGGAGACACAGTTCCATTAGCTATAACTTTTTCTTTGTTTACAGGAATACGAAGTTTCTTGGTAGGGAAGTAAACATATTCTTTCCCCATTTGAACTTTCGTTCTAGGTCCATCACTTTGAATCCATTCGTTCATTCTAGAAACATCCCAACGCTGATCTGAAATTCCTGCATCTTGGTAAATGGCTACATCTCTGGTTCCTTGTCTGTATAATTTATTAGGCATCGTAAAAGGAACTCCTTTTCCTTCGTATGCATCCCGTTTCATTTGGTCTATATACCAATCGGTATTTAATAAACTAAGATTTACAATTCTTACATCGGTTCTATAGCCTTCTACTTCTTGTACGTACCAAAGTGGGAAAGTATCGTTGTCTCCCATGGTAAAGAGTATCGCATCTGGCTCACAAGAATCTAGATATGCCTTAGCAAAATCGCGTGCTGTATATCTATCCGATCTGTTGTGATCGTCCCAACCTTCGGAAGCCATAATCCCAGGAACTGCAACTAAACATAAAGTGGTAGTTGCTATTGCTGCAATTTTTTCTGGAGCATAAACTCTTAGTTTTTCAATTATTGCAAGTACTCCCAATCCAATCCAAATTGCAAAAGCATAAAAGGAACCTACATAAGCATAATCTCTTTCTCTAGGTTGATATGGATATTGATTAAGATACACAACAATTGCCAAGCCTGTAAAAATGAAAAGTAGATTTACAATCCAAGCGTCTTTTTTGTTCTTTTTATAATGATAGAATAAACCAATCATACCCAATAAAAATGGGAGCATGTAGAAGTGGTTTCTTCCTGGGTTGTTTGCTTGTCCCCTAGGAAGATTTTCTTGTGGGCCTAAACGCCACTCATCAAAAAATGTAATTCCACTAAGCCATTGACCTTCTGTAATAGAACCATGACTTTGCATATCGTTTTGTTTTCCTGCAAAGTTCCACATAAAATACCTAAAGTACATATGGTTAATTTGGTAGTTGAAGAAATAAGTCAGGTTTTCGCCAAAGCTTGGTTTCTTACCTTTTCTACCTGTAATATTTCCCCAGTCTTTATAAGCATTTACGTGTCTACTTTCTCTACTCCACATTCTAGAGAATAATCCAGAGTGTTTTTTCTCGAAGTTTGGGCTGTGGTTTTTTCTAGGATCAGAAATAACATACTTTCCGACTTCTTCATCTTTTACATAAACAGGCGTTCCATCGCTGTACGGATTTTTTTTGTCTAGCCCAGCTGTATAATATTGCCCGTGTATTAAAGGTGTAGAGCCATATTGTTCACGATTAAGGTAGGCTAATAAGCCAACGGCTTCTTCTGGGTTGTTTTCGTCAATTGGCGTGTTTGCATTCGAACGAATAACTAAAACAGCAAAAGAAGAATAACCAATAAGGATAAATGTAATTCCTAAAATGGCAGTGTGAATTAGATTTCTGTTGCTTTCTTTCGCTTTTTTGAGCCCGTAATAAATTACTGCAACCAATAAACCGATAAAGAAAATGGTTCCACTGTTAAATGGTAAGCCAATACTGTTTACAAATGTACGTTCAACAATACCAAGCCATTTTACTATTTGAGGTATCAATCCGAAGAAAATAAAACCTAAAATTAGTACCGAAACAATTCCTGTTACGAAGAAACCTTTTTTTGTGGTTTTGTATTTTTTGAAGTAATACATATAAACAACAGCGGGTATAGCTAATAGGTTTAGCATGTGAACTCCAATTGATAAACCAACCAGGTAAGTTATTAAAAGCAACCATCTGTTGGCAGAATCTCCAATAAGATCGTACTCTTCATCCCATTTTAAGGCAGCCCAAAATACGACCGCTGTAAAAAACGACGACATCCCATATACTTCCCCTTCGATGGCAGAAAACCAAAACGAATCGGAAAAAGTATAGGCTAAAGATCCCACAAGACCAGCGCCCATAATAGAATAAACTTGTCCTTGAGACTCAATTTTACCTAAAATACGTTTGGCAAAAGCAGTAATAGTCCAGAATAAAAACAGAATAGTGAAGGCAGAAGTCATTGCAGACATCAAATTAATCATGTAAGCTACTTTAGTAACATCGCCAAAAGCAAAGTTAGAAAAGAAGTTTCCTAAGAGTAAAAAAGTAGGTGCTCCCGGAGGATGTCCAACCTGAAGTTTAAAGGCTGTAGCTATGTATTCCCCACAATCCCAGAAGCTTGTGGTGGGTTCTAGGGTTAAGATGTAAGTGCTTAAAGCAATTGCAAATGCTAACCAACCTAGCAAATTGTTTATTTTTTTGTACTGCATTTTTTTCGATTTATTCAATTGTATTCAAACTTGTGCGAATGTATAAAAAATATTTTGTGTTCTTTTTTTTGACGTAGATAATTGACTTAAAATATGTTAAAAGGTTAATGCAATATTTTTATGATATTTTTTATATTTTTAGAGGGCTAATTAAAAAAAAGAAATAAATTTGCACCGCATTTGTCCCATGGTGTAACTGGCAACACGTCTGTTTTTGGTACAGAAGAGTCTAGGTTCGAGCCCTAGTGGGACAACAAAAAGTCACTTATTAATTTAAGTGACTTTTTTTGTGGCTACAAGTTTGGTGTAAGTTGATGAATGTATTGGGCTCACGGCACGTTAATTGATTTTAATAAAAATATTGTCGAAAACCCATTATTGTCCGTCGATGCTTGATGAGTTCTGTGCATTACATACCGCTTTTTTTTGGCAAGATTATTGATGTAAGTGGCTGAACTTAATTGTTTTTGTATATTTACAGACGTTAAAACTCAAAATCATGAAAAAACTTTACATTTTATTAGCGGTAGTTACTGCTTTTGTTTCAACAGCAAAAGCCCAAGACCCGATTCCTGCACCAAACTTTATAGTAACCGATATTTTAGGCGAAACGCACGAACTATACGAATACTTAGGTCAAGGTAAATACGTCGTTGTCGACTTTTTTGGCACATGGTGTGGTCCTTGTCAGGGCGTAGCTCCAGATGTAGGAAAGGGTTTTGTAGATTTTGGATGTAATTACAACGATGTGATTTTTATTTCTATTGATACAGGTTCCGATACCCAAGCCTGTATAGATTTTGAGGCAGAATTTATGCCCGGAATTCATGGCTTACCTATGGTAAGTGGAATGGATGGTGGCGGAGATGCTGCTCATAATACTTACGGTATTACGGGCGTTCCTACCATTGTTACGATAAGTCCTTTAGATACCACATACACAGAAACTCATTTAGGGTTTTACGGAGTTCTTGGGTCTGTAGGTATAGAGAAGGAAGAGCAATGTGTTCCACCAATAAGTGTTGATTTATCCGTAAGTTCTGCTTCAAGCGAAGGTCACTCTTCTGGCGAGGTTTCTGCAACTATCTTTGGAGGTTTAGAGCCTTTAACAATTACTTGGTTAAATAGTAATGGAGATGTAATTGGGCAAGATTTAGAAATGTCCTCTGTAGCTCCTGGTGATTATCAACTAATTATTACTGACTCTAGTGATGAGCAACAAGAATACCTAACAGACTTTACCGTTGGATTTATCGGTCAAGTTTATACTTCGGATGATTTTGAGCTATACACTCCTTTTAATGAATTGGTTCCTCAATCTGAAGATTGGGCTACTGTATGCGAAGAAGAAAATTTAGCTCAAATAACTCAATTATATGCTCAAAGTGGCGATAATTCTATGCTTATTCATCATGGACCTTCTAATGTTTATAAATCTTTAGGAGATATGACTTACGGAGCTTACGAGTTTAGTTTCTCAATGTTTGTTCCAGAAGAAGACGGTTCTGCTTACTATACATTAATGCACCAAATGGCTTGCGAAGAAGCAGATGTAATCCCTGCAATGGAATTTTACGCTGAGAACGATGGTTCTGCTTACGTAAATACAGGTACAGAAAATTCTCAATCGTTTACAATTCCTGTAGGCGAATGGTTCGAAGTTAAGCATTTAGTTGATATTGATAATGGGATAGCAACTTTATCTTTAAACGGAGAGCAATTACATATGTGGCCATTTATTTATCAAGATAGAATGATGGAAGATGGTTCAATGGCTTTGGCAGGAATTCAGTTTAAGTCTTTGACACCAGAAGAGCAAACGCGTTTGTTTTATGTTGATGATTTGAGTATGTTGTTTGTTCAAGGGCAGGATGAAATTGCGGGTTGTACAGATGATGATGCTTTAAACTATAGCATGGAAGCTACTATAGATAATGGTTTATGTGTAGAAAATACAACATGTGTTCCTGTAGGTTTACCATTTTACGAGGACTTTGAAGAAGATGCTTTCTTAACAAATTGTTGGGAAAACATGGACAGAGATGAAGACGGAGCTATTTGGTCCCATATAAGTGATGAAGATTTTGCTTATAATAGCCTTAGAGCCATAGGTTCTAGTTCGTTTATCGATAACGAAGGTTCTTTAGATCCGGATAATTTAGTGAGATTACCAAAATTACTTATAGAAGAAAATACTACATTATCGTATTTTGTGAAAGCTAAAGATCCAGCTTATTTAGATAATTATGCCGTTTTAGTTTACGATGCCCAAGAGGATTCATTAATTGATGAAGGTGAATTTATTGTTTTTGAAGAGTCTGTTCCAAGTTCAGAATACACACAGCGTCTAATAGATTTAAGTGCTTATGCAGGTCAAGAAGTATATATTGCATTTAGACATTATAACGATGAAGGTAATTACTGGATTTACTTAGATAATATTTATGTTTATGCGACGCCATTAAGCGTATTTGAAAATAAAATTCAAGGAACTTTATCTTTGTATCCAAATCCAGCAAACTCTAGCTGTTATGTTACTTTTGCCACTTCGGTTAAGGAAGATGTTTCAATTGAGTTTTATAATATTCAAGGTCAAAAAGTTCATAGTAGAGCTGTTTCTTCAGTAGGTGAGCAAGTAGAGTACTTTAATTTATCGAATCTTTCTCCTGGAGTTTATTTGGTTAAAGTAAGCTCCGAAAGTAATCAAGCCTATAAAAGATTGGTTATACGTTAGAAACTAGAAAAAATATGTATATTTGCACCCTATTTATGGTGAAAAGATAGGAGGGGACGTAAAGTCCCCTCTTTTTATACTTAGGATATTGAAAGAAAAAGTAGAAGAATTAATTGCTGATGTAATTGCTGGAACAGATATCTTCGTTGTGAAGTTAACCGTGACTTCTAGTTACGCTATTAATGTGCTTTTAGATAGTGAAACAGGTTTAACCTTGGCTGATTGCAGAACTGTTAGTCGTGCAATAGAGTTGAATTTGGACCGTGAAGAAGAGGATTATTCTTTAACAGTAGCATCCTCAGGTATTGGAGAGCCTTTAGTTTTACGTCAACACAGTAAAAATGTAGGACGTAAAGTAAGTGTTACACTTAATACTGATGAGGTGATTGAAGCCAAAATGACTGAAGCTACAGATCAGGCTATAGTCCTTGAGTGGAAGTCGAGAGAATCTAAGCCCACTGGAAAAGGAAAAGTTACGGTTGTAAATAAACGTACAATCGAATACCGAGATATAAAACAAACAATAGTGTTAATCACATTTTAAGTAAGGTGAAATGGAGAATTTAGCTCTTATAGATTCATTTGCAGAGTTTAAGGACGATAAAAATATTGATCGTGTAACTCTAATGGGAATTATTGAAGATGTTTTCAGAAACATGATCATTAAAAAATATGGTTCTGATTCAAACTTCGATATTATTGTAAACCCCGATAAAGGAGATTTAGAAATTTGGAGAAACCGTATTGTCGTAAAAGATGGTGAGGTAGAAGATGATAACGCTGAGATTGAATACTCTAGTGCTATTAAAATTGAACCAGATTTTGAAGTTTCAGAAGAGGTTTCAGAAGAAGTACATTTAATTGATTTTGGTCGTCGTGCAATTTTATCGATGCGTCAAAATTTAATTGGTCGTATTCAGGAACACGACAATACAGATCTTTATAATAAATATAAAGACTTAGTTGGAGAGATTATTTCTGGAGAAGTTCATCATATTCGCAATCGTGAGGTTATCATAATCGACGATATGGATAATGAAGTAATCCTTCCAAAGGATCAGCAAATTCGATCAGATTTCTTTAGAAAAGGAGATTCTGTCCGCGGAGTTGTTAAAGAGGTGCAATTAAAAGGAACAAAACCGAGAATTGTATTGTCTCGTACATCGCCTAAATTCTTAGAGCGTTTATTCGAACAAGAAATTCCAGAAGTTGCCGATGGTTTAATTATCGTAAAGAAAATTGAGCGTATTCCTGGCGAAAAAGCTAAAGTAGCAGTTGAATCTTACGACGAACGTATAGATCCAGTAGGTGCTTGTGTAGGTATGAAAGGTTCACGTATTCACGGAATCGTAAGAGAGCTTGGAAACGAAAATATCGATGTTATTAATTATACAAGTAACATTTCTTTGTTTATTACAAGAGCATTAAGCCCCGCAAAAGTTTCTTCAATTACGGTTGATGAGGACAATAACAGAGCTGAAGTGTTTTTAAAACCAGATCAAGTATCTTTGGCTATCGGTAGAGGTGGTACAAATATTCGTTTGGCTGGTTCTATTACTGGTTACGAGATAGACGTGTATAGAGATATAGACGATTCAGAAGATGTTTCATTAGCAGAGTTTGTTGACGAAATTGAAGATTGGATGCTTAAGGAATTGAAAAATATTGGCTGTGATACTGCCAAGTCTGTTTTAGAACTTTCTGTTGAGGAATTAGTGAAACGTACAGATTTAGAAGAAGAAACAGTTTTAGAAATTCAGTCGATCTTGAAATCTGAGTTTGAAGACTAAATAGAGTATGAGTACAGCACTATTTAGTGCTACAATATAAATACCAAGCATGAGATTAAGTAAGGTTGCAAAAGAATTAAACGTAGGTATCGCGAATATCGTAGATCATTTAGCTTCTAAAGGAGTAAAGATTGATGGTCGTCCGAACACCAAAATTACTCCAGATTCTTATGAAATATTAAGACAGGAGTTTAGTGCTGATGTAGAACAGCACAAACGTTCTGCTGAAATAGCCCAAGCTCGTAGAAACGAGAAAGAGGCTCAAAAGGAAGCTGCAGCAAAAAAAGCGCTAGACAAGCAAGTTATAAAAGCTAAAGCTGCATTTGTAGGTCCTAAAACTATTGGTAAGATTGATATTAATCCAAAAGAGAAAGCTCCTGTTAAAGAGGAGAAAGTTTCTGAAAAGAAAGCTCCTATTAAGATTGATGAAAAAGCTGAAGTGAAAACGGAAACTAAAGTTTCAACTCCAAAAATTGAGGGAAATACTAGTACTACTAAACCTGAAGAGAAGGTTAAAACAGACTCTAAACCTACTCCTCCCAAAGTAAAGATAGCTCCTAAAAAGGACGAAACGAAAGTTATTCCTAAAAAAGGTAAGGTATTTGAGAAACCTCATGCTTCACAGAAGGATACTCCCAAGCCTAAAAATGTAATTAAGGCTAAAGGTTCTTTATCTGGACCAAAACAAATTGGTAAAATTGACGTAAATAAACCTATAAAGGTTGCAAACGTTAAAGAAATAAAAGTAGAAAAGTTTAATAAGCCAGAAGTAGAAAAATCTGTTATAACTCCTGCTAAATCTGCTGAAATTGAAGTTTTAAGAGCGAAGTCTAAAACTTTAACTGGGCCTAAACTTACAGGCCAAGTAATTGACTTAAGTAAATTTGCTAAGCCAAAGAAAAAGAAAGTAGCATCCTCAAGTAATCCTGCTGGAGACAAAGACAATAAAAAGAAACGTAAACGTATAATACCTGGTTCTGGTGGTACTGGAAGACCTGTTCGTCCTAGCCAAAAAGGTGGAAAACGTCCTCCAGTTAAAGGTAAGAAGCCTAAGGTTGTTAAAGCTGAACCTACTGCTGAAGAAATTCAAAAGAAAATTGCGGAGACTTTAGATAAACTTACTGGTAAAGGAAAATCTAAAGGATCTAGACATAGGAAATCTAAACGTGATGTACGTAGAGAAAAAGATGTAATAGATTTAGAACGTGCAAACGAAGAGAGCAAAACGATTAAAGTAACAGAGTTTGTTACTGTAAACGAAATTGCTACGATGATGGATGTTCAAGTCACACAAATTATTTCTTCTTGTATGATGTTAGGTATCATGGTAACCATGAACCAACGTCTAGATGCAGAAACACTATCTATAGTTGCTGATGAATTTGGTTTCGATGTAGAGTTTGTTAGTGCAGATGTTCAAGAATCTATTGAAGAAATTGAAGATAAGCCTGAAGATTTAAAAGATAGATCGCCAATTGTTACCGTAATGGGACACGTTGATCACGGTAAAACTTCCTTGTTAGATTATGTTCGTAGAGAAAATGTTATTGCTGGTGAAGCCGGTGGTATAACACAACATATTGGTGCTTACGAAGTAGAGTTGAAAACAGGTAAACGTATTACCTTTATTGATACTCCAGGTCACGAAGCCTTTACGGCAATGCGTGCTCGTGGTGCTCAAGTAACAGATATTGCAATTATTGTTATTGCAGCGGATGATGATATTATGCCGCAAACAAAAGAAGCTATTTCGCACGCTCAGGCTGCCGAAGTGCCTATTGTTTTTGCAATTAATAAAGTAGATAAACCAAACGCCAATCCCGAGAAAATTAAGGAACAATTAGCTGCAATGAATCTTCTTGTAGAAGATTGGGGCGGTAAATTCCAATCTCATGATGTTTCTGCTAAACATGGTCAAGGTGTTGAGGAATTATTAGAAAAAGTATTGCTTGAATCTGAAATGCTTGAACTTACAGCAAATCCAGATAAAGCTGCTAAAGGTTCTGTTATTGAAGCATCTCTTGATAAAGGGAAAGGATTTGTTACTACAATGTTAGTGCAGTCTGGTACCTTATCTGTTGGGGATTTCCTTTTAGCGGGTCAGCATACGGGTAAAGTTAAGGCTATGTTTAATGAGCGTGGAACTAATGTAACAACTGCTGGTCCTTCTGCTCCAGTTAGTATATTAGGTTTAAGTGGTGCTCCTCAAGCTGGTGATAAGTTTAATGTAATGTCTGATGAGCGCGAAGCGAAGTCTATTGCATTAAAGCGTACTCAACTACAAAGAGAGCAAAGTATTCGTACTCAGAAACACCTTACTCTTGATGAGATTGGAAGACGTTTAGCTCTTGGTGATTTCCAAGAACTGAATATTATTCTTAAAGGTGATGTTGATGGTTCTATTGAAGCATTATCTGATTCACTTCAGAAATTATCTACTGATTCTATACAAGTTAATATTATTCATAAAGCGGTTGGTCAGATTTCAGAATCTGATATCTTATTAGCAACTGCTTCTGATGCAATTGTAATAGGATTCCAAGTGCGTCCTTCATCATCAGCTCGTAAATTAGCAGAAAAAGAAGAAATAGATGTACGTCTGTACTCTATCATCTACGATGCAATAAACGAAGTGAAAGAGGCGATGGAAGGTATGTTATCTCCAATAACTAAGGAAGAAATCGTTTGTAATATTGAAGTTCGTGAAACCTTTAAAGTAACCAAGGTTGGTACAATTGCTGGTTGTTATGTATTAGATGGGAAAATCAATAGAAACACTAACGTTAGACTTATCCGTGATGGAGTTGTCGTTTATACAGGTGGTTTAGGATCGCTTAAACGATTTAAAGACGACGTTAAAGAAGTTGGTAAGGGTTACGAATGTGGACTAAACATCGAGAAATTCAACGATATTAAAATCGGAGATATTATTGAAGGTTATGAAGAAATTGAAGTTAAGAGAACACTATAACTCTCTTATGTATATATCAAAAAAAAGAGCTGCAATTTGCAGCTCTTTTTTTGTTTGAATGAATTTATAATTTTTCTACTCCAATCTTTTCTTCGAATATAAAAGCATCTATAAATGATTTCTGAATATTAGTTAAAGCTCTGTGAGCATCAAGTTTAGTCCTATACGCTCCAATCTTAGTTTTAAAATAAGGTTGTTCGTAGCTTGTTTCTACAATAAGCTCTGGGAACTTCCTCTTGAATTTTGATTGAGCTTCATTTGAGCCCAGCCTACTACCCGAGTATATTTGAATTCTATAAACTGTTACTAGTTTGCTCCCTTTTTCAATTCGTTTTTTTTTGTCCAACAAATCATCAACCTTAATTGTGTTAACGAAATTTATAGTAGCCTCAATTTTACTACTATCAGTAGATTCGTTATAATCCCATTCTTGAGCATTGAGATTTAGGCAGAGTATGAATGCTCCAGTGAGTATAATTCGTGTTTTCATCTGTTTTTCTTTGCCGTAAATATAAGAGATTTCTTGTCAAGTTAATAGCCGTTAATTTAGAACGAATATAAACTGCTTTTTTTGTGCTTAACTAGTTTTACCTAAATAAGGAATATGTTATTTTTGCATTTGAGAAAAACTAAGCTACTTAAAGTTAGAAAGCGCATAGAATTATGACAAGTAAAAACGGTAAGCTATTTAGCAGTAAGGTTCTATCCTTATTTGCTTTGCTATTCATCACATCAATTAACGTCTCTTTTGCACAAAATGCAGAAATTGGAGAAGGTTTATTTTCAAGCAATTGTGCTTCCTGTCACTATTTAGGTGCTGAGGATAAAAAGCTCATTGGGCCTGGTTTAGCTGGACACATTAACGAAAAGTACTCAACTGAGTGGCTGTATTCCTGGATTAAGAACTCATCTGAGCTTATTGCAAGTGGAGATGAACAAGCCATCGAAGCTTTCGAGAAGTACAACAAAACACAGATGACTGCTTTTCCACAGTTTTCTAACGAGGATATAGATAATATTTTAGCTTATATTCAGGAAGGACCCAAAGATGTTGTTGCTGAAGTAGGTTCTACTGATGTAGAATCTTCTAACACTGAATCTTCTTCAAGCTCTAAGACTTTAATGGGTATTGCCGTAGCAATAATGTTAATTTCTTTATTTGTTCTTATAAAAGTTAAGAACGTACTTAAAGAAGCTAAAGGCCAAAAGACAGATAGCCTATTAATTGGAGCAGCTTCCTGGTTAAAATCACATCCTGTATTTATAGTATTCTTTGTGATATTTATGATGTTATACGGTGGTAAAGTTGTTTGGGATGGCTTGTTAACCGTAGGTGTTCAGCAAGGATACCAACCAGAACAACCAATTGCGTTCTCTCACAAAATTCACGCAGGTGAAAATGGAGTTGACTGTAATTACTGTCACTCAGGTGCACGTCACAGTAAATCTGCAGGAGTTCCTTCTGCTAACGTTTGTATGAACTGTCATACTTACATCAGTACTGGAACCGAAACAGGAACTACGGAGATTGCTAAAATTTACGATGCAATAGGTTTTGACCCTGAAACAAGAACTTATATTGAAGGATACGAACAAAAACCTATTGAATGGGTTCGTGTACATAACCTTCCAGATTTAGCATATTACAATCACTCTCAACACGTAAATGTTGCAGGTATTGAATGTCAAACTTGTCACGGACCTGTACAAGAAATGGATGTTGTTGAGCAATATTCACCGCTTACTATGGCTTGGTGTATTGACTGTCACAGAGAGACTAAAGTAGATACGGATAATCCCTATTACCACGACCTTAATGAGAATTGGGTTAAGAAATATCACGGTGAAGATATCACGGTTGATATGATAGGTGGTTTGGAATGTGGTAAATGTCACTATTAATTTAGAAAAGGAAATAATTAAGATGGCTACAAAGAAAACATATTTCCAAGGCTTAGGCGAGTTGGTGAATAATCCAGAGTTGGAGAAGTTCCAAAAAAATGAATTCGCTGAGCAATTACCTACAGAAGCATTTTTAGGTAATGATGAAAAATTATCGGAATCTTCAACTTCACGTCGTGATTTCTTAAAGTTTTTAGGTTTTAGTACAGCAGCAGCTTCTTTAGCTGCCTGTGAAGCTCCTATACAAAAAGTAATTCCTTATGTAGTAAAACCTGAAGAAACCATCGCTGGTAACGCAAACTGGTATGCTTCTAGTTTCTACGATGGAAACGACTTCGCAAGTTTACTTATCAAAAACCGAGAGGGTCGTCCTATTTTTTTACAAACAAATGATCTTTGTGATAAAGGTGGTATCAATGCACGTGTTCAAGCTTCTGTTTTGAACTTGTACGATTCTGCTCGTTTACAATACCCTCTTGCCAATGGCGATGAGGCTTCATGGACTAGTATTGATGCTTCTATTGTAAAAGGATTAAATGCAGCAAAGGCTTCAGGTAAGCAAGTAGTTCTTTTAAGTTCTACTATTATATCTCCTTCTACTAAAGCTGTTATAAATGAATTTGCTTCTAAGTATAATGCTAAACACATCTCTTAC
>DKGK01000061.1 GCA_002453265.1 Flavobacteriales bacterium UBA6772 | reverse complement strand
GGTAATAAGTAAAAAAAGAACTCATTAATCGTAAGGTCAAAAACACAGAGAAAACCTTCTTAAAGAAGCTCAAGATGTATATAGATTAAAATTTCATTAGTATTTCTATTCTATCTAATAATGTTCCCTTGATTTTGAAAAGATTTTTAGTAGATTTGGAATCAATATTCCCAATCAATCTATTTCTACTATGGACTTAAAACCTACCCGTATATTTGAACTTGCCGAATACACACGTCAGAAATTTAATAAATCTGATGTATTAGCAGGAAAAGAGGATGGCGTTTGGCGCACATACTCAGCTGAAGAATACGTAAACATTACTGATTCTGTAGGTTATGGACTCTTAAACCTCGGTATTGATAGGGGCGACAAGGTTGCTATTATATCGGCGAACAGACCAGAGTGGAACTTGGCAGATATGGGAATAAATAAAATTGGTGCTATAAACATACCTATTTACCCAAACATAACTACGGCAGATTACGAGTATATCTTAAACGATTCGGGCGCTAGAATTCTTTTAGTAGGTTCCGAAGAAATTTTCGATAAAGTAAAAATGCTTGTTAATAAGGTAGAAACCTTAGAAGCTATTTATGCTTTCGATGAGATTGAGGGCGTAAAAGACTGGCATGAAATTATTGAAGAAGGGATAGCAAACCCTCAAGCTTCGAAAATGAAAGCGAATCAGTTAGAAGTTAAATCATCTGATTTATTCACACTTATTTATACCTCAGGTACTACCGGAAACCCGAAAGGGGTTATGTTATCTCACGATAATTTATACTCCCAATTAGTTGGTCTTAAAAATGCCATACCTTTTGATGAAACTGATAGAGCTATAAGTTTTTTACCGCTATGTCATGTATTCGAAAGAGTCATAGAATATTACTATTTATTTAAAGGTACCTCTATTTACTATGCAGAAAGTATTGAGCTTTTAGGTGAGAACTTAAAAGAAGTTAATCCTACAATTATGCCTACTGTTCCACGTTTACTGGAAAAGGTGTATGATAAAATTGTAGCCAAAGGATCGGATCTTTCTGGCATAAAAAAGGGGCTTTTCTTTTGGGCTTTAAACTTGGGCTTACGTCACGAAGTAGAAGGCAAAAATGGTTGGTTTTATGAATTTCAATTAAAAATTGCCAATAAATTAATCTTTACCAAGTGGAGAGAAGCAGTTGGTGGAAATATAAAATACATCGTTTCTGGTGCTGCGGCATTACAACCACGATTAGCAAGAGTATTTACAGCTGCCCAAATGCCAATTTACGAAGGGTATGGTCTTTCTGAAACCTCACCAGTTATATCTGTTAACACTGTAGAAAAAGGTGGTAAAGCATATGGTACAGTTGGGAAAGTGATGACAGGAGTTGAAGTAAAGTTTGGCGACGATGGCGAAATTCTTTGTAAAGGACCCAACATAATGATGGGCTATTACAATAAACCAAAATTAACCGCAGAAGTAATAGACAAAGACGGTTGGTTTGCTACCGGAGATATTGGTAAAATGATTGATGGTGTCTATTTGAAAATTACAGATCGCAAAAAAGAAATTTTCAAAACTTCGGGGGGTAAATATATAGCACCTCAAGTAATGGAAAACAAATACAAAGAATCTCGTATTATAGAACAAGTAATGGTTTTAGGAGAAGGAGAAAAAATGCCAGGAGCATTTATAGTTCCAGAATTTGAAGCTTTAAAAGTATGGTGTAAGCTGCATGATGTAAACTATACTACAAATTCAGAAATGGCTGCACATCCAAAAGTGCTTGAAAAATTCGATTCTGAAATTGCACATTACAACGAACAATTTGCTCCTTACGAACAAGTAAAAAAGGTAGTTGTTATGAAAGAGACTTGGACTATAGAAGGTGGAGAGCTCACCGCAACTCTTAAACTCAAACGGAAACCGGTTTTGGCTAAGTATCAGAAAGAATACAAAGAGATTTACAATTAACAAAAACGCCTAAGGGCGTTTTTTTTTGCTCAATACAATCCCTACAAAAAGGTATGCACGCCAAATAACATTTAATTTATTAGGCTCGCATACCTTTTATTTTGTAGTTTTGGAAAACAAACCTTACAACCATGTTAGACAAAAGACACATTATAGATTTTAGAATTCGTTGGGCATGGCACAGCATTTCTAGGTTATATAACGACAGAGCAAAAAACCACAACGCAACCACCTCTACAGCCTTTGCTATTCTTAACATAGAAAAAAAAGGGACACTCTCCACAAAGTTAGGTCCAAAAATGGGAATGGAATCTAGGAGTTTGACTAGAACGTTGAAAGGAATGCTAGACCGTGGATTTATAAAAAAGAAAATAGACACACAAGACAAAAGAAAGGTACGCTTGTTCCTAACAAAAAAAGGAATGGAGTATCGAAAAATAGCCTCCGAAAACGTGAAAACTTTTAACGAACGTGTATTTGAGAAGGTTACTGAAGAAGAGCTTGACACCTTTTATAAGGTTATGAATGCTGTTGATGAATCTATTGAAGAATTAAAAAATGAAAAGTAAAAAAACACTAAAAAGTATAGCAGTTATAGGCTCTGGAATAATGGGCTCTAGAATTGCTTGTCACATGGCTAATATTGGCTTGGATGTATTGTTATTAGACATTGCTCCATTTTCGCTAAATGCAGTGGAAGAAAAAGCAGGTTTGGCTTTAGACCACCCAAAAGTCAAAAACCGTATCGTTAATGATGCACTTAAAGCTACCCTAAAATCAAAACCGGCTTCTTTATATAAAAAGGATTTCATTAACAGGATAAGTACAGGAAACTTAACAGACGATTTTGAGAAAATTGGCGATGCCGATTGGATTATTGAAGTGGTCGTTGAGCGATTAGACATTAAGAAACAGGTCTTTGAGAAAGTTGAAGAATATCGTAAAGCTGGTTCTATAGTCTCAAGTAATACATCTGGTATTCCTATTCATCAAATGCTCGAAGATAGATCGGACGATTTTAAGGAGCACTTTTTAGGAACACACTTCTTTAATCCTCCACGTTATTTGGAGCTTTTAGAAATTATTCCTACGCCACATACGCAACAAGAAATTGTTGATTTAATGATGGATTTCGGAGATCGTCACTTAGGTAAAACAACTGTTTTATGTAAAGACACACCTGCATTTATTGCTAATCGCGTTGGGGTAGCAGGAATTTTATCGCTATTTCACCTCGTAGAAAAAAGAGGCCTTTCTGTTGAGGCAATCGACAAATTAACAGGACCTATAATTGGTCGTCCAAAGTCGGCTACTTTTAGAACTTGCGATGTTGTAGGACTCGATACTTTGGTACACGTAGCCAATGGCTTATACGAAAACTGTACAGAAGATGAGTCTAGAGAAGATTTTAAACTACCAGCTTACGTACAAACATTATTCGATAATAAATGGTTAGGCGATAAAACCAAACAAGGTTTTTATAAAAAGACCAAAGATGAAAATGGGAAAAAAGTCATTTTATCATTAGACCTAAATTCCTTAGAATACAAGGCACAAGAACGTGTTAAGTTTCCGGCTTTAAGTTCTGCTAAAGAAATTGAAGACTTAAGAAAAAGAATTACCTATTTATACAATAGCAAAGGAGAAGCAGGAGATTTCTATAGAGAAATGTTCAGTGATATTTTTGCTTATGTATCGCATAGAATTCCAGAAATATCTGATGAAACTTACCGTATAGACCAAGCAATGAAAGCTGGTTTTGGTTGGGAACTAGGTCCTTTTGAAATTTGGGATGCCATAGGTGTTCAAGCGGGATTAGATATAGCTAAAGGTTTAGGCAAAAATATAGCTCCATGGGTAGCAGAAATGATCGCTTCTGGAAATTCTTCCTTCTATAGAATTGAAGGTAGCCTAGAATATTACTTCGACTTAGAGCAGAAAAAATACATAGCATTAGAAAATCAAGATGGCTTAGTAAACCTCTACGTTCGCAAAAAAGAAAACACCATTTGGAAAAGTGAAGTTGCATCTTTAATTGACCTGGGCGACGATGTAGTCAATTTAGAATTCCATTCTAAAATGAATTCCGTTGGCGGCGATACTTTACAAGCTATTCAACATGCAATAGACCTTACACAAGAAAGTTATAAAGGATTGGTTATAGCCAACCAAGCTGCAAATTTCTCTGTAGGAGCAAACCTAGCCATGATCTTTATGATGGCGATAGAACAAGATTACGACGAATTGGATTTCGCTGTTCGAGCCTTCCAACAAACCACACAAAAAATACGTTATTCCAATATTCCTGTAGTAGTAGCTACTCAAGGAATGACGCTTGGTGGTGGTTGCGAAATTGCGATGCATGCCGATAAAACTCAAGCTGCTGCAGAGACCTATATGGGCTTAGTAGAAATGGGTGTTGGACTAATCCCTGGTGGTGGAGGTTCTAAAGAAATGGCTATGCGTGCTTCGGAAGCTTTTAATAAAGGAGATATAGAAAATCCTTTAGTTAGAGACTTATATCTTAATATAGGAATGGCTAAAGTTTCTACTTCGGCACACGAGGCTATGGACTTAAACTTATTAAGACCTGGAATAGATGCTATTTCAATGAATAAAAAACGCTTGATTGCAGATGCGAAAGCTTCTGTTATAGGAATGGCAGACCAAGGTTATAGAGCCCCATCAAACGAGAAGAAGATTAAGGTTTTAGGGAAACAGATTCTAGGATCTTTCTTAGTGGGAGCAGATTCTATGCACCATTCAGGATTTATTACAGAACACGAAAAACTAATGTCCGAAAAACTAGGTTATGTTATTGCTGGTGGAGACCTCTCCTCGCCTACTTTAGTTAGCGAACAGTACTTACTAGATTTAGAAAGAGAAGCCTTTTTGTCGCTTACTGGAGAACGTAAAACTCTAGAACGTATTGAGCACATGCTTAAAAAAGGTAAACCATTACGCAACTAAGACTCCAAAGATGAAAGCATATATAGTAAAAGGATTTAGAACAGCAGTAGGAAAAGCTCCAAGAGGTATTTTCCGCTTTACACGTCCCGATGATTTAGCTGCAGCCACGGTAAAACACTTGGTGGATGCGATTCCAGAATTAGACGTTAACCGCATAGATGATGTAATTGTTGGAAATGCAACTCCAGAAGCAGAACAAGGATTAAACATTGGTAGAATGATTTCGCTAATGGGATTAAACAC
>DKGK01000104.1:751-4824 GCA_002453265.1 Flavobacteriales bacterium UBA6772 | reverse complement strand
TATTAAAACGGTTCAAGAGAATTCAGTTGCCGATGAATTTAAAATTGCCGTGGGCGATGTAATTCTAGAAATTGATGGAAATTCGATTACACAAGACTTATTGACTTCTTTAAGTGCAAAAAAATCTGTTGTATTTAAAGTACAAAGACGCTTCGAAACGATTGATTTAGAAATCTCTCTTTTAGATAAATCGCATTATAAAATTAACAAGATTATAGCTATGGAAAGTGTTTCTGAGGAACAGGAAATGTTGTTTGGTAAATGGTGTAATTAAAAAATGAAATGTTCGGCGTGTTTCGTTAGTCGTTGTAGGTGTTGACAGCTTCTTGAATCAGTTTGCTTTTTTTCTGACGAATATTAATTCTGTACAAATAACTTATTAAGATTGTTGGTGTTAAGGCCATTGGTAAAACACCAGAGGTATTAAATAATGTACCTATAACGTAGGGTTGAAGTCGTTTATATTTAGGGTGGTAAGTTATTAATGCAACTCCTATAGCTAGTAAGCTAGCAGCAGTAGTATTTACTATTCTGTTTCCTCGTTCAACTTTTTTATAAGCTTCAAGTATAGGTACGCAATTACTGTTGTCGTTAATTGCTTCTTTTAGGTTTTTGTAAGTCACTTTCGATATATTACTATTCCCTTTATTTATATAAAATGTTTTTGTCTTTTTAGAATACGCACTATTTAAACGTTTAGTTTCTTTAGCATATAAATTTAGATTTCCATCTATTAATTTTGGTACAAATTTAGATTTATCTCCATTTATCAATTTTATATTGGCTTTTTCTGCCCAGTTAGTTTTGTAAAACTTAACTTCATCAAGCTTATATTTAGTCCCATCTAGTTTTATATGAGGGTCTACCATAAACCCAGTATTATAACTTAGCTTTTCTCCGTAAACAATAGAATCAGTGTAAAGATGAATATAGTTTTTTTCGGATTGTAATGTCTGTGCAAAGCTATTTGTGAATAAGCTACAGAAAAGGATGAGGAGTATTTTATTCATTTTAAGATGATTTTAAAGTAAAAACACAACAAATGATGGCGTAAAGAACTCCTACATTTGTTGTGTATATTGTGAAGGTTAGACTACAATATTAATAATTTTCTTAGGAACGATAATTACCTTTTTAGGCGACTTTCCATCTAAGTAGTGAATAGATTTTTCGTGTGCTAAAATTTGTTTTTCAATCTCTGTTTTATTCATATCTAGTGGGAATTCCATTTTAAAACGCATTTTCCCATTAAAAGAAACTGGATAAGTATGTGAGCTTTCCACTAAATGAGAAGCTTCGAATTTTGGGAAATCTTGGTAAGTAACTCCATCTTTATGTCCTAATAATTCCCAAAGCTCTTCGGATATATGAGGTGCATAAGAGCACATTAAAATCACTAAAGGTTCTAAGACAGAACGCTTATTACATTTCTGAGTAGTAAGCTCGTTTACACAAACCATAAAGGTGCTCACCGAAGTATTGAAAGAGAATGCTTCCACATCTTCTTGTACTTTCTTAATTGTTCTGTGTAATGTTTTCAATTCTTCCTTTGTAGGTTCAGCATCGCTAATTACAAAGTTGTTTTCTGCATCGTGAAACAAACGCCACAGCTTGCGTAAGAAGTTGTTTACACCCGAAATACCGTTGGTATTCCACGGCTTAAATTGCTCTAAAGGACCCAAGAACATTTCGTACATACGAAGGGTGTCTGCGCCGTATTTCTCAACAATTGAATCTGGGCTAACTACATTAAACTTCGACTTAGACATCTTCTCTACTTCTGCACCACATTTGTATTCTCCTTCTTCGAGGATGAAATCTGCATTGGTAAAGTCGGCACGCCATCCTTTAAATGCTTCCACATCTAAAACATCGTTCTCCACCATATTTACATCTACGTGAATTGGTGTAGTATCGTGTTGGTCTTTTAATCCGTAAGAAACAAAAGTGTTGGTGTCTTTAATACGGTAAGCAAAGTTCGAACGACCTAAAATCATTCCTTGGTTAATCATCTTTTTGAAAGGTTCTTGCTCAGAAACAAAGCCCATATCAAATAAGAATTTCATCCAGAAACGTGAGTACAATAAGTGCCCTGTTGCATGCTCCGAACCACCGATGTATAAATCTACATTTCTCCAGTAAGACTGTGCTTCCTTAGAAACAAATTCGCCATCGTTGGTAGCATCCATATAGCGTAAAAAGTACCACGAAGATCCAGCCCAACCAGGCATCGTATTCGTTTCGATAGCATTTCCATCTGCAGTTTTCCAATGTTCTGCTCTGGCTAATGGCGGCTCTCCATCTTCGGTAGGCAAGTATTTTTCTACCTTAGGAAGTGTAACAGGAAGGTCTTTGTCTCCCATTGTTTTAGGCATTCCATCTTCAAAATAAATTGGGAATGGCTCTCCCCAATATCTCTGACGAGAGAAAATTGCATCTCGTAAACGGTATTGAATTTTACCTCTACCGATTCCTTTATCTTCGATCTTAGGAATAATTGCTGTTGTTGCTTCCTTAACTTTTAAGCCGTTTAGGAAATCAGAATTTAAAAGTATTCCTTCTTTTCCATCGTGTGATTCTTCTGGTAAATTACCGCCAGAAATAACCGGTATAATTGGTAAATCGAATTTATTTGCAAATGCAAAATCACGACTATCGTGCGCGGGAACAGCCATTACAGCACCTGTTCCGTAACTCGCTAATACATAATCTCCAATCCAAACTGGAATTTTAGCACCTGTAAAAGGGTGCTTTACATAAGCCCCCGTAAATTGTCCAGAAACCGTTTTTACATCTGACATACGATCACGTTCAGAACGCTTTTTCGTTTTGTCTATATATTCTCTTATTGCTTCTTTGTATTCGTTTGTGGTAATGCGAGACACATATTCGTTCTCTGGAGCTAAAGTCATATACGACACTCCAAAAATAGTATCTGGACGTGTGGTAAAGACTTCTATTTCTATATTTTCATCAGTAGCTAAAGCATCACTTTCCAATTCAAAACGAATAGAAGCACCTTCCGATCTACCGATCCAATTTCTTTGTTGTTCTTTAATTGCTTCAGTCCAATCGAGGGTATTTAAATCGTCTATAAGTCTCTGTGCATATGCCGTAATTCTCATTGACCACTGCATCATTTTCTTTTGAATAACTGGGTGTCCACCACGTTCAGAAAGACCCTCTTTTATTTCGTCGTTGGCTAAAACAGTACCCAATTCCGAGCACCAGTTTACCATTGTTTCCGAACGGAAAGCCAAACGATAAGACAATAAAATTTCTTCTTGCTCTTTTGCAGATTTTGCATTCCATTGCTCAGCCGTAAAAATAGCTACTTCATCAGAAACGGCTTTTACTGTTGCATTTCCTTGAGCTTTAAAACGAGCGACTAAAGAATCTATAGATTTTGCTTTGTCTTCTACTTTACAATACCAAGCATTAAAAATCTGCTTGAATATCCATTGTGTCCATTTGTAATAATTCGGCTCACTAGTTTGCACCTCTCTATCCCAATCGAAAGAAAAACCAATTTTATCTAACTGGTCTCTATACCGAGAAATGTTTTCGCTAGTAGTAATTGCTGGGTGTTGTCCTGTTTGAATTGCGTATTGTTCTGCTGGTAAACCAAAGGAATCGTAACCCATAGGGTGCAAAACATTATATCCTTTTAAGCGCTTATAGCGAGCATAAATATCCGAAGCAATATATCCTAGTGGATGCCCAACGTGAAGTCCTGCACCAGAAGGATAAGGAAACATGTCTAATACATAATACTTAGGTTTTGTGGAAGTAGTTTCTGCTTTAAACGTTTTTTGTTCCGCCCAATGCTTGCGCCACTTGTCTTCTATACTTCTAAAATTATACTCCATTACTTATCGCTAATCTACAGATTTACAAGACCTGAAAAGGCCATTTTTTGAGAGCAGCAAAGATAGGTTATTTCTCAGAACCATACTATAAAAGGGTTAATGCCAAATAATTATTTTGACAATTTATTACGGATAAATTCGTAATTTTGCAGACCAAATTTAGCATAACATGGAAAATAGACGCGTAAGAGTACGATTTGCCCC
>DKGK01000104.1:0-363 GCA_002453265.1 Flavobacteriales bacterium UBA6772 | reverse complement strand
TTTGCAAAGAAACACGGAGGTGATTTTTTACTTCGTATAGAAGATACCGATCAAACTAGATATGTTCCTGGAGCAGAAGACTATGTTGTTGATGCCCTAAAGTGGTGCGGAATGAGTATAGATGAAGGTGCTTCAGTTGGTGGCGATAACGGTCCTTACCGACAGTCGGAACGCAAACCTATGTACCGCCAGTACGCTGAGATGTTGCTAGAATCTGGACATGCTTATTATGCTTTCGATACTCCAGAAGAGTTAACAGAAATGCGAGAGCGTTTAAAAGCTGCTGGAATGGCTGCACCACAGTACAATGCGGTTACTCGTAGTGGAATGAAAAATTCGCTAACACTTTCTGTCGAAGAGGTA
>DKGK01000067.1:4714-5017 GCA_002453265.1 Flavobacteriales bacterium UBA6772 | reverse complement strand
TTCCTCCGCCATTCTTTTAGTAAGCGTAGTAACTAAAATTCGCTCATCATCCTCAACTCGTAAATGTATTTCGGCTAATAAATCATCAATCTGATTTTGCGAAGGACGAATTTCTATAATTGGATCTAATAAACCAGTAGGACGAATAATCTGTTCTATGATAACACCTTCTGATTTTTCCAATTCGTAATCTGCTGGAGTTGCACTTACAAATACTGCTTGTGGTACAACAGCTTCAAACTCATCAAATTTTAAGGGTCTGTTATCCATTGCAGCAGGAAGTCGGAATCCATATTCAACTAA
>DKGK01000067.1:0-4295 GCA_002453265.1 Flavobacteriales bacterium UBA6772 | reverse complement strand
TCTGGGAAATAATCAATCAAACAGAAAGGTCTAGAACCTTCATCTCTACCGTCTAAATACCTAGAATAATTCTCAATTCCAGAGCAATACCCTAGTTCTTGAATCATTTCTAAATCGAAATTAACACGTTCTTCCAAACGTTTAGCTTCCAAGTGTTTTCCTATTTCTTTAAAATAGTCAACCTGCTTAATTAAATCTGATTTTATAGCGTGCTTGGCTACATCTAAACGATCTTTAGAAGTCACAAATATGTTGGCTGGATAAATACGTAAATCATTGTATTTCTCCATTCTTTGTCCACTTACGGGATCAAAAGATTCTAAGGATTCAATTTCATCATCCCAAAATAAAATACGCAAACCAAAGTCCGAATATCCAGGAAATATATCTACACAATCTCCTTTAACTCTAAATTGTCCACGATCTAAATGGGTTTCTGTTCTGGAGTATAATGAAGCTACTAAAGACAATAATAATTCTTGTCGATTTATTTTTTGTCCTTCGTTGAGTTCAATTACATTTTTACTAAACTCTTCAGGATTTCCGATACCGTAAATACACGAAACAGAAGAAATAACAATCACATCTCTTCGCCCAGAAAGAAGTGCGGAAGAAGTACTCAATCGAAGTTTTTCAATTTCTTCGTTTACAGATAAATCTTTTTCAATATAAACGCCAGAATGTGGTAAATAGGCTTCAGGCTGGTAGTAATCGTAGTACGAAACAAAATATTCTACTGCATTATTAGGAAAAAATTGTTTGAATTCTCCATACAATTGAGCGGCTAAAGTTTTGTTATGACAAAGTACTAAAGTCGGTTTATTAACTTCTTTTACCACGTTTGCCATGGTAAATGTTTTTCCTGAACCAGTAACGCCCAAAAGGGTTTGGTAGGGTAAACCTTCTTCTATACCAGCAACAATTTTTTTTATTGCTTGAGGCTGATCACCCGTAGGTTTAAATTCTGAAACGAGTTCGAAATCCATAATAAATAGTCAAAAAAAAGGCATCCCGTTTGGAATGCCTTAGTAGATTTATAAGCTTCTTAAGTAAGTCATTCGAGATTTTATTTCTTCGAATTTTTCTTTTTGTCTTTCAATGTTTTTTCGCACTTCTTTAAGAAGTGGATTATCATCTTTAGCATTTTTAAAGAAGCTGATATTATTTTCGAGAAGAGATAATTCTTCTTTACTTTTTTTAGCAGATTGTTGCATTCTGTACAACTCATCATTTAATTTAGACTCATCTCCTTCGGCTACAATAGCTTCCATTTTAGTCTTAAATTGAATGTCTCTTTTCTCTGCCTTGTCCATGTCTAATTGCTCAAAGTAAGCATCAATTAAACCACGGAAAGAACTCTCAATCGCTTTTACATTCTTGCGAGGTACTCTACCCATTTCTTTCCAAGAATTGATGAAACCTTTAATTGTTTCAACATCTTTCTTAGTATCTCCATTAGGTGTATAAGCTTCAACTTCTTTTAAGAAATCTTGCTTAACCACTAAGTTACCTTCGTATTCTTTGTCTTGTTCTTCGTGTTGTTTCTTCAAATTATCGAAGAATGCGTTACACGCAGTTCTCAATCTAGTCCAAAGTACATCAGCTTCCTTTTTAGGAGCCATTCCAGAATTCTTCCAGTCACTTTGTAACTTCTTAAGAACATTAGATGTTTCTTGCCAATCGGTACTTTCAGCCAAAGCTTCTGCCTTTTCAACAATCTTTAATTTTATATCTAGATTTTCTTTTTGACCTTTTTTAAGCTCTCTGTAAAAGTCATTTTTCTTTACGTTGAAAGCTTTTATTAAGTCCATGAAACGAGTCCATGATAAATCATTTTGCTCACGACTAATAGGACCAACTTTTTTCCAATCTTCTCTTAAGGTATTAATAAAGTCAGATTGCTTTTGCCATTTATTATGGTGAATTAATTCACTATAATCAATATTTTCTATCTGTTCGCAAAGTTCCAGTTTAGCTTTAAAATTGTCTTCGAAAGATTCTTTGCGTTTCTCGTAAAAATCGTTACGTTTTTTATGAACTATTTTAGTAGATACTTGAAAACGATCCCAAACGATTTCTCTATGATCTCTTCCAACAGGACCAACTTCTTTCCACGCTTCGTGTAATTCTTGAAGTACTATAAAAGCTGCCTCTAAATTTTCTTCTTCTGCAACAATCTCAGCCTTTACACAAAGAGCTGTTTTAAGATCAAGATTTCTTTTAAACTCAATATCTCTTAAATCGTTATTGATTCTCAAGTAATCGAAGAAATTTTCTACGTGGTGGTGGTATGTTTGCCATAGGTTGTTAAGCTCTGTTTTTGGTACTTGCCCAACAGCTTTCCAACGTATTTGAATATCTTTAAAATGCTCAAAAGTAACTTTCATCTTTTCCTCAGCATTCAACAAACCTTTCAACTCCTCAATTAAGTCAAGCTTAATTTTTAAGTTTCCAGACATTTGCTTCTCTTGGTCGGCATAGAAAGCATTTCTGCGTGTTCTATACGTTTCCATAACAGTTTTAAAACTGCTTGTTAGCGGGAAAATAAATTCAAACTCTTCAGCTTCTTCACCTTCAACTTTGACTGTTTCAGATTTAAATTTTTCTAAACCAGCCTTGTAAGCATCGTTACTACGGTCGTAGAATATTTTTTTAGCTTCATCAATTTGAGCTTTAATACTTTGAATAGGAGCCGTATCTACAAGAGATGTTACAGCTTCTATTAGGCTTTCCGTATCAAGGTCGTTGTACTTAGCCATATCAATTTGAATAACAGTTTCTGTTGTTTGTTCTGGCGTACTCGTTACGATAATTTCTTTATCGTCAACTTGATTCGTTACGTTCTTTTCTTCCATCATTATAATGTAATCTGTTTTTTTTTGGAATAGCAAATATAGGAATTTATGCCCATATTTAATTGTATTATTTTTATGAGGAATTAAAATATCATTTACCTATTAATTCTCCATTTTATACAGACTAAAATAGACTACTAATTAGCTCTTAGCGTCTTATACAAAACTCTACGGACGCCTATATTCTAGTGCTTTTTTTCTTAAATCTTAACTTCTCTACCTACTTAACTTCTCCCCCACTTTTAAACTCCAATGACAAAGAATTCACACAATACCTCAAGCCTGTTTCTGAAGGTCCATCGGGAAAAACATGACCTAGGTGACCATCGCAATTAGAGCACATAATTTCGGTTCGTACCATTCCGTGTGTAAGATCTCTTTCTTCTTTTACATTCTTACTTAAAGCTTCATCGAAAGCTGGCCAGCCACAATGAGAATTAAATTTAGAGGTCGATTCAAATAAATCTGTACCACATCCTGCACATTTATAAACTCCTTTTTCAAAATGCTCGTTATAAACACCTGTAAAAGCTCTTTCTGTACCTTTTTCTCTTAGTACCTGAAAAGTCTCTGGACTTAATTCTTCTTTCCAATCTTTTTCTGTTTTCATAAATTCTGTCTCGTTAATAGTTTACTAAAAAACAAAAAAAATCCCGCATTAAGCGGGATTTTAAATATTGTTCTAAAGAATTAAAAAGAAAGAATCGTCTTTTTAATAATAGCTATACATTCCATCAATTGCTCTTCTGTCATTACTAAAGGTGGTGCAAAACGAATGATGTCTCCGTGCGTAGGCTTAGCTAAAAGTCCATTATCACGCAATCTCATACATACATCCCAAGCTTCAATATCGCCTTTAGGCTTAATAACAATTGCATTTAAAAGACCTTTACCTCTAACTAAGGTAATCATGTCTGTATCTATAGCGGCTAATTCTCTTCGAAGAATTTGACCTAAACGTTCTGCATTTTCTGCTAATTTTTCATCTTTCACCACTTCTAGAGCAGCAATAGCAACTTTACAAGCAAGAGGATTTCCACCGAAGGTAGAACCATGTTCTCCTGGCTTAATACAAAGCATAATATTATCGTTTGCAAAAACAGCTGATACTGGGAATACGCCACCAGAAATAGCTTTACCTAAGATTAAAATATCGGGCTTAACATTTTCGTGATCTACTGCCAATAACTGACCTGTACGAGCAATTCCTGTTTGTACCTCATCTGCAATAAATAATACATTGTTCTTTTTACAAAGAGCTAATGCTTCGGTTAAATATCCTTCATCTGGAACAAAAACTCCAGCTTCTCCTTGGATAGGTTCTACCATAAATCCAGCAATATTTGGATCTTTTAGAGCTTCTTCTAATGCAGCGACATCGTTGTAAGGAATACTAATAAATCCAGGTGTATAAGGTCCAAACTCTTTACGAGCATCTTC
>DKGK01000086.1:19094-19415 GCA_002453265.1 Flavobacteriales bacterium UBA6772 | reverse complement strand
TCAAAATAATTTTGAGATTTTTGAACAAAAAAAAAGAGCCGCTAAAAGCGGTTCTTAAATAAATGATTTTGTTTGAACCTTACAACACATTAATAGACTTTGTAATCGTTAATCCATTTTCTAAATCGATTTTAATGGTATACTAAGGCACATCGAGAGTGCCAATATTCAAAAAAATATGACAGTAACATTACCTTTAGTTTTGAATAACAAAAACCTGCGAAACCATTTTTAGGTTACTTGTTTTTTTCAAATTTGGTTTATAGCAGATTAAACAAGAATAAGCTTTTTAGTACTCATTCTGACTTCTGTTTCCTTACT
>DKGK01000086.1:0-18756 GCA_002453265.1 Flavobacteriales bacterium UBA6772 | reverse complement strand
TTTCCCTTTTTTTTCAAACTCAAAGCTATTTCTCGTTTTATCTAAAGACAAACTCCTTTTTATATTCAATCCCGTCAACTACAAAAACAAGGAAATAGGTTCCTGGACTTAAGTTTTCTTTATAAATAGTTAGTGTTTGGCTAGTAACGAAATTCAAACTTCTTACTCGTTTTCCTAAACCATCAAGTATATAAACACTATTTGTAGTTTGTGGCAAACCATTTACCGTAATATACGAAGTGGCTGGCTGTGGAAAAAGATGTACGTTATGGGCTAAGTTTTCTTTTATAGATACATTATATTGCATCAACTGAACATCTAAAACAGTGGCTTCGTTGTTTGTTATAGAAACCGAAGGGATGGTTTTAGAAATATATCCATCAGCTGAATAGGTAAGAGCGTAATTCCCTTGGAACAAATACCTGTGATAATCGCCATTTGGCAGATGAGAATATACATGAGAATTATCGATGTCGTGGTTTTCGATATTTACTTCGGCTAAAATTGGTTCTCCAGTAATAGAATCGGTAACTACACCATGTAAACCATATATTCCTTGTTCTAAATACGCTAAAAACGAATTGTAATTCGCATCCCAGTAATAAGGTAAATTATTTCCTGCAGGAGTTTTATAATCTGAAATCTCTAAAGTAAACTCTCTACAATGCTTAAAGTAATTCATGTAATCTTGTCTTCCACCATTTACCTCGTACCATTCGTAACCATTGGTAATTCCATTATCGAAAGCAGTAAAATATCCATTATCAGAATTATCTTGTGCAAAAGCAGCATATTCGTCCATAACATGTAACCACCAGTCGTAATCTGCAGGAAGGTTAGACCAAGAATCCCAAGGATAATTAGCTACCTCTGCTCCACCATGAAAGTTAGATGAAATATCGAATTGAACACTATCAGCAAAATCCATAAAAGCAACCGTTTCGGGTTGGTATATATTCCCATCAGGATGAGAGCCATCTTCAGGATCTGGGTAATTTCTGTTTAAATCTACCCAATTGGCATTATATCGCTGAGCGTTAAAAACGGAACTGTTATTGGTTGTATAAGCTCCATCGGGATTTGCCAGAGGATTAATCCAAAGCTCCGTATTATTAATAATGTTTGCTATACGAGTATCGCTTTCGTAATTAGACAATAGGTAATCTATTAACCTTAATGAAAGTACGAAACCAGAAATTTCATCTCCGTGCATAGAAGAAGTATAGAGTATTTTTGGTTCGTTTTGAGAAATAGTTAAACTATCGGTAATTTTAGCAACTAACAATTCTCTACCATCTACCGAAGTCCCAATAGAACTTACCTTACATAAGTCTGGATACTGCGTTTCAAAAGCATACATCATTTCTACATAAACCTCATAAGACGGATAGAAATCCCAATCGCTATTTTTTTTTTCTTCTAAAGAAAGAAGCATGTTGAGGTCTTTAAACAAACTCCCAGGTTTTGGTTCTATAGTAAAAGGTATATCGTACAGAAGGAAAGCCGTAAGTTCTTTCTTATTCGCATAGGCGAAAATCTCAGGTAATTCTGCTCCGTGATCAATTGACACGATACTAGAAATACTATTTAACGCTTCTTTAGAATCTATGTGAAATGAAAAATAAACCTCACCAGAAGTTTTAAAAATAGAATCAATATTTACCGATTGAGCAAAAGAGATAAAAGGTATAAAAAGGAATAACAATAGATTTCTCATGAATGTAGTTTTATGGCATGCATACAAATTATGTGCCGTAATACTAAAATAAGAGTATGTTTATTTAGTTAAAAAAGTACTGATTAGTAAATACGAACATCAAGCAATACTTCTTCGCCGACTTCTTTATTTAGCATTTTTTTTATTTTTTCTCTTCCGTAAGAAAGTTCTTGTTTTAAGGCGGCGTTATTAAGCTGAACAAACAAAACCCGTTTTTCTACTTCTATATTAACGGTATATTTGGCTACCGAAGGTCCCATAAGTTTATCCCAAAGTGTAACAATATGTGCCTCGTTAAACTTAGATGTAATATCGTAATTCTTTAGTAGGTCTTTTATAACCTCGCCTATACTTTGTTCTCTAGCTCTTCTCATTGTGCAACACCTTTTTCGATATCGAAGATACGATAAGAATCATCAATTTTACGAATAATTTCTTCCGTTCTATTTTTATGTGTATCCGTAATAAAAATCTGTCCAAAATGATATTCAGAAACCAAGCGAACTATTGCTTCTACTCTAGTATCATCTAACTTATCGAAAATATCATCAAGTAATAAAAGAGGCTTATACCCAACTAAGTTTTTAATAAAATCGAATTGAGCTAGTTTTAAAGCAATTAAATAGGTCTTTTGTTGCCCTTGCGAACCTTGCTTTTTAATAGGGAAGTCTCCAATTTTAAATACTAAGTCATCTTTATGTGTACCACAAGTTGTGTACTGAAGGATTTTATCCTTTGTAAGACTTTCATTTAGTAAAAAAGCTAAATCGTTTTCATTTAGCTGAGACTTGTATTCTAAATCTACGAGTTCATTAGAATTAGAAATTGCTTTATAATAGGCTTGAAAAATAGGATTAAACTGCTTCATAAAAGCCGAACGAGTAATGTAAATTTTAGCGGCAAAATCTATTAATTGCTCATTATATATTTCTAAAGTAACAGGATCGGAAGTACGATTAGCGGCGAAATATTTTAACAAAGCATTACGCTGAGCTAAAACTTGATTGTATTTGAGAAGGTTTTGTAGGTATATTTTATCAGACTGTGCAATTACGCCATCCATAAATTTTCTCCTTGTATCGCTACCTTCAATAATTAAATTTCGGTCTGATGGAGAAATAATAACCAAGGGAAAAACGCCAATATGATCGGCTAGCTTTTCGTATTCCTTATTATTTCGTTTAAACACTTTTTTATGCCCTCTTTTAACACCACAAAAAACCTTTTCAGGATTTTCATTACGCTCAAAAGTTCCTTCAACGACAAAAAAGGGTTTGTCGTGAAAAATATTTTGGGTGTCAACACTATTAAAATACGATTTACAGAAACACAAATAATAGATTGCATCTAATAAATTGGTTTTACCAGAGCCATTATTACCGACAAAACAATTAATCCCCGAAGAGAACTCTAGTTGAGTTTCTTGGTAGTTTTTAAAGGACAATAAAGAGAGCGATTTGAGGTGCATTGAAAATTAATTTCGGTAAAAATAAGACTGATTTTAGATTTATGGCATTCATTTAAGAATTTCTTTTATTTTTGTGCTAAATTAAAACACGAAAAACGGACCAAGATGGCTAAAAATAATACACAAGAACAAGAAGACCAATTAAAAACAATCGAAGAAAGCCTTACTAAGGCTGAGATGTATGTTGAAAAGAATAAAAACAACTTAATGGTTATTGTGGTAGCTATAGCAGTTGGTTTTAGTGCTTTCTTTGCATACGATCGTTTTTATGTGCAACCAAACGAAGAAAATGCAGCTACAGAGATGTATATGGCAGAAAAAAACTTTGAACTTGGAAAATACCAAGAAGCTCTTGATGGTGATGAGCAATTTGCTGGATTATTAGAGATTATTGAATCTTATGGGAGTACAAATTCTGGAAATTTAGCTGAATATTACGCTGGTATTTCTTATTTAAAATTAGGTGATGCTGAAACAGCTATAGAGCATTTAGATAACTTCTCTTCGGATGACGAAATGTTAGCGCCTATTGCTAAAGGTGCTATCGGAGATGCTTTCTCTGAGTTAGGACAAGATGAAGAAGCTTTAAACTATTATATTACTGCAGCAGAACTTAGAACAAACGACTTTACTACTCCTGTATTTTTAATGAAAGCTGCGAATGCTGCTTATTCATTGGGTAATAAAAAGCAAGCTTTAAGTTTATATACACGTATTCAAGATGAATTTTCTACTTCTAGAGAAGGGCAAAACATTGGAAAATACATTGCACGTATTACAGCAGCAAACTAATATGGCTACTACAAACTTATCTCATTACAATTCGGAGTCTATCCCAAATGCCGAAGGTATGCGTTTTGGTATAGTAGTATCTGAGTGGAATGAAAAAATTACCGAAGGTTTATACAATGGAGCACAACAAGCTTTATTAGACAATGGTGTACTTCCTGAGGACATCATTCGTATAAACGTTCCTGGTAGCTTCGAATTAACTTTCGGTGCTTCTATGTTAGCAGAAACGACTAATGTGGATGCTATTATTACTTTAGGTTCGGTTATACAAGGAGAAACGAAACATTTCGACTTTGTATGTCAAGGCGTAAGTAATGGAATTTCTCGTTTAAATACGACCCTAGAGATTCCTGTTATTTTTGGACTTCTTACCGACAATACTATGCAACAAGCTATAGATCGTTCTGGTGGTAAACTAGGGAATAAAGGAGTTGAATGTGCAATAGCCGCAATTAAAATGGCTTCTATTAATCAAATATTAAGAGCTGAGGATTAATCAGTTTCTAAATTAAAAAAAGGCTTTTACTCTGTGAGTAAAAGCCTTTTTTTTGCTTAGACCGAAAACTTAGATCGTTTGTAAAAAGAGTAAAAGACTAGGGAAAATAAGCCACAACAAAAGAAGCCCACAAACATTGGGTAAGCAGATACAGAGATAAACGTTCCAATAAATGTTCCGATAGGCACGGCAAATAGCATAGATATAAATCCTGTTAAAGCAGCACCAATACCCGCAATATGACCAATTGGTTGTAAGCTAATAGATTTTAAATTTCCGAATAAAAAGCCAAGAGATAAAAACTGTAAAAACAAGAACAACAACAATACCTCAATAGATGGGTTTACTTGATTATAAAACACAACTAAATAGACTAAAGAAGAAAGTGTATAACCTGTAAGCGAAATTCGAATCAATTTTTCCATTCCGTATTTCATAACTAAACGACCATTAAGGAAAGTTGAAGCACCAAAAGAAATCGCTAATCCAGCAAATATGTAAGGAAACTCATCTACCAAACCATATTGATTTTGAAAAATTTGTTGTGAAGAACTCAAATACAGCATAAACGACCCCATAATAACTCCAGAAATAATGGTATAAACTAAGGTTGATTTATACTTTATGAGCTCTAAAAATCCACTAACAAATAAACGACGCGTAAAAGGAATTTTATTTTCTGTAGTAAGAGTCTCTTTCTGTCTTATAGAAAACCAAACTGCTAGGAGAATACAGAAAATTAACTGAAAGTAAAATATGGCTTGCCAGTTGTAAACTTCCATTATGTATTTCCCCAAAGCAGGAGCTAAAGTAGGTACGATAATAAAAACAACCGTTACAAAAGACATCACCTTAGCCATTTCATTTCCCTGAAAAGAATCTCTTATCATAGAATAACTTATGGTTTTAGGAGCAGACAATCCTATACCTTGTAAAATTCTTCCAAAAATTATCATCTCTAAAGAAGTAGAAAAAACACAAACAAAACTGGCTGCAATAAAAATTATAAAACCAAAATAAACCAAGGGTTTACGACCAAAACTATCCGATAAAGGACCAAATATAAGCTGTCCAAAACCAAGACCTAAAAAAATCATGGTTATTAATAATTGATTGTCTTGAGTGTTAGAAATTCCGATTACCTGTCCAATAGTAGACATAGCAGGTAAAATCGCATCTATTGCTAAGGCTGACATAGCCATTAAAGATGCCATTAAAGCAATAAATTCGAACGATGATTTTTGTCCTTGAGTCATGATTGGATATTTAAACTATAGAAAGAATGGAATAATTACTCGTTTGAAAACTTACGTTTTCTAATGACTTAGAATTTAAGAAAGCTTGTGCCAAAGGAGAAATGGGCGAAATAACATAAACTTCATTATTTTTAAAAGTTATTTTGCCTAGACCTACCGCAATATAAAATAAAGCTTTTGGTGTGTAAATTAAAGTACCAGATTGAAAATTTACATGCTCTTTTATAGCAATTTGAGCAAGTAAGTGACTTTGTTTTTCAACTTCTATAAACTGCAAGCCCAACTTTTCTTGTTCTAGGTGAATCATGGCTCTAGAAGTCTCGTGTTTATCTCCTGCAGAACTTTTTGAAGCAGATTCTAAATCCTGTTTTCTTGCAGCTATTTGTTGCTTTAATACATTTAATTTATCTTGAACAAGTAAAACACAATACTCGTGTAAGTTTACTTTAAAGTCTAGGCTTAAATTCATGATCCAAATATGCCACTTAAAAGCGGAAATAAAAAGACAAAAAAATTATAAATTAGGATAAAAATTTTAAAAAGAATTATCCAAACTAATGGCTTATATTTGCAACCTAGCTATACAATATGACATTTAAAGACCTCGGTATTATCGAACCAATTCTTAAAGCTCTAGACGCTGAAGGATATACAAACCCTACCCCTATTCAAGAACAGTCAATTCCTATTTTATTAAATAGAAAAGACTTGTTAGGTTGTGCACAAACAGGAACAGGAAAAACAGCTGCTTTTTCTATTCCAATCATTCAGCACATACATAATGATAGAGGCGAGAGTCCTGGACGGAAAAAAGTTCAGGCACTTATAGTTACTCCAACCAGAGAGTTAGCTATACAAATTGGAGAAAACTGCACCAAATACGGTAAGTTTGCTGGCGTAAACAACACCGTTATTTTTGGTGGAGTTAAACAAAGCTCACAAACAAATGCACTACGCAATGGGGTGGATATTTTAGTTGCTACACCAGGGAGACTTTTAGATTTAATGAACCAGGGTTATATATCTCTAAAGGATGTGAAATACTGCGTTTTAGATGAGGCCGATCATATGTTAGATATGGGCTTTATAAACGACATAAAGAAGGTGATTGCTGTACTTCCTAAGAAGAGACAATCATTATTTTTCTCGGCTACTATGCCGCAATCTATTCTAAAACTTTCTAAAGCTATTTTAGGAGATCCAGAAAAGGTTACTATTAAACCAGAGCAAGCAACCGCAGAAAAAGTTGAACAAGCTCTTTATTATGTTAGTAAAAAAAGCAAAACAAATCTCTTGATTCATTTAATTCAAGAAAATGACATTGATTCTGTATTGGTTTTTTCGAGGACTAAGCACGGAGCGAACAAAATTGTTAAGCAGTTAGATAAATCTCAAATAAAAGCAGAAGCTATCCATGGGAATAAATCTCAGGGTGCCAGACAAAGAGCTTTAGAAAACTTTAAGAACAGAGAAATTAGAGTACTTATTGCTACAGACATTGCCGCCAGAGGTATTGATGTTAGTCAGTTAGAATTAGTAATAAACTACGACCTTCCTAATATTCCAGAAACCTATGTTCACCGAATTGGTAGAACAGGAAGAGCGAAAAATTCTGGTGTTGCTATTTCTTTTTGCGATATTGAAGAAAGAGCTTATTTAAAAGATATTCAAAAACTAATTGATCAAAAAATACCTGTAGTAACAACACATCCTTTTGCTGATGAAGTAGAAGAGTTACCTACTAAAAAAACACCTACTAGAGGACAAAGAAATCATAGTAGACCAAAAGCTGGAAATGATTCCGGTTCTTCGACTAGAAAACCATCAGATAGAAGAAATTCGGGTTCTTCAGATCGCAATGGTTCTGAAAACAGAAACAGACGTAGATAGTTAGAAGAGCAGGGCTTAAAGCAACTAAATAGCAGCTCTACTCCTATTTTATTTTCATTTATTGTAAGTCAATAAATCACAAATGCTTCACTATACCACATATATATTAAACCAACAAACACCTTGGGTAACCTTTGTTCACGGTGCGGGCGGTAGTAGTGCTATTTGGTATAAGCAGATAAGAGAATTTAAAAAATATTTTAATGTACTTTTAATTGACCTTAGAGGCCATGGGAAGTCTAAAAGTCCTATTTACGAGAAAATAAAATCGTATTCTTTTGATGTTATTAGTGATGAAGTCGTAGATGTTTTAGAACACTTAAAAATAAAAACTTCGCATTTTGTAGGGATTTCTTTAGGTACAATCGTCATAAGAGAAATAGCAGAACGTTATCCAGAAAAAATTAAAAGCATGATTATGGGTGGTGCAGTAATGAAACTCAATTTAAGAGGACAATTACTCATGAGACTTGGCGTTCTTCTAAAGTCAGTATTACCTTATATACTACTCTACAAACTATTTGCATTTACTATAATGCCTAGAAAGACGCATAAAGAGTCTAGAAACTTATTTATTAATGAGGCTAAAAAACTCTACCAAAAAGAGTTTAAGCGTTGGTTTACTTTAGTTGCTGAAGTAAATCCACTAT
This sequence comes from Flavobacteriales bacterium UBA6772, assembly GCA_002453265.1. Taxonomy (GTDB): domain Bacteria; phylum Bacteroidota; class Bacteroidia; order Flavobacteriales; family UBA7430; genus UBA6772. The sequence goes on along the minus strand of DKGK01000086.1, from coordinate 10,487 downwards.
TAGCCCTTTTTAGGTTTAAAGATTCTGGTATAAAAACGCTTTATATTATGGGTGACGAAGATCATATGTTTTTACCTTCAGTAAGAAAGATTGTTCAAAATCACCTTTCGTCAAAACTTGTTGTAATTCCAAATTGTGGGCATGTTGTTAATATTGAACAACCTCTTGAATTCAATAAAAAAGTATTGAAATTTCTTAAGCAGAATTAAATTAGGGTATTTCTTATTATGCTTGTTTGTAAGATTATATTTGGAAAATTGTATTTCTATAGTACGGTCGTTTAAATAAATACCAACAAACCATTCCCTTCTCCAAATTTCCTTTTTTTGTTCCATACCTCTTTTTTTAGAGGAGGAATAGTATAAAATGAGTGTATCAAAATGCTCTTTGAGCTTGCCAACCGATGGAAAGCGAGTGAGTTCATTTTGGTAGCCATTTTAAATTTTCTAGAGCGTTAAGACAGAATTGAAAATCATGAGTTCCTTTAAAAATCAAAACACAAGAATAAAATAAGTTATGTTTTTTGATTCTTTTCATCAAGGAAAAGAATTAGCACAAATGATTTTTGTACTGCATTGTAACGGACAAGCAAACTACTTATATTTTTTCAACTACATTACTCTCTAGCCAACCAATCATTCCGTCCGAAAGTTTAATTTTAGTCCAATTATTAAACGATTCCAAAACTAAAACTTTAGTTCCTTCGTGAAGAATAAATAAATCTTCACTTTGGGTAGATGGAGCACTTTTTACATAAGCATTAGCTTCCATTAAAATCGCACTTATTTGTAGTGTACTATGACTGTAATAAGCCATTCCCAAAGACTTTAACCCAAGTATTAATGAAAAAGAAAAACCTATAAACAGTTTTTTCTTAAGCACGTAATTTGATGAAATTAAAAAACAGATAATAAGAATTGAAAATAAAAATAAAAACGTCAGGCCCATTTTTGACCATTGATCAATACTCATTAAGTTTTGAGCTTTTAGCAACCATTTGATGTAAAATGGCTGTGGAATTTGTGCTAATTTATCAACCAATTGCAACTGAACGAGTTTTAAATTAAATAATAGATCCTCATCGTTAGGAGCAATTTTTAAAGCCTTTTCGTAATACAAAACAGCCTTTGCTTTTTGATGTGTTTTGAAATAGCAATTTGCTAAGTTATAATAAACATCAGAAGAATAAACTGGAAGCTCTTTTAGCTCTTCATATAATTTAATAGCAGATTCATACTCTTTATCCTCGTAGCTTAAAGAAGCTTTTTCGAATAATTCTGCAGGAGATTGAGCAAATAATTTACTCGATAAAACTAGAAGTATAATAAATAATCTCATGTTTAATAATTTTCTAATTTCTCCATTAAACGTACCGCTTGATCTTTTAAATCTTGCTCATTAGCTTGCGTTTCAACAGAGGTAAAACGAGCCATTTCACAAGCTTCAATTATTTGATTAAACTCGTTAACTAAAATCTCATCAACTTGTTTATTCTTTAATACAGACAGAATATCCTCCTTATTAAACTTTGAGCGTTTAAGATTCCACTTTTTAAACATAAATAACTGAAGCGAGTTTTCTATTGTAGTATGCAAGTCTGTTTTAGACTTGTTCAAATACTTTATAGCTTGTTTACTAGCAGAACCTTTTTGTAATTGCTTGATGTCAATAATAGAGTTTCTTGTTAAAAGCATCATTATAAATACAAGGATTACTAAAAATAGTGGTACTAAAAGAAGAGTCCAAAACAAACTAGAACGGTAAAAAAGCACTTCTGAAGTGCTAAAGTTTTTTAGAGAGGTTTTAATATATAAAATATCCTTTCCAATAAACGAAACATCCTCTTTGGTAATATTATTTAAAACTACAGCCGTTGTAGTGCCTTTACTACTGCCTGTTACACTAAGAGTATACGAAGGACTTTCTATACTTATATATTTCTTTTTACTAGGATTAAAATAGCTAAAAATAAGGCCTCCTATTTTATAAGTTCCTTTATTTCTGGGAATTAATAAATATTCTTCTCTTTTATAACCAGATAAACCAACATTTTTTAAGTTAATACTTTCTTTGTATTTTGGCTCGTATGCTTCAATATCATTTGGGATTTCAAACGCTGGTAAATCAATCATTCTTATGTTTCCATTCCCCGAAATTCGCAAAGATAAATTTGCCGATTCATTGGTTTGAATAGAATCTCTATCGAGTTTAGTCGTAAATTGAAAAACACCAACTGCACCCGAAAAATTAGAAGGCTTTCCTTCTTTTGGCAATGCCTTAACTTGTAAATTCTTATCGCCTGTAGAACAAATAATATTAATTATACGAGAAGTTCTACGCCCAAAAAAATCTCTTTGATTGGTAGAGATAGCAACAGGAACTTCTAAATCCATTCCTGCAATTGGTAATTTACCGGAACGCTGTGGAATAAGAACTAATTTTTTTAAAGTTGCAACCTGGTATTTTTTCCCTTTTCTATATTCCTCACTAATAGGATAGTTTTTACCTAAGTCGAATTCCTCGTGCCAAAAACCAGTATAAGTTGGATTTTCTAATAACTCCGGAGAACGAACTTCCTGACTAAAATAAAGTTTATAATTCGCAATAATTTGTTCTCCTACATAAGGATTAGAGTTACTAAGGTGTAATTCTATAAACACATTGCTTTTCGCAATGGCTTCCGGAGAATTATTTGAACTCGATTTAGGACTTGATTTAAGCACTTGCACAGAAAGGGAGTTCGATTGTAACTTTTTCCCTTTTACATTTATTTTTGCAGGGTAAATTGTGAATACACCCATCTTTTTTGCACGCAGTCGGTAACTATAAGAAGTTTCTTTAGTTACTTTACCATTTATCATGCTTGTGCTAGAAGAAGAACTAGGTCCTGCCAGCACAGTAAAATTAGATAAGTTAGGTGCTACAAAACGGTCACCGCTAGCGTTTAAGCTAAAGGTTAAATTAAACTGCTCATTTAAGCCTACCTTGTTTTTATTTGTAATCGCACTAAAGGTTTGGGCTACAAGTAACACAGACTGAAATAGGACGAATAAAAGGAGTAAATTCTTTTTCATTAGGATTACCAATCTTTTTCAATTTTCACTTTAGCACCTTTAATTTTATGCTTTTTAATTTTTGCTTGCACTTTATTTTCTTCCTGTTTTAAGGCATCCAATAATCGCTGTGCTTCTTCCGCACTCATTTGATTCTCTTTAGGTTTTTGCTGTTCTTCTTGCTTTTCCTCTTCAGAATCCTCGCCATCGGTTTGTCCTTTATCTTGCTGCTCTTGCTCCGACTCGTCTTCTTTATTTTCGCCTTCGTCTTGCTGCTCTTCTTTATTCTCTTCGTTTTCTTCCTCAGACTTATCCTGATCTTGGTTTTCAGAATCTTCATTCTTCTGATCACCTTTATCTTTATTCTCCTGATTTTCGTCGTTATCCTCGCTATTCTCGTCTTTATTTTCTTCGTTTTGTTCTTGCTCCTGTTCTTGTTGTTGCTGTTGCTCTAAAGCGTTTTTTGCGTAAGCGTAATTATAACGAGTTTGATGATCTTTAGGATTTACTCGCAAAGCGTCTTTATAAGATTCTACTGCACCCTCTAAATCTTGTTGCTGTAACAATACATTACCCTTATTATGCAATGCACTTGCTTTAAGATTTTCATCTTCTGATGTAGCACTTACTAAATCGAAAGAGGCTATAGCTTCTTCAAAACGTTCTTGCTTAGCTAAGGCATCGCCTAAGTTAAATTGAGCTTCTAAAAGATTTGCATTTTTCTCAATGGCTTTTTTATAATTTACTTCTGCTTCTACAAAATCACCTGTTTCGTATTGTGTATTTCCTTTTCGAGTAATTTTTCTATCAGACTGAGCTGAAACAAAAGTACTTAAAGCGAAAACAAACAAGAGTAGTAATGTGTTATTTCGTTTCATTACCAAATAATTTAATTTTTCTAATCCAAAGCGTTTTTCGATTTGGAGTTATCGATTCTAATAAAAAGAATAACAAGGCAAAACCTAAAAACCACTGAAATTGATCTTCATAATCAGAGAATAATTCAGTTTCCGATTCTACCTGTTCCATTTTAGCTAAAGCTGACTTTATAAAATCGATTGTTTCCTTTGTGTAAGTTCCATCAATAAAACCACCATTTGTACTTAAAGCTAGCTGTTGAAGCATTTCAGGATCCATTTTGGTAACTACAACATTATTACTTTTATCCTTTTTGTAGCCTTTTATTACACCATTTCTAATAATGGGAATTGGACCTCCTTGAATAGTACCTAATCCTATAGTGTTAATAACAATTCCATTATCCGAAGCTAAGGTACTCGCTTCTATAGCACCTTCTTCATGACTCTCACCATCAGATAAAATAAATAAAACTCTATTTTTTTCATCACCACTTTCAAAATAACTCAAAGCCAACTCTACAGCATTTCCTACATCTGTACCTTGCGTAGGAATCATATCTGTGTCGATGGTTTTAAGGAACATCTTAGCAGCAGAATAATCGGTAGTTAATGGAAGTTGAGCATAAGCTTTTCCAGCATAAACAATAATTCCAATTCTATCGTTTACCAATTCATCTATGGCTTTAGATAAAATTTGTTTAGCCTTTAAAATCCTATTGGGTGCTACATCTTCTGCCAACATACTTTTAGAAACATCAATCGCAAAAACAACATCTACTCCTTTACGAGTAATGGTTTCTAAACGAGTTCCAATACGAGGATTTATTAGCCCAATAACCAAAGCTAACATTCCTAAAAACTGAAAAATCATTTTAATAACACTCTTTCTATTAGATTGTTTTGGGTTAAGATGCGCCAATAAAGAAGAGTCTGCAAAAGCTATTTGTTTTCTTTTACGCCAAGCTTTATAAAACAAATAGCAAATCCATACGACCAGTGGTAGTAGGAATAAAACTTGATATTGTGGGTTTCCTAAATCGAACATTAAGCAATACTTTTTAATATAGTGTACTGAAGAAAAAACTCTGAGAAAAGTAAAATTAATGCGATTAAGGCAAATAACTCAAACTTTTCCTCGTGATTATAATACTTCAATTCTTCTAATTCAGTTTTTTCAAGACTTTCAATCTGCTCGTAAATAAGAGCTAGTTTATCTTTACTATCGGCTCTAAAATACATTCCGCCAGTAGCATCAGCAATATTAATTAAGAGCTCCTCATCAATTTTAACCTCAACATCTACAAATGTGTCTCTACCCCATAAATCTTTGGTAGGATAGGGTGCCATACCGTAAGAACCAACTCCAACTGTATAAACCTTAACTTTAGATTCCTGAGCAATTTCTACAGCTGTCATAGGATCTATAAAGCCAGAATTATTTTCTCCATCTGTTAAGAGAATCACCACTTTACTCTCTGCTTTACTTTCTTTTAAGCGGGAAACTGAAGTTGCCAAGCCCATTCCTATAGCAGTACCATCTTCAATTAAACCATCTTTTACTTCTTTAAGTAAATTCTTTACCACCTTATGATCAGTTGTTAGCGGACACTGGGTAAAACTTTCTCCAGCATAAACAACTAATCCGAAACGATCGTTTGGTCTGCCATCAATAAATTCAATTCCTACTTGTTTGGCAGCTTCTAACCTATTTGGACTAAAATCTTGTGCCAACATACTAGTCGAAACATCCATCGCTAAAATAATATCTATTCCTTCTTTACTAAGTGTTTCGGAACTAACTTCGGTAGTTTGAGGACGAGCTAATGCAATAATTAGCAATCCTAATGCTGATGCTCTGGTAAGCCACAAAAAATATTTTAACACTAATTTCCAACTAATATTTTTATCAATTAAAAAACTAGAAGACCAGGAAATACTAGGAGTTCTTTTTTTGTTAAAACCCATTTCTATGAGCAATACAAAAGGAAGTAGAATTAATAAGTATAAAAATTCTGGATTCAAAAAGTTAATATCCTTAAACATCTTTTACCTCCGTTTTCATTTTATGACAGTTTTCTACAATCTCAAAAGACTTAGTCATGTAATTGTTAGAAGTCCTAGAGTCTGGAGAACTCTTAGCGAATTTAACTAAATCTGCCTCCACTAATAATTCACTTATTTGCTCTATTAGTTTCACGGCCAAATTATTATCTTTTAATAATGCTATTGTTTCGTCTGTAGTAGACTCTAGGGTATCAATTTCAAATTCTCTATCGAAATAATGACGTAGGATTTCGGTAAGTTCTACATAATGTTCTTTTACCAAACCTTTAGTAATGTATGCTTTAGAATCTAATTGTTTTAAAGCTTCATTCGCTTCAATTTCACAAGGAATAAGAATTATTTCCTCCACCTTTTCGACTGATTTATTTGAGAACTTTTTAATTAAAAAGAAAATCAGAAGTAAAATAAGTAACAAAGCTAAACCGCCCAAAATATAAGGCTGAGCCTCAGCAAAATTAAATGGAACCTCTATAGGTTCTTTAATATCGAAAATTGCATTTGTAGTATCTAAGGGAACAGCCAAAAATGCTATTGCCACAGAATCGGAATAAAAAGTATCGCCTAATAAAGAAGTAAAAGCCAAACTAGGCAATACAAATTTACCAGTATCAAAACTCTGTACAGCTACTCTTTGACGATATACATTTGAGTTATCCGTTTTTAAAGTATCAATTTTACCTAAATTTTGAACTTCTAAAGGAGCGATTAACTCTTCTATTTCAGGCCAAATTAAAGACTCATTAGACTGAATTGCTAAATCAATATTTATGATGTCTCCAATAAAAACATAATCCGTATCAGATTGGATTGTAATTTCTGTTTGTGCCACTACTAGGTTAGCACAAAAGAAAACGAATATATAAATGAGTTTATTCAAATTTATCTTCTTTTAAAGAATTCTAATAATTGCTTGGTGTAAGAACGATCTACTCGTAAATCGAGGTAATCTGTACCCGATTTTAAACAGTTTGATTTAAATTCTGCCACAAAAGCTTTGTATTTGAGCTCGTAATTAGAACGAATTGATTTGGAACTAGTATCCACCCAGTTAATTTTGCCAGTCTCAGGATTTAGCATTTGAACAAGTCCTAAGTTCGGCAAAGATTCTTCTGCTTCGTCAATTACGCGAATGGCAGTGAGATCGTGTTTATTAGCAGCAATTTTCAAATTCTTATCGTAATTCTCATCTTGAAAATCAGAAAGTGCAAATACAATACATTTCTTCTTAATTACCGAGCTTAGAAAGCGCAATGCTTCAGAAATATTAGTTCCATCACTTTTTGGTTTAAACTCAATAAGCTCTCTAATAATTCTAAGAATATGAGATTTCCCTTTTTTAGGAGGAATATAAAGTTCTATTTGATCGGTAAAGAAAATTACACCAACCTTATCGTTATTCTGAATAGCAGAAAACGAAAGCACGGCACAGAGTTCCGTAATCAAATCACGTTTTTGCTGTACACGAGTTCCAAAAGATTCCGATTTAGAAACATCAACCATAAGCATCATAGTTAATTCTCTTTCTTCCTCAAAAATCTTAATATGTGGTTCGTTCAGTTTAGCCGTTACATTCCAGTCAATATCTCGAATATCATCTCCATGTTGGTACTTACGCACTTCAGAAAAAGTCATTCCTCTTCCTTTAAAATGCGAATGGTACTCACCCGAAAAAATATGATTGGACAATCGACGTGTTTTGATTTCGATCTTCCGAACCTTTTTTAAAAGCTCTTTAGTCTCCATACTACGGCACCTCTACTTTATTTAATATTTGTTCTATAATATCCTCAGCACTTACATCTTCGGCTTCTGCCTCGTAAGTAAGTCCAATTCTATGACGAAGAATATCGGTACAAATAGCACGTACATCTTCTGGAATTACATATCCTCTACGTTTTATAAAGGCATAAGCCTTTGATGCTATAGCAAGGTTAATAGACCCACGAGGAGAAGCTCCAAATGAAATTAAAGGTGCTAATTTTTCTAAACCATAACGCTCTGGATAACGAGTAGCAAAAATAATATCGAGTATATAAGATTCAATTTTCTCATCCATATAAACGGTTTTTACCACCTCGCGAGCTTTAAGTATTTGCTCTATACTCACTACAGGCTTAACAACCTCGTATTGTCCTTTAAGACTGTTACGCATAATTACACGTTCATCTTCTTGTTTAGGATAATCGATTACCGTTTTAAGCATAAAACGGTCAACTTGAGCTTCGGGCAAAGGATAAGTTCCTTCTTGCTCTACAGGGTTTTGAGTAGCTAAAACTAAGAAAGGCTCTTCCATTTTGAAAGTTTCAGAACCAATAGTAACCTGACGCTCTTGCATGGCTTCTAGTAAAGCAGATTGCACTTTTGCAGGAGCACGGTTAATTTCATCAGCTAAAATAAAATTCCCAAAAATAGGTCCTTTCTTTATACTGAATTCATTCTTAGGCATATTGTAAACTGTAGTACCAACTACATCAGATGGTAAAAGATCTGGCGTAAATTGTATGCGACTAAATTTTCCGTCTATAGCTTTGGAAAGTGTATTTATGGCAAGAGTTTTCGCTAAACCTGGTACACCTTCTAAAAGAATGTGTCCATTTCCTAACAAACCAATCAACAATCTCTCGATCATATGTCCTTGACCAATAATAACTTTATTAACCTCCATGGTTAGTAAATCGATAAAAGCACTTTCGTCTTTAATTTTATCGTTAATTTCTTTGATGTTTACACTATCCATTCTAAATGTGTTTATATTTGTTGCCTTTAATACTAAAACAAACATAAATTTTGTAATCGTATTGTAGGGTTAAGCTCTCGTTAATAGTCGTTAAATACTGTTAATTTTTAAAGCCCTAAAGTAACTAATTCACTTAAAAAATCAACACCTTATTAATGGAAGTTCTTAAAAATAAATTCAGCTTTATTTACTTACTACTCATCCTCAGTTTTACTAGCATAAACGCACAAGAAAAAGAGCGAAGAAATGAGTTTGTGGATGCTAAAAAATACTTACCCACGCTAACTTTTCAAGAAGGAGGCTTTATGAAAACTTCCGAAAAATCTTTTCCTATTCCTATAGATTTTAATACACATCAGGATTCTAATGGAGATGAGAAGTTTGACCCAGAAGATAATATTGAGAACATGATAACTTATGCCATTGGGAAAAAGCTAAAAGGTGTAGGTAGAACAGGACTAAAAAATAGAGGTCCAAACAATCAGGTTCCTACAGTATATTTTAATTATGCGGAAACATACAGTCATAATGTATACCAGTATTGGTATTATTATGGAGAAAATTCGCATATAGAAAATCATGAACACGATTGGGAGTCTGTATTTATTTACGAAAGAGATACCGTACCGTTAATTGTACAAGTAACCTCTTTTGGGAAACTAAAGAATTATGGTTGGAAAGAGTTTCAATTAGACGATGGCCATTTGGTCTTAGGAATAAAAAGAGGAGATCACTCCATAAGTCCTAACGCAAAAAATGGGGTTGTTATTAGGTACAACGGAGAAGTACACGCACAAGAAGGATTGCTTTTTGAGGGGAATGGAATGATTATTCCATGGACAATTTACAGCTCTAAAGACTTTACTAAAAGCACCAAACTTTTTGACGAAACTGTTGTTACAAAATTTTATTATGGCGACGTTGCTTATCCGAGAAGCGGAACAGAAATGGATTTAGTTAGAAAAGCACCATGGAGAAGACGACGATGGAGAAGACCCCGTAAAAAAGACCAATAAATTGCCTATATTCGAATCTTCAAAAAATGAAAAATGAAACTACTTTTTAGAGTACTACCTCTACTTTTATTTCCACTAATTTCTTCTTGCGTAGAAGACCATTGTAAAACTTGCGAATCTACCACTTACTTGGTAATTGATGGAGAGGAGATTTACATGTCGGGATCTGTAAAAGCGGATTATTGTGGCGAAGATCTTCAAGAAATGATTGACTTGGATTATACCACAGAAACTATTGTGGATGAAGAGACTGAGACTACAAATGAATACACCACTTTTATTACTTGTTACTAATTAAGCTATCGATGAAAAACATACTATTCCCCCTTGGATTATTACTATTAGGTTTTACATCTTGCAAAGAAGAATGTAAAACATGTGAAATAGAAGTTTTTTATAACGGAGAAATAAATGAGGATTTGGGCACTGTAGATGTCTATTGCGGCGAGGTTTTAGAAGTTATGGAAAATGAACCTAAAACAACTATCGTAGGTCCTATAAGAAGAGTACGAACTTGTAAAAATTATTAAATGAAGTATTTAATAGGATTTAGTATGTTCATTATTTTAGGCTTTTCGGCTTGTATTGAAGAAGGTTGCAAAACCTGTAGCATAACAATAACGCATGATGATGTTGTGCAGGAACAGTTAACAACAGAAATTGATTATTGTGATGCGGAATTATTATTAATAGAAAACACAGCACCTATAATTCAAACTGAGGACGATTATACTATTATTACAACAACAACTTGTGA
>DKGK01000100.1:10686-10974 GCA_002453265.1 Flavobacteriales bacterium UBA6772 | reverse complement strand
ATTTAAGGGTTAAACAAAAAACTTGATTAATGATGCTCATGTTCTGCTACCGCCATTCCGATGAATAGCGCCGACAACAACGTGAAAATATATGCTTGTAATGCAGCTACAAGTAGCTCCAAGACATCCATAAACAGTACAAACCCTACGGATACTGGGGCAATCATTACAGTCTTAAAGATAAAGATCAAAGAGATCAAACTTAAGATGATAATGTGACCTGCAGTAATGTTTGCGAACAAACGAATAAGTAGGGCGACGGGTTTTGCAATAATACCCATTAATTCT
>DKGK01000100.1:9824-10297 GCA_002453265.1 Flavobacteriales bacterium UBA6772 | reverse complement strand
TAATCTTTATTTCCATTCAAATTAGTAATCAAGAACGTAATGAATGAAAGTGTAATAGTGAATGAAATGTTTCCAGTTAAGTTTGCTGAACCAGGGAAGAAAGGAATTAAACCTAAGATATTATTTACCCAGATAAAGAAAAATACAGTTAACAAATAAGGCAAAAACTTATCAGCTTTTTTCGCTCCAATATTTGGTACTGCAATATCATCTCTTACAAACAAAACTAATGGCTCTATGAACGAAGCCAATCCTTTAGGTGCCAAGCCCCCTTTACGGTAAGATCTTCCTACAGTAATAAAGAGTAGTAAAATGATGATAATTGATAAGAACATAGAAAATACATTCTTAGTAATCGAAAAATCGATTGGGTGTGCACCACCTAACTCTACAACATGACCATGGTCTAATTTGTAAGTTCGTGTACCACAAATAACCTCATCGTGACCATGATTAAATTCGCTAGACATAAA
>DKGK01000100.1:5531-9424 GCA_002453265.1 Flavobacteriales bacterium UBA6772 | reverse complement strand
ATCGTCAGTATAATCCAAAATATGAAATTCATGCGCATCTGCAATATGATGCATAATAACTTCAACCGCATTGAATTCTTCATCTTCACCCTGTTTAGCTTCAGTATCAGAGGCGTATAAATTCGCATTTGTTAATAAGAATGCGACTGCTAATGTAATAAACGTATATAGAGCTTTCATGTAGTTTTCAAGTGGTTATTGCCCTTCAAAAAATCCATGCAAAAATAGACAATATTATTTAATACAGAAGCATATATACAACTAATCAAAAATAATTTGAGACTTGCAACTTAACATGAGCGACATAGAATAGGGTATAATCGAACTTACAAGGTTATTCTTTTAATTTCCTTACAGTTAAAAGCAATTCAAAAACTAAGTATGCGGCATAAACAACTAAAAATTGTAATGCAAAAGATTGCATAGGTATAGGATTTGGTAAAATTAAAATTGCCATAAATATCATAGCAAGTAGCATCTTAAATAAGCTAAGCACTAAATATACAAAGCCAGTCTTATCTGCTAAATAAATATACCCATAAACCAAAACTGGGTAAAGAAAAGTTGCCGAAAGAAAATTGAATATATGAATACGAAGAAAATCAACTTTACTTAAAGTCAATAAATCAAAAAATTGGAATGCATAGTGTGCAGCAGCTATACAAAAAGAATAAAGCACCAACTTTACATAGAAATGGAGAACAACTCTTATCATTTACTTAATTTAATTACTTCATTAATTACGTGGTAAAGAGCTCCGAAAACACCAAGAAGCGAAAGTAAAACTGTAAAGAGATTTTCTTTTTCCAACCACAAATCTAATCTTGAACCAGCAAAAGTACCAAGCCCAATAATAACACCCATTTGTATAGCAATATTAGAAAACTTTAAAAATTGGCTAAGCGGTTTTTTCTTCTTTTTCATTAGAATCGTTCGATTTAATCTTTTTTATCGAAGCTCCCATGCTGCAAGAGCCTGTGAAATTTGCACCAGGTTCGATGGCCAATTTGTTGGTAATAATATCACCTACTAAATTTGCAGTAGCTTTTAAGCTCAATAATTCGTGAACCTGAATTTTCGCTTTTAGAGTTCCTGCAATTAGTGCATTCTGACAAACAACCTCACCTTCTACCAAGCCTGTTTCGCCTAAAACCAAACGTCCTTTGGTGTTTATAGAGCCAGTAAGCGTACCATCAATTCTTAAATCGCCTTCGGTAATAATATCTCCTTTAATAGTACTGCCTTGGCCAATAGCATTTACTGCTGAGCTCGATTTATCGCTAGAACGACTGGAATCGGAATTAGATTTTGAAAACATAGAATACCGTTTTAGGGTTATTTGTATTTTAAATACGTTCCTTCGAAATACACTAAATATTTATCGAGTGATTTGTCTTTGTAAAAGATTTTAAAATTACTCGAAGATATAATAAAATGCTCAAAATCAGATCGACCTAAAATACCTTTTAAATTCTCCTCTTCTTTTATGGCATCTAAATATTTTAAAGACCTGCTCGATTTATCGAAAGTTTTTACAATTATCAACTGATAATCTAAGTTCAACATCAGACTTTGTGTTTTGTACATTTCTGTATTATAAAAGGTAGAATTAAAGTCTGAAATAGCCATTTTAAGGTCGTTAATACTAGGGCCCGAAGTCTCAATTGCTAGGACATAATAATGCTCTTCACTTTCATCAAAGGTGTATAATGTTTCTTTAGATACAATAGATCTACGCTCAATATCTCGTAAAATAGCTCTTGCTTCGTCTGCTACATCTCCGCTAGAATAAACGCTGAGTAATTCGTTTAAGCTTTCAATTAGTTTTTCCTCTCCAAAAAGATGCCCTGTAGAAAGCGAGTTTAACAAATAACACTGCTCTGCAATAGGATGCAATTTATACTTTGTTCTTAAAGAATCGGCTAAGTCAATAACTTCTGTATAATGATTATTTACAAAAAGCGTGTATACATTTTCGTAATAAAACATGGCACTATCTATAGCTTCGGTATTTTGTGAATAATACGACTCCGGATCGAGAATCATCTTTAAATAATCGCTTTCCGGATATTCTTCTTTAAGCTTATTTAAATAGTCTTGAGCCTCAAAATTTTCATCTAATAATTTGTGAATATTATAGAGCTGATAATAAGACAGTGCTTCGTATTTATTTTTAGGATAAGCCGAAAGTAGTGTTTCAAAAACGTCTAATGCTTCAGGATAATCTTGTAATTCTTCTTTATAAATTAAGCCGAGCTGATAAAAAGACTGCACAATAAGATCTACAGTAGCTAGTTTAGCAGAATCGGTAGTAGGAATAATATCTAAGTAATATTCTCTACTGTAAACATCCTTATCTTCATCAACTTCATCATCGTCAAAGGAAATTTGTTGTTTGTTTTTACGTCTCCAATTGTCTTCTAATCTTCGTTCTCCCCATTTGGTAATAAACTCCGAATAACCAAAACTAACTGCTGATGGATTGTAGAAATACCAAGCACCGCCACCACCAGCCATAGGATTAAACTGATTTCTAGTATTGGTGTTTTGGCTGTTGCCAGAACCCGATTTTAAAGCTGCTTTTGCGAGTCTATCTTCTTCCTTTTTATCTTCTATAAGCTGATCTATCATTTCTAATAAAGCATCTTCATCTAGTAACGAAAGCGTCATCAAGCTATCTTGCAGCGTAATCGTATTGTATAAATCCACTAAATCGTTTAGACTATTTTTCTTTTTAGTGAGCATTTCGTAATCCGGATGATTTTCGCTCAAGAAAGTCATAGCTGTATCATAATGACCTTGCGCGTATAAATATGAAGCCTCATCGAAATATATGTTTGCAAGACTTAAATGCGAAATGGACTGCTGCTGGTCGTTTCCTAAATTACTTGCTGTAGAATTTATTAAGTGTGCTTTTGCTAAATCTTCGTTGTTTTCTTTGAGTGCTATTTCTGCTAAAGCGTAATATATTTGATCTTTATAATCGATGTTCTTATCGTCTTTCAGCATCTTTTCTATTTCGCTGATTAACTTAGAGGAATCGTTGTGTTTAGGATTAAAAGCTCTTGCTCTGCTTAATAAAGCGTTAAACTTAAATTCGTATTCTGGATTCATCTTTACCACCTTATCGAAATATTCGTAAGCCGTTTCGTAATCTTCTAATTGCTGATACAACTGAGCTAAAATAAAAGTAAAACGAGCTTTTTGGGCTTTATCTTTGGTGTATTTTAAAGCGGTATTTATGTACGCTATAACCTGATCCCAGTTTTGTTTTTTAAGATGATAAACTGCATTTACTTCCGCCAATAAAACACGATCCTTCTTTTTTAATCGGGCATCAGATTCCAAATACATTAGTTGTTTTTCTGCAGTAGTAAAATTGCCCATTTCTAACTGTGCTCTGGTAGACCATAATATTGCCATATCAGAAATATAACCATCGTATTCTCTACTTACATAACCCAGCATTTCTATGGCTTTGCCATATTCTTGTTTGTAAAACAACGCTTTTCCCATTAAAAAATAACAATCGTCTATCCATTTATTTTTCTCCACTCCTCTAATTTCCATGGCGTGGTATTCTACCACTAAAGCGGCTTTATCGATAACACGATTTAGCTGAGGAAATATTTTTTGAGCTTGCTTGGCATCACCTAAAATGGTAGTTGGTAAGAGAGCGCTGTAATCTTCTTGGTAGTTTTTCTCTAATTTAGCTACACCTTCTTTTAAACTCTCTACGCCATTAAAATAACCGTTATAGCGAGCTGCCGTACGGTGATAGCTTCGGTTTAAAAACCGATCCTTATGTGTGGAACAAGAATAGAGGAGTACAGTAAGTATTACTACTACCGTATATGTAAGAAGGTTTTTCAAATTGTTTGTTTTTCGCACTA
>DKGK01000100.1:0-5145 GCA_002453265.1 Flavobacteriales bacterium UBA6772 | reverse complement strand
GTAAATATATCTGTGAGATAATTCTATTAAGCTAAAAAATATAAGATTAAAAACTGACTATTTTGCTTTTTCCAATTGCTCATCAAAAGGTTTGCAAAGAATATCAAAATCCATTTTGGCATCTATAATTTCAAGATCAATTAACCGCTCTTGTACTTTGTTAATTGTATTTGTATCTAAATCGCCATTATAAGCCCATTCTGTTTCATTAAACCACACTGCTACATCTTCTTCTTTAAGTTGATATCGCTCAGAAATTTCTTTAACTGTATTATCGCTTGTTTTTACTTGACTGCAAGATTCGTTTACAATTTTTAAAATTTGCTCAATCTCGTTATGGTGTGTAAGCAAAAGCTCTTCTCTTACAGCCACAACAAAACTTGGCCATGGAGTAGGGCATTCGCCAATAATTCTGAACTCGCCATTATCAACATAAGGTTTGGTGGTAAACTTTTCCCAAAGGAAGTAGTCTGCCTTTCCTTCAGCTAAATATTCTCTTCCTCCATCGAGATTTTTAACCACTTCAAATTTCTGCTTTGCTAAATCCCACTTATAATTATCGGCATTTACATAAGCCATTAAATGTGAGCCTGAGCCAAAACGAGAAATGGCAGCACGAGAATTTTCTAAATCGTTTACAGATCTAAAGCTTGACTTAGCACCCACATGAATTCCCCAACGTAGAGGAGATTTAACATAAAACTGTACAATTTTACTTGGATTACCACGATGAATATCGGCAATAATTCCTTCGGTAAGCAATATGGCTATGTCTAATTCGCCCGTTCTTAAAGCTTTAGTCATAGCTCCAGTTCCGCCATGGTAGTCTTTCCAAGAAATAGAAATTCCATGCGCATCAAAGCGATTTTCTTCTATGGCTTTTTTCCAGGGTAAATTAAAATGCTCTGGTACACCACCTACTTTAAATTGACTGAGTTTAGACATCTTTAGTTCTTTTTAGTGAGGCAAATTTACAGCAAAAATTAAGTATTTATAATGATGTATATCATAAATTTAATCTTTAAAAATGTACGAATACACTGCATACAAAAAACCTCTCCTGATTTCTCAGGAGAGGTTATATAAAATAAGAGGACTTAATTACTAGAAGTCTAAATCAACATTCTATCGCAAGCTCTTTGTCAATGTACATTTACAAATTATTTAATTTTTAGAAACATCTTTTCTCTATTCATCACAAGGTGGAACAGCTGTACTATTAGGAGCAATTTCAAATGGACCGAAATTTTGTATGAAATCTTTTATTTCTTGGTAATCGGCTGACATACTACCTGGATTGTTAGGTGGCATATACAAGTCCCAATCGGTATTATTTGCAAAGTTCCAAGCATTAATATTACTCAACCTATGACATCCTAAACAATTATTTTCTGGCAAGTCAATAAACGATAATTCCCAGCTCGAAAATTCGTTTCCAATTACACAATATTTACCGTGCGGTGTAGCAACTTCGGGTAGTACTGGTTCATTAGGATTACTTGGCAATTTGGCTCCAGCTATCCACCTCGAATGAATGAAAGCGTCTGATGTATGGCAGCTATTACAGCCTTGCTCAGCTATTTCTGCAGGAGCTTTCCAGGCAGCTTCATAAGTTGGATCATTAGGAGTTGGAACATACACATTTGGCTGTAAAAAAGGATTTGTTGGTAGGTAACCATCATTTAATTCAAGAAATGCAGTTTTACCAGTGATTTCATTGTAGCCTATCATCTGAGCAAAATTATCTCCTCTTCTACAAAAGAAAACCCAAACAACTTCTGGTCTTATGCTTCCGTCTTGGTTTGTTCCTTGTATTCTTCCTACGCGGGAACCTGTTAAACACTCACCTTTTAAATCTGGATTATCGCATTCATATGTGGGCTGATCTACAAAAACTTCTATTCCATTAACATATATAGGAATCAATACCCCATCTTCACAATTAAAAGTTGGAATAGGACCTAATTCAGCTTCTATTAATTGAGCCTGTGCTAAGGCAGATCCAGGTTGAGCTAACATGCAATTACTTTCACAACTAGACAATGAAGTATAAGTACCATTTCCTGTTCCAGGATCTAAACAGGTACCATTAACACAATTCCAAGTAGAGTCTATTGTAACTTCTTCTTCCTTTCTACAAGCAGCAAAAATAATTGATACTGCTAAAAAGATGTAAATTAACTTTTGCATGAATCTATCTTTTTTCATTTCAAAATAAATAACGTCAAATTAAACAAAATATTTTAGGATGTCTATTTCGTTTTTGGGATACTATACTGGCATAGAATATATTGTAAAGAATAGAGGTCTCGAGATTGACCACTTTACTATTTAAACGATTGGTAAGTTGGGCACTTAAAATGTACGAATACACTGGAGAAAAAAAGCCTCTACTGATTTCTCAGGAGAGGCTTTTAAAAATAAGAAGTATTAATTACTTTAAGGGAAAATCAACATTCTCTGCCCAACTCTTTGTCAATGTGCATTGACAAATCATTTAATTGTTGAAAATTATGTAGAAAATTTAAGCGATCACCTTCTGGTACTGTATTGTCTTTCATCTGTTTAAGCATATCAGAAATTTTTATCTTCACCTGCTTAGACTTTAATCGTATTACAGCCTCAGTAACTAATTCCTTTAATTTATCAGTTTCTGTAGGAACAAATATTTCTTTTTTAGACCAGTCGCTTAATAAATGTTTATCACTTAACAACTCCGATATAGCTTGTGAAATTTCTGGATCCTGATGACGAACAAAGAATTTATCATCAAGAATAGTTTCGTGTTCGTTAACGTGCGTGATAAATTCGTAATATATTTTATTGTAAACTGTATTCGAAAATTCTATTGAATCTTCGCTCAGTTCAGAGAGGATATATTCTGCCGTCGAAACGGTCGTTACTTCCTCTTCACCAGCTTCATTTTCGTATTCAAAATTTAAGGGTGAAGTTCCGTAAATTACTAATAAGCGTATAAGTGTTATTTCTTCAAGACTTAAGCTTAAGTCGGCAGCTATAGTGTTTTTTTTTGTACCTGTAAACACCACTTGCATGGGTTCATTCTTTGCAGAATGAGCTTTCCCAGAGCGCGACTGTTCGATGCTCGAAAATATAAGCTGCTCATCTATTCCTAAAATTGTAGAAGAGCTTTGTGCATACACTGTTCTCGAAATAGTATCTGGTATAAGTGCTATAGTAGCGGCAATGTCTTTTATTAACTCAGCCCTTTTTATAGGATCCTCTTTAGCTTCGGCTAAAAGTAAAGAGCATTTAAATTCTATAAAATCTTTTGCTTGTTCGTCTATATAATTTTCAAGTTCCTCGGAGCTTACTTTTTTAGCATACGAGTCTGGATCTTCTCCATCGGGAAAGGTAACTACCTTTACGTTGAGTCCTTCTTGAAGAATTAAATTTACGCCTCTAAGGGCTGCTTTTAAACCAGCAGCATCACCATCGAAAAGTAGAGTAATATTATTGGTAAATCGTTTTACTAATTTTATCTGATCTACGGTTAAGGAAGTTCCCGAAGATGCCACCACATTTTCTATACCCGATTGATGCATAGAAACCACATCGGTATAACCTTCAACTAATAAACAGCGGTCTTTTTTAACAATGCTGTTTTTAGCCTGAAACATTCCATACAGAACCTTACTCTTGGAATATATTTCGCTTTCTGGAGAGTTGAGGTACTTGGCTGCCTTAACATTGCTTTTTAAAATACGCCCTCCAAAACCTAAAATCCTACCCGACAAAGAATGTATAGGAAACATAACTCTACCACGGAAACGGTCGTAGTTTCTGGATTCTTTGGGGATTGTAAGTCCTGTTTTTTCTAAGAATTCAAGCTTATATCCTTCCTTAAGAGCGTGTGCACTAAAAGCATCACTTTTTTCTGGACTATAACCGAGTTGGAATTTTTTGAGGGTATCTTCTCTAAAGCCTCTTTCTTTAAAATAACTCAGTCCTATAGCACGTCCTTCGTCGCCATTAAAAAGTTGATTTTGGAAGTATTCGTTAGCAATATTACTAACAATATACATACTCTCTCTATCGTTGGCGGCCTCCTCTTGTTCTGGAGTACGTTCCTGCTCTTCAATATAAATATTGTATTTGCTGGCAAGGAATTTTAAGGCTTCTGGATACGAAAAATGCTCGTGATCCATTACGAAATTTACGGAGTTCCCTCCTTTACCACATCCAAAGCATTTATAGATTCCTTTGGCTGGAGAAACCGTAAATGAAGGCGTTTTTTCGTCGTGGAAAGGGCAGTTGCCCAACATATTAACCCCACGTTTTTTGAGGTGTACAAAATCGCCAACTACCTCGTCTATACGGGCAGTTTCGAAAATGAGGTCTATGGTTTCCTTTGGAATCAAACTTGTAAATTTAAAAGGCTAAAGTACCAAATAAAAGGGATTAGTAAATGATTAGAGTGAATACGAAAGTTCAAACTTTAATTTTTAAGTCTCAAGCTTACTTTTTCCTGTCAATAACATATTTTATCAGCGCCTGTAGCGAAATTTTAGCTTCTGAATCTGGAAAGCTAGAAAGTATAACTTCAGCTTTAGCTTGGTATTCGTACATGCTTTTTTCGGCGTATTCTAATCCTCCACTTGCACGTACAAAGGCAATAACTTCTTTTACCTTTTTAGGATTGTTATGATGCCTTTTAATGTTATTTATAATTGATTTACGTGTACTCTTATCGCAATGTTGTAAGGCATAAATTAAGGGCAAAGTCATTTTTTGCTCTTTTATGTCTATTCCTACAGGCTTGCCTATAAGTCCTTGTTTTTGGTAATCAAAAAGGTCGTCTTTTATCTGGAATGCTATACCAATAGCTTCACCAAAATCCCACATTTTTTGGATGAGTTCTTCATCTTTTGAAACCGAGGAACATCCAACCGCACAGCAAGCAGCAATAAGTGAAGCTGTTTTTTTACGGATAATCTCGTAATAGACCTCTTCTACAATATCTAATCTTCGGGCTTTTTCAATTTGCAATAATTCCCCTTCGCTCATTTCTTCTACTGCACGAGAAGTGAGTTTTAAAAGATGAAAGTCTTCATTTTTTACCGCAAGTAATAATCCTTTTGAAAGAAGAAAATCGCCTACTAAAACGGCAATTTTATTTTTCCAAAG
>DKGK01000075.1 GCA_002453265.1 Flavobacteriales bacterium UBA6772 | reverse complement strand
ATTGCTTTGTAAGTACTCTGTACCTGCTTGCGAAAGTTCTAAGCTACTTACCAATCCCTCTCTGTATTTGGCTAGTGTTTTCTCGTAAATCTTTTTTGCCAAAGCCAAGTTATTCTCTTGGTGATTATAGTCGCTACTGGCGTTTATAAAATTACTCTGTGCTGCAAGGTGTGCGAGAGCTAAACTTTCCTCGGTTTGCATTTTATCGTTTTTAGCTTGTTCCCAAACCAAACGTGCTTTTTGTATTCTAGCATTACCTCCCAAACCATCGAAAATAGGAATACTTACTTTTAGGCCGACCATTTGACTAGGGTACCATGTAGAACTAGGTTCGAATGCTGTGAATTTTTCTCCCATAGAAGAGGTGTTTACAGATCCAAAAGCTGCTATGGTAGGCAGTTTGTCTGTTTGGTATCTTCTTAGGTCTAGCTTTTTTAGGGCTACCTTCATATCTGCCATTTGGTATTCTATACGCTGCTCAACATTGGATTCTTCTAGTTTAAAAGAAATACTAGAATTTAATAAATCTGGTAAGCTATCCGACAGAACTACCGATTCGCTTAGGTTTATTCCAAGCATTAATTTTAAGTAAGCTTCCGAAATTTCTGTTCTACGGTTCATGTTGGCGTACTGCATTTCCATTTTAGAAAGGACTAATGCCATACGATCTACTTCTATATCTTCTACAAAGCCTGCATTATAATTTGCTTCCACTTCGGTAACTATAGTTTTGTGCACTTTTACAATAGCTTCTAAGAAATCGGAATTTTCTTTTGTAAGTAGTACATTATAATAAGCCGTTGCAATACTATCTGCAATTTGTTGCTCGGTAAATGTTTTTCGCATTCTAGAGAAAGCCATAAAAGACTTTGCAGCTTTAAGTCCTACAATATAACTACCATTAAAAATAAGCTGACTTGCTGTTACCGATGCTGTACTTGTATGTGGTAAACCAAACTGCGTTTCTAAATATTTAGGTGCATCTGGATTGTCACTAATTCCAAAAGCTGCCGCAGGAACTAAAGTTGTAGGTACAGTAAGGAACTTTTGCCATTGAGCTTCTGCGTTTATTTGGGGCAAACCAACAGAAATTATTTCCTTCATTTGTTTAGCCGCAATGTCAACTTCTAAAACCGCATTTTTTAGTTCACGGTTATTATGTAAGCCATATTCTTGGGCTTCTTTTACCGAAAATATATGCTGAGCTTGTAAACCTAAGCTAAGGAGTAAGCACAGACTTATTGTGATTGGTTTAATCATTTTGTAATTTATTTTCTAGGTAGTTAATTCCTTTGGTGGTCGCTATACCACGTATGTGGTACACTCTATTTTCTTGAAGTATATTTTTGAAATTGTATTCTGTAAGTGGGAAAAGTTCGTCATCTACAATAGCTTCAACGGTATTAATCATAAGTTTCGCTAAAATACCTACGTTTATATCTGTCCTATAAAGTTTTTGATTTTTCCCTAATTCTAAATTGTGTACTACACATCCTATAATATTAGTCCGTCTATTAGTATCTAAAATTTCCCACACTTCTGGGAAGTATTTTTTTAAATTACTAATTAGGTGCGGAGGTCGGTTTTTAAGTAAAACACATAACTGTTCATCAATTTCAAAACTTTCATCAATAGCATTTTCGTTTTTTGATTTTATAGCCTCGATCTTACTAATAAAACAGCTCTGATATAAGGTGAAAGCCTGTTTTACTAAGTCAGCTTTATTGCTAACTACCTTGTATAGTGTTTTTTTGGAAATCCCTAGGTGGGTAGATACATCATCCATGTTGATGCTCTTAACTCCTGCTTTTAAAAAAAGATCCAGAGCTCCTTTTATAATTCGTTCGTTTTTTTCCATTGGTGCAAATTTACAATGAATAAACTAAGGAAACAATATTTGAGGTAAAATGTTTCCTAAATAGAGTGCTGAGTTATTCCTTAACGGATTATTAGCATTTTGAGGCTGAGTGTATTGAGTTTGTTGTTGTAAAATGCTATATTATCTTGTATATATTGAGTCTATCTTTTGTAGAGATGGAGTTTTTTACTTGTCCTAATGAGTTTCTCTAAGTACTAGTTACTTAACAACTTTTTTATTCAAACTCAAAACACATTATTTATTAACACGTTTATAATGTTCTGTAAATAGACTATTTGTTTAGGTTATAAACGATTTGTTGACAACTAAATTAGATAATTCGAAAAGCCTATTTCTTTCCACTTTTATTAGCTTTATTTTTGAATATGATAATTAAATCACAAGATATTATGACGTAAAGCTGAGGGAAATAAAAAGGGTAGCAAAAAAATCATGTATTGCTCTTATAGAATTATAGAATGTGTTGGGCATAAAAAAAGGAGCTAAAAAAACTTTGTACTTTGGTCGGTAGTTATGAAAAAGCAGATTTTGCAGCCTTTTAAATTATATTCAATACCTAAATTCTTTTGAGAATATAAACTAGAAAATCATGTATATAAAAATATCTGTGCTAAAAAAGCCTAAAATATGTTGTAATAGACAAAATGGTTGTACTTTTTTTTGTTACAGAATAGTAAGACTTGACTTGTTTCCGCTCTTAAATAAAACTTATTTTGCCAACCTAGTCTTTAAACTACCTATTGAATTTTTGACTATTTTTTCATGTTTTCCAATTCAAAACTTCTCGTGTTAATTATTGTTTTACAAATGTCTTCGTTTTTCCGTTAACGCTACATATATAAGTACCAGGGTTTAGCTCAGAAATATTTATGTTTACTTTTGTTCTAGCTATTGCTACTTCATTAATCACTACTTTACCTTGCAAATCTATAATTGAAATATTTAAGTCATTAAGCGATTCAAGTTCTACTGTAATAAAATCTACTGCTGGAACAGGGTAAAGTTTAAAGTTTGCTTTAATCGTTTCTACTAATTCTACCGAGCTAGTTTCTTCTTGGAGTTTAAAATCCCATATTCCTCTGCCGTAAGTTCCAAATCGAGCCGTTTTAATTTCATCGACAAACTCTACCGTCCAATAGATTTGATCAGGAGCAAAATCACCGCTCAAATCTGCCCATTCATTGGTTTCTGTAGAGTACACATAAGGACCTAGCTCTGTTGCAGCAAAAACAAATTCATCACCCAATGTGGGAGCAATATCGTAAATCATGGTTTGTGGTAAGCCTTGGTCTAATGCCGTAAAAGAATTTCCATTATCGGAACTTATGTAAACCCCAGGATTAGAATAACCACTTCCAGCAATATATACTTTACCTAATTCTATAGCAGAAGGCTGAATAGAAGCCCCATAAAAATAATGATTTCCGGGTCCTGAAAAACCTATCGTTTTAGTCCAGGTTACACCGTAGTCTGAAGAAGTAAAGAATTTTCCATTATTGGTAAGTACATACCAATAATCAGTATTTATTTTAGAACAAGCCATTGCGGTAATATATCCACCACTAGAGTTATACTCAAAATTATAACTAAGCTGAGTAGAAGAAATCGAGTTGTCGTAGTCTAAGCGAATTATGTGAGAGCCAGAATCATCGAGATTACCTCCTGCTAAATAGGCTGAGGTTTCGAAATTTGGATCTGCCATCAATGGAGGTAGCCATAATTCTGTCGCATCTTCTGGGAAATACCAAGAATCGCCAGTTTCACCAGTTTCCGCATTTGGGTAATAATCTGCAAAACCTGGGTAAACCATCCATATACTTTCGCCACCATCGCCAGAAACAATATGTCCGTAGTCGCCAGAAATTACCTGCTCGAAATTAAAAGTGCTGTCTGTAGGACCATCTATCGATCTTTGAAAACCTTGGTCTTGTGAACCGGCATAAACGTAATCTGGATTGTTTCGGTTGGTGTAAGTAGAGTAGTACTGACTTACATTTAAATCTTTTAAGGAGATGTTTTGCACGGTTTGTAAATGGTCGTTCGATACATATAGTCCACCATCTGTTGCTACATAAGTTATTTCTTCTCCAGCACTATTTAATAAAGCTTTAATATTTGGTATATCTGCATGTAATTTGTCTGTAGGGCTGTCGTAATAATCCCACCAATCGTTAACAGACTCCCATGTATAACCACCGTCGTAAGAAACGTCACATTCTATTGTTCCGATATAGAGAACATCTGGATTGCTAATGGATGCGTTAAAACTCATACTGAAAAAAGGTTCATCTTCCAATTCGGTGATGAATTCCCAGTTTGAACCATTATTCATTGATTTGTGTAATTCGTGATTTATATAGGTATATAGGGTTGTAGATTCTGTTGTAGTGCATCCTGTAATTAAAGAGTATCCCGAGGTATTAGCATCGATAGTAGTTTTCAATTCTACGGAGTCTCCTATAAGTGAATAGATTTTTTTGTTCGCAAGTACAATTGTAGTATCCGAAAACTGATAAGGACTCCAAATGTCACTTTTGTTAATATCTGTAAGAAATTGGTGAATCTCTAGGAAGTTTTCCCCTTGATTAGTAGATCTATACAGTTTTGAAACACTAGACCAAGAATCATCATCCCACTCAGAAGTAAGTACATAAATTGTATTGATGGAATCATTCACAGCAACGGCCTTTTTAATATATCCCCAATCTTCTGTTCCTTCAAGTCCTGTAGATTGATTCCAGTTATTTCCTTGATCATCGGTATAATAAAACTCACTTTTACCGGTACAAACAACCAAGCGATTTAAAGAATCCGATTGCACCATCTTCATCATTTTAATATCGTAAAACTTAATATCGTCGTTTAACGAAATCCAGTTTTCACCTTCAGTAGAACCTTTCCATATATTCCCTCCTGATGAAGCACAGTATAATATATTGTTTAGGGTGTCTAGCTCTGCTGTATGTATTCTACCAGCCTGATTTGCGGAACCTCTTTCTTTCCAAAAGCCTGCTACTGCGAAATTTACTTTGGTGTTCTTATTTTTTTGATAGTTTTCCCAGCGCGTTTTTTTATTGTGTTTTTTCCAATTGAACCCTTCTTCGGCTCGATGCATGTTTTCAAAGAATGCTTTCTTTATTTTCTTACGTTCTTTTCTTGGACCTTTAGGTTTCGGTACTACCATAGTTTTTGAGTCTCTATGAGAAATAGAGTTACATGAGTTGAGTGTAATAAAACAGATGAAAAAGATGAGGATCTTATACATTTTAAGAGGTTTTAGTCTTGGAATTTTATAGTCCTACAAAAGAACGATTTATTTTTAAAATTACAGAGAGATTCCCAGATTGGCTTATCTCAATTACAATTATTAGTTTATCCATAATATGTTAACTAGTCCATTAAAATTCTTCTAAGCTTCTTATTTTTAATTAGTCCAAATAAAATGATATAAATCATAGTTTAATTAAAAATATATATTTAGTTTTGCCACGCAGTTTAAAATAAGTCTAAATAAACACAAACACATCAGAACAAATGAATTTAATTAAATCAACAGTAAAGATAGCCTTAGTTGTATCAATAGGTTTTGTAGCCTCTTGTACCGAAGATTCTAAGCCAGATGACACTTCGTATTCTGTTCCTACAAGTTTTAATTTCGAAAACGCTAGTTATGGTGGTCAGGAAGATCGTTTAAACATGTTGGCAGAAATGGAAACTTATATGAAATTAGCTAACGAAAATCAAAGTGTGGATGCTGAGGTCATAAAAAGTATGTATGCAAACAATAATTATGTATGGACTTCGGAAGCTTTTGCAGAGGAACAACCAACAAAGGATTTAGAAAGTAAAACTTTCGATGCCGATGTTATTAATACTTTAATTGATGAATTAGCAGCATTGTCTGTCAACGGAATTAGAACAACTTCTCTTGATGGTGAAAAAACATATTTATTCAACGAAAATGGTTTTGAACCTATCCAATTAATCTCTAAAGGAATTATGGGTTCTTGTTTTTATTATCAAGGAACTTCAGTTTACTTAAGTGAAGTCAAAATGGACGTTGATAATGATATTACTGCATTAGTAGGTCCATTAGAATATACCGACATGCAGCATCACTGGGATGAATCTTTTGGTTATTTTGGAGCTCCTACAGATTTCTCAATAGCTGATACAGATGGCGCTTCTTTTTGGGCAAAGTATGCAAAGAAAACAATAAATGGTGGTTTAGAGACTATTGATAATATTATGTTAGATGGTTTTATTTTAGGTAGAGCAGCTATAAACAATGAGGATTATACAGTAAGAGATGAAGCTATCGGAACTATTCGTGCTGAGTGGGAAATGATTCCTGTTTCTGCTGCTTTACATTATTTAAACGCTGCTTTAGAGGATATTACTGACGATGCTTTGCGTAACCATGAATTATCTGAAGCTATTGCTTTTATTTCTGCACTACAATATAATGTAGAAAAGAGTATTACTATTTCAAATATAGATGCAATTATTGCTGAGCTAGGAACTAACTTATACGAAGTTACTCCAGAAATGATAAACAATACTCGTACTGCCTTGGCAGATGCTTTTGGTATTGCAAACGCTACAGATTACTAAATAATTATTTAAAGATGCCATCTGCGAAAGCAGATGGCTTTTATACTTATGATTCGATTTATTCTTTCTTTTTTTGCTTTGAGCTTACTAGTAAGCTCTTGTTCTACAAAACCTACAGTTGATGAGGTAGATTATAACGATTTGTTTGTAAATATAACAGACAATATTATTGTGCCTCGTTATGCCGAATTACAAACAGAATTAATCGAATTAGAAGAGGCTTTGACTCTTTACGATAGAACCGATTTAAGCTTACTATTCTTACAGGATCAATTTAAAGTATCCTATCATACTTGGCAAAAAGTATCCGTTTTTGAGTTTGGTCCAGCTGCAGAATATTCTGCTTTATTGAGGTCAAATTGCAATACTTTTCCAACCAATAATTCTAAGATAGAGGCTAATATTAGTAGCACAGAATACAATTTAGACTTTCCTTCTAACTACGAAGCAAAAGGTTTTCCTGCATTAGATTATTTGCTATTTCACTCAAATACTACGGATTTACATATAGAATTAGATAACGAAAATAGACTATCGTATTTGAGCGAATGTATACTAGATATGCAAGACAGAGTTGGTACAGTTATACTCGCTTGGGATTCTTATAGAGCTACTTTTATTGGGGCTGTTGGAAATGATCAAAATAGTTCTTTGAGTTTACTATTTAATCAGTATTTATTCGATTACGAAAAGATTAAACGTGATAAATTTGGACTCCCTGCTGGCTTTGCTACACAATTTGGTATTCCTGTAAATGCAAATATTTCTGTGGTTGAAGCACCTTACAGTAAATCGTCTTTCGATTTAATGTTGACCAACATAGCTTCTTTAGAATCTATTTACTTAGGAATTGGAGAAGATGGAATTGATCGAGTTGGCTTATTTGAAAAATTAAAAGAGTACAACGCACAATCTACTGTAGTAGATGGCGATTTGGCAGAAGCTATAAAGGAGCAATTTAGTATTTGTAAATCTGAAATAACTTCTTTAGAAAACGATCTAGCCTTCGAGATTTCAACGAATGTAGATGGTCTTCAAAACGCATCTAGTGAGCTTCAGAAAATGGTTCCTATGCTAAAGAACGATATGCGTTCTTACCTTTCTGTAACCGTTACGCTAGCAGATTCCGACGGTGATTAATTTAAAATTTTATAGATCACAGATTTTGACTTGGTTTCATTCCGATTCCAGTATTGCTCCATTAGTGGTTTTTAGAATCATTTTTGGTTTAATGATGTTTGTGAGTACCCTTCGTTTTTGGTTCAAAGGTTGGATTGAAACTTTGTTTATTCAGCCCACAAACTTTTTTCATTATTACGGCTTCGAATGGGTAAAGCCATTTGGCCAAATAGGAATGTACAGTGTTTTTGTGCTTCTATTAATCGCTTCTCTTTTTATTGCTTTAGGCTTGTTTTATCGTTGGGCAACAATTGTCTACTTTTTGTTGTTTACTTATGTAGAGCTCATCGATAGTACTAATTACCTTAACCATTATTACTTTATTAGTCTTGTAGCTTTTTTACTTTGTTTACTTCCTGCACATCGCTCTATTTCTTTAGATGTATGGATAAAACCATCTTTAAAGTTGGATAGAATTCCCAACTGGATATTGGGCTTACTAAAGTTTCAGCTTGGAATTGTCTATTTTTTTGCAGGTATTGCTAAGCTCAATTACGATTGGTTGTTTAAAGCCATGCCTATGAGTATTTGGTTGCAGGCAAAAGCTCATTGGCCTATTGTGGGTTCTTTTTTTACCGAGCAATGGGTGGCTTATTCCTTTAGTTGGATGGGCTGTATTTTCGACCTTAGCATAGTGTTCTTATTGCTATCCAAAAGACTTAGACTTCCGGCTTATTTAGTTTTGGTTCTATTTCATCTAATTACGGGTATTATGTTTCCTATCGGGATGTTTCCATGGATTATGATTTTATCAACTTTAATTTTCTTCCCTTCAGCATTCCATCAGAAAATAATTATTTTTATTCAGTCTATATTAAAGCTTAAAAATAGAAGGTCAGTAGCGTCTAATTCCTTATTTTTGCATGGCTTTAAAAATAAATTGTTACTAACTTTTTTAGCACTTTATGTGTTCTTTCAATTAGTGCTTCCTTTTCGATATTTACTTTATCCTGGACAATTATTTTGGACAGAGCAGGGCTATAGGTTTAGTTGGAGAGTTATGTTAATGGAAAAAGCAGGTACTGCTTTCTTTTTTGTTACTGATACAAAAACGGGTAATAGAGGTGAGGTAGATAATAGTCAGTTCTTAACTGCTACACAAGAGAAAATGATGGCTACACAGCCCGATTTAATCTTGCAGTATGCACATATTATTAAGCGTGAAGTGGAG
>DKGK01000032.1:2789-12282 GCA_002453265.1 Flavobacteriales bacterium UBA6772 | reverse complement strand
GCGTTAGACAAACAATTAAAAAGGGTTGATTTACCAACATTAGGCAATCCTACAATTCCACACTTCATAGCTAAATTTTAGAATTGCAAAGATAGCTTTTCGTTGAAGAGTTGAAAGTTAAAGATTAAAAGTTTTAATTATAAATTGGTATTATGTGTTTACCTAAAAATAGTTACATCACCAGTAATACTTAGGTGCTCTAATTCTAAAACATAAAAATAAACACCTTCTACAACTTCGTTAGAATGATTTAAACCTGACCATGGTTCTGTTATTGGAGTTAAAGAGTGAAAGACTTCAACGCCCCATCTGTTAAATATTCTCAGACTTGCGGGTTCACATTCATTCAAACCACCAATAATCATTCTATCATTTTTAAGATCTCCGTTAGGTGTAAATACATTAGGAATTATTACGTTTCGATAAACAAATTCTGCGTTATAATCTACAACTTGAGTTAATTTATCGGTACAAAACTCGTTACTAGCAATTAAGCTAATACTATACGAATTTCCAACTTCTAGCTCCATTACAGGATTAACTTCTACCGACTGTACTCCATTTAAGTTCCACAAATACTCGTCAGACAATTCCGACTCATTAATAATAGTTAGTTCTTTTTTACACGAATCTATGGAATAAGAAAATGCAGGAATTGGTTTTTGAAGAAAACCTACATTTACGGTAGTCCCAAAGTTATCCTCACAGCCTTGTTCTGTTTCTACATTTAAAGAAACGTAATAAGAACCTTCGCTAGTATAAACATGTTCCGCTGTGTAACCCTGAGATTCTTCTCCATCGCCAAATTCCCAATCCCAACTAAGCACACCATCGAAAGCAGAAATAAAACTTAAATTTTGAAATTGCACAATTCCGGCTTCACAATCGGCAGTTGGAATAGTGGCAAACTCAACCTCTGGTGGTTGGGCTACAGCAATTATGGCACTTGCAGTACTTGTACCATTACACGAGTTAGGATTTGAAGCCACAAGACTAACGGTGTATAAACCTTCATTTTCGTATTCATACGAACTTTGTGAAGATCCTAGTTGATTTCCATCACCAAAATCCCATGACAATTGTGTAAAAGAGTTTGAGTTATCGTTAATGGTAATTTCTAGATCATCATTACACTGATAATCTACCTGAAAACTAGCATCTACTAGAGGCAGAGCTAAAATATCTACCGACATCTCATCATCTTGACTACAGAAATAATCGTTTGAAGCTTGAAGCGTAACTTGATAATCACCTTCATTAAAAACATAATTAAAGTTCTCTCCTACACCTACAACAGCACCATTTACAGTCCATTCGTAAGAATCAGCCTCATTGCTTAAGTTTACAAAATCAACTTCTAAGGGGTCGCAACCTTGTAAAACACTTGTTTCAAAAACGGCTGTAGGTTGGGGATAAACAGAGATCCAACTGTTTTCGATCAACTCACTTTCGCATCCAGTGAGTGTATTAAATACTGATAAGCTTACATCGTATACGCCAGGTTCGTAACTTACTACAGGATTAGCGCTGGTGGAACTTGTACCATTCCCTAAATCCCAATTGTAAATTAAATCATCAGAAGAATTACTATTTGCCGTAAAGGTTACTGTTTGTGGTTCGCATAATTGATAGGCGCTAGATGTAATAGTATTCAAGTCTGTATTGGAGGTTAATAAAGTTTGTTCGTAGGTTTCCTCGCAATCTAAATAAGATACGGTAAAAGAAATTTGTTGAGCTCCATCTTCAGAAAAATCAACATTCTGAGGAGCTAATTCATTGGAAAACTGATTAACTGCATTTACACCAAAATCCCAAGAAAAATTACCATCAAGGGGAATAATTCCATCTCCAAAAAAATCATAAACCGCATCTTCTTCACAGTCAGTAGGAGGTAAAGAAAAGTATGGAAAAACATTTGGGTATAGCGAAAATGTAACCGTTGAAGAATCGGAACAAAATGAGCCCGGATTTGCAATTAGAGTTACATTATATGTGCCACTATCGGGGTACGTATAAATTGGTTCGATTTCGGCAGAAAAATCAGTTGTGCTAGTTACATCACCAAACTCCCAATAATACTCAAAGGCATTAAGACTTTCGTTTGTAAAAGTCACATCTAAACCATCGCAATAAACATCTGCAATAGGTACTGAGGCAGTTGCAATTTCACAATCAACAACTAAAAATCTAAAATCTCTTAAAATCTCACCTATATAAACGCCATTTCTATACTCCTCTACTTTAATTCCAATAATATAAAATCCTTCTTGAGTTGGAGTACCTGTAATTACTCCTGAAGTAGAATTAATATTTACAACCGGATTAGAGTCCATAGGATAAGCATCGGAATAGCCAGTTTCCCAAGGCACTTGTAGATAAGGAGGTGGATATGTTCCTGTAGGATCCATATCGCTAGAACCATGAAAAGGAGCTACAAGAGAATACACTAAAGAATCTCCATCTACATCCGTTGCAGATTGGCTAATTTCTAGATCCGAACCTAAACATAAAGCCATAGGAGGAAAACTATCGAATGTTGGTGAATTATTGCATGAAGCACCAGAAATTGGTGGAATATAAGCAACCAAAGAAGACCCTAAATCTCCTGGATTAACAATATTTAAAACTTGATCGTTTCTACAACAGCGTTGGTAAACGACTTGATAGCCCTGCCCATTATTTGGAAGCGTCGTAATTATAGTATAGGTCCCTTTTTCGACACACAGTTCTGGAGGTAGAGTTAAGCAATCGCTAGTAAATTCATCTACTACATATTCTTGAAAAACCGAACCGTGATCGAGTTCACTTACTAAATTATTGTTCATATTGTAAATGGAAATCACACCATTCCCATCGAAACCAGTTCCATTGGTGTTTGAAGGGCCACAATCTCTATAAATAATTACTTTTATTTCGTACTGATTCCCTCCTAAACACGTATAAACCACTTCGCCCCCAATTAAGTGAGTAGCATTTAAAACCAATGGAAATAATCCGAAAAACAAAAAAACAAGTCTATACAATGGCATATAATTCAGTTTAATAAAATAAAAACAATAACAAAACAAGTAAAAATAGTAAAACTCTAGAATTGTAATCAAAAACTGTGCAAAACATAATTAAATATTATTTTACACAATTATAATGTATATAAACACTTAATAATAAATGGATTTAAATCAAAAAAAGAGATCGCAAACGATCTCTTTTTTTTGTTATGTTAGATTAATACTTAAGATGCAAAAATCGGAAACTCACCCATCATTTCGTTAACCTTAGCACCAACTTGAGTGAATACTTCTTCGTTTTCGAAATTCATTATCACCTCATCCACTAGATCAACAATTTGAACCATATGAGCTTCATTTAATCCTCTAGAAGTTAATGCAGGCGTACCAACACGAATACCCGAAGTAATAAATGGAGATTGAGTATCGAAAGGAACCATATTTTTATTTACGGTTATATGAGCTTTCACCAATGCATTCTCTGCATCTTTTCCCGTAATATTTTTCGAACGCAAATCAATTAACATACAGTGATTATCTGTTCCACCAGAAACCACATCGTAACCTTTAGCAACAAATGCATCTGCCATAGCATTCGCATTTCTTTTAGTTTGAAGCATATACTCAAAATACTCGTCGGTTAAAGCTTCACCAAAAGCAATCGCTTTAGCTGCTATAACATGCTCTAAAGGACCACCTTGCATTCCTGGGAATACAGCAGAATTTAAAAGAGCAGACATCATTCTAACTTTACCTTTAGGTGTTTTTATGCCCCAAGGATTTTCAAAATCTTTAGGAACCATAATCATCCCACCACGAGGGCCTCTTAAAGTTTTATGTGTTGTAGTTGTTAAAATATGACAATATTCAACAGGATCATTTAAAATCCCTTTTGCAATTAAACCTGCAGGATGAGATATATCTGCCATTAATAGAGCACCAACTTTATCTGCAATTTCTCTAAATCGAGCGTAATCCCAATCTCTAGAATAAGCAGAAGCACCACAAATAAGAAGTTTCGGTTTTTCAGCTAAAGCGACCTCTTCGACCTTATCCATATCTACTCTACCCGTTTCTTTTTCTACACCATAGAACGAAGTTTTGTAAAGTTTTCCAGAGAAATTAACAGGAGAACCATGGGTAAGATGACCACCGTGAGAAAGGTCGAAACCTAATATTTTATCGCCCGGATTTAAACAAGCAAGGTAAACTGCGGCATTTGCTTGAGAACCAGAGTGAGGCTGTACATTTGCATATTCCACACCAAATAAAACTTTGGCTCTATCAATAGCCAACTGCTCTACCTGATCTACGACTTCACAACCACCGTAATATCGTTTTTGAGGATATCCTTCGGCATACTTATTTGTTAAGCAAGAACCTGTGGCTTCCATTACTTGGTCGCTCACAAAGTTTTCTGAAGCAATTAATTCAATTCCATAAACTTGACGCTCGTGTTCATCTTGAATTAAGTCGAAAATTTGCTGATCTCTTTCCATCTTTCTATATATTATGATTAATGTTGGTTTCGTGATTTCCGATGCAAATATAATCCTTATTTTTGTACAAAATTTTTTACAATGATAAAAGCAAACGATCCGAATAGAAAATCGTGGATTGAGGTTTCGAAAGATTCTGATTTCCCTATACAAAACATCCCATTTGGGGTATTCAAAAAAGCGAACAACAGCATTTGTGTTGGTACAAGAATAGGCGATTTCGTCATTGATCTTAAGATTTTACAGGAGCTTAATTACTTTGATGGAATTAATTTAGAAGCAGATGTGTTTGCCCAAGAAACTCTGAACGCTTTCTTAAAACTAAATAAAACTATTTGGAGAGCTGTTAGAGATCGTATTGCAGAAATTTTTGATGCAAACAATACGATGGATGAAGTGCATAAAGCATTAATTGTCTCAGCAATAAACGAAATAGAGATGGCTATGCCTGTTCGTGTTGGCGATTATACCGATTTTTACTCTAGCCGTCAGCATGCTCATAATGTAGGCTGTATGTTCCGAGATCCAGACAATGCACTTTTACCAAACTGGCTGCATATTCCTGTAGGATATCATGGTAGAGCCTCTTCTATTGTATTATCTGGCACAAACATTCACCGTCCTAAAGGGCAACAAATACCTTTAGGTGCAGAAATGCCAGTTTTTGGTCCTTGTAAATTAATGGACTTTGAGTTGGAAATGGCTTTTGTTACAGGACAAGGTAAAGAAATGGGCGAGACTATTTCTACTACCGAGGCCGATGACTATATTTTTGGAATGTGTATTTTTAACGATTGGTCCGCAAGAGATATCCAAAAATGGGAATATGTTCCACTAGGACCATTCTTAGGTAAAAGCTTTGGATCTTCAATTTCTCCTTGGATTGTTACACTTGATGCACTAACACCATTCCGTGTCGAGGGAGAAAAACAAGAACCTCAAATTCTTCCTTATCTGGAATTTGATGGAAATAAAAACATCGACATTAAACTAGAGGTGCAAATTGAATCTGAACACTTTGCACCTCATACTGTATCAAAATCCAACTACAAATATATGTATTGGAATATGAACCAGCAATTGGCACACCATACTGTAAATGGTTGTAATATTAATGCAGGAGATATGATGGCATCTGGAACAATTTCTGGAAATACACCAGAAGCTTACGGTTCAATGTTAGAGCTTTCATGGAAAGGAACAAAACCTATGACCATGCCTGATGGCTCTGAACGTAAATTTATACAAGATAACGACAGTGTAATTATGAAAGCACACTGCGAATCTGCTAATTATAGAATTGGTTTTGGAGAAGTAAAAACTAAAATTCTTCCTGCGAAAGGATAAACTAGTAGTCGGGAAATAGAAGTCAGTATAATTAATACTGGAACAAGTTACGAATCAGTAGATTTAAGTAAAACACTTAATATAAATTATTAAACTATTAATTTTTAACTTAAAAAATCTAAAAAAAAAGCCATGAAATATCCTTCATGGCTTTTTTCATTTAAAGTATTTCCTTAGGTTTAGAAAAACTTTATTTAATATGAGCGAAATAGATATAGAGTTAGAAAATAAAGAAATTGTAAAGCGATACAAAGCACTTTTACGATCTTGCAACAGCGACATAACTCGAGAAGATAAAGGGCTCATTCGTAAGGCTTTTAACCTTGCTGTTATAGCTCATCAGGATGTCCGTAGGAAAAGTGGCGAACCATACATTTTTCATCCTATTGCAGTTGCCCAAATAGTAGCTAAAGACATAGGACTAGGTGCAACTTCTATTGCCTGTGCACTTTTACACGATGTAGTAGAAGATACGGACTACACTTTGGATGACATGGAAAAAATGTTCAATCCAAAGATAAGACAGATAATTGACGGACTAACTAAAATTTCTGGATTAGCGGAGCAAGACATTTCGATCCAAGCAGAGAATTTCAGAAAAATGCTTCTCACCCTTTCTGATGATATCCGTGTAATACTAATTAAGCTAGCCGACCGATTACACAATATGCAAACCCTCGATTCGATGGCAAGGCATAAACAACAAAAAATTGGTTCAGAAACACTATACATATACGCACCGCTAGCACATCGTTTAGGCTTGTATTCTATAAAAACCGAATTAGAAGACTTGGGTTTAAAATACACCGAACCTGAAATATACAGAGACATAGTTCAGCAATTAAACGAAACTAAAAAAGCAAGAGTACAATATATACAACGCTTTACAAAACCTATAAAAGAAAGGCTTAAAAGTAACGGCTTAAAATGCTCAATTAAAGGTAGGCCAAAATCTATTTTCTCAATTTGCAAAAAGATTAAAAGTCAAGGTGTTTCTTTTGATGAAGTGTACGACAAGTTTGCAGTCCGCATTATTATAGAATCAGAAATCGGAAACGAAAAATCGGATTGCTGGAAAGTCTATTCACTTATTACCGATAATTACCGCCCAAATCCAGATAGACTAAGAGACTGGATTTCTACCCCAAAAGCAAACGGTTACGAATCGCTACATACTACGGTAATGGGTCCGATTGGTAAGTGGGTTGAAGTTCAAATTAGAACAAAGCGAATGGATGAAGTAGCTGAGAAAGGCTATGCAGCTCATTGGAAATACAAGCAAAAAGGAGTCACTAAAGAAGGTAATTTAGAGGAATGGGTAAATCAAATTAGAGAATTACTTGAAAACCCAGAAACCAATGCAGTTGATTTTTTAGAAGAGTTTAAACTCAATTTATTCTCTAAAGAAATATTCGTGTTTACACCAAATGGCGACTTAAGAACACTACCAAAAGGAGCTTCTGTTTTAGATTTCGCTTTCGATATACATTCGCAATTAGGAGCAACATGTTTAGGCTGTAAAGTAAATGGTAGACTTGTACCCTTAAGCCATAAGTTAATAAGTGGCGACCAAGTAGAAGTAATCACCTCTAAAAATCAAAAACCTAAAAAGGCATGGCTTAATTTTGTAATTAGTGCGAAGGCAAAAAACAAGATTAAAAGCTCTTTAAAGGATGCTAAAAAAGCCATAGCAGAAGAGGGTAAAGAAATTCTTGAGAGAAAATTAAAACATTTAAAGCTTAGTTTTTCTGATAGCGTAATAAACGAATTGTGTAGCTATTTTAAATACAAAAATAGTTTAGATTTATTTTTCGATGTAGGTTCTGGTGTACTCACCAATAGTATGCTAAAAGAGTTTGTAGTTAACAAAAACAGTTGGTATCAGTACTTAAAAAGTAAAATTTACCGAAAAACAAACAAGCAAAAAGAGCAAAAAGAAGAGGTTAAATACGACACCTTAGTTTTTGGTCCTACCGAAGAAAAACTTGACTTCACCTACTCTAAATGCTGCACTCCAATACCCGGAGATTCTGTATTTGGTTTTACAACCATTAGAGAAGGGATTAAAATACACCGACACGATTGTCCGAATGCAGTACGATTACAATCAAATTTCGCTTACAGAATACTTAAAGCTAAATGGATTGACAGTAATAATAAAGAATCAATTGCTCTTTTAAACATTAAAGGAATTGACCGAGTTGGTTTGGTAAATGAAGTAACTCAAATACTGTCAACTAATCTCAAGGTCAATATTCAGTCAATAAACATATCTAGTTTAGATGGCATTTTTGACGGACTAATTACAGTAGTAATAGAGGATAAACAAAGCTTAGATTCCGTAATAAAAACACTAAAAAAAGCGGAGGGAATCACTTCAGTAAAACGCAAATTTAAAAGTAGATAATAATAAGATGAATTAGAAATTAATGCTTAGTTTTACGACTTGTTTCTGACTCCTATTTCAACACAATGAGCAAGAAAATACAAGAACAAGTAAAACAAGTTTTTACTACTTATCTAGGGCAAAACGGGCAACGAAAAACGCCCGAGCGATTTGCAGTACTCAAAGAAATTTACAATTACAACGATCATTTCGATATAGAAGCACTCTATATTAAAATGAAAAATCAAAACTATCGTGTTAGTAGAGCTACGCTTTATAATACTATAGAATTGTTATTGGATTGTAATTTGGTGCGCAAGCATCAATTTGGAGAAAATCAAGCACAGTACGAAAAAAGCTTTAGTAACAAACAACACGATCACTTAGTATGTACGCAGTGCCGTAAGGTATTAGAGTTTTGCGATCCTAGGATACAAAACATTATGAATGCGGTTGAGGAAGTTTTAGGCTTCACTGTTGTTCACCACGCACTAAACATGTATGGTACATGTAAAGAATGTACCGATAAACAAACACATTAAGCACAAAAAAATGGCAGTAGATGTTCTCTTAGGCCTCCAATGGGGAGACGAAGGAAAAGGAAAAATAGTTGATGTTTTAACTTCAAACTACGACATTATTGCAAGATTCCAAGGAGGCCCTAATGCTGGGCACACCTTAGAATTTGATGGAATTAAACACGTTCTACACACTATTCCTTCTGGAATATTTCACCCTACCGCACTTAATGTAATTGGTAATGGTGTAGTTATAGACCCTGTTATCTTTAAAAAGGAATTAGAAGGTTTAGAAAAACTAAATGTAAACTTCGATGGGAAATTATTAATTTCCAGAAAAGCACATTTAATTCTACCAAGTCACAAGCTACTTGATGCTGCATCCGAGCATGCAAAAGGAAAGGCTAAAATTGGTTCTACCCTTAAAGGAATTGGGCCAACTTATATGGACAAAACAGGTAGAAACGGACTTAGAGTTGGGGATATTGAATTACCTGATTTTAAAGAACGTTACGACAACCTTGTAGCAAAACACATACAATTACTTAAGCACTACGACTTCGAGTACGATTTAGAAAGTTTGGAAGCTGATTGGTTTCTAGCAATTGATAGATTAAATGAACTTGAGTTTATTGACAGTGAGCACTATTTAGATACTGCTCGTAAAGCTGGTAAAAAAGTTCTTGCCGAAGGAGCTCAAGGTTCTTTATTAGATATTGATTTTGGAACTTATCC
>DKGK01000032.1:0-2458 GCA_002453265.1 Flavobacteriales bacterium UBA6772 | reverse complement strand
TTTGTAACCTCTTCTAATACTGTTGCAGCTGGTGCTTGTACTGGTTTAGGTATTGCACCCAACAGAATAGGCGATGTTTTTGGAATCTTTAAAGCTTATTTAACACGTGTTGGTAGCGGACCATTCCCTACTGAATTGTTAGATGAGACAGGTGAAGAAATTCAAAAAGCCGGAAATGAATTTGGTGCAACTACAGGAAGACCTCGTAGATGTGGTTGGATTGATTTACCTGCCTTAAAATACGCTATCAATATTAACGGTGTAACACAGTTAATGATGATGAAAGCGGATGTTCTGAGCGAATTCCCTACCATTAAAGTTTGTACGCACTATAAATACAA
The DNA here is from genome assembly GCA_002453265.1 of Flavobacteriales bacterium UBA6772. Classification (GTDB taxonomy): domain Bacteria; phylum Bacteroidota; class Bacteroidia; order Flavobacteriales; family UBA7430; genus UBA6772. Next base: position 2,117 of record DKGK01000032.1, on the reverse strand, counting down.
TGGTGAAATTATAGATTACCTTCCATATAATATTGAAGGCGATAAAATTGAACCTATTTATAAAGAGTTTACTTGCTGGAAAGAAGACTTAACCGGTAAGACTGAAATGAGTGAATTACCTAAAGAACTCACCGACTATGTAGAGTATCTAGAAAAGGAACTCGAAACACCAATAGTAATAGTTTCTGTGGGGCCTGATAGAACTCAAACTATCTACAATAAAAAGTAAAATAAAACAGCCCCGAAAAGGGGCTTTTTTTATGACTAAACATTTTACATACTTCCTACTTCTTAGTGTTACGATGCTTAATTGCGTAGCGAATGCTCAAACGCAAATAGAAATTATTAATGCAGATGAAATTTCGTTTAATAAAAAAATAAGCGAAGACCGACAATTGTTATTAGGAAATGTTAGAACCAAACACCAAGGACGCTATTTAAACTGCGACAGTGCATACTATTACGCTAAAGAAAATAAAATTGAAGCCTTTAATAATATACACATTTGGCAAGGAGATACACTTAATTTAAAAGGAGAGTATCTTTTGTATCATGGAGATAATCAATTAGCCGAAATTCATGAAAATGTTGTGTTTACACACAAAGAGATGACACTCATTACAAAGCAGCTTAATTACAACTTTATTACAGAGCAAGGGCATTTTAACACCAGGGCTACCATAAAAAACAAAAGTAAATCGCTGGAGAGTACAAAAGGAGTGTATTATTCTAAATCCGAAAAGTTTGATTTTTATGGCGATGTACTTTTATTAGACAACAAACAAAGCTTAAAGGCAGACACCTTATACTATGCTATGAATACGGAGTATGCCTCTTTTAAATCGAATGGGGTAATAGAAAATGAGGCTTACTATATTACTGCAGAAGAGGGCTGGATAGATCAATTAAACGGGACTGGCTTTTTAAGCAATAAGGTAGAAATTACCCAATTGCAAGACAACTACAAACTCTTTGCAGACAGTTGTATTATAAGTCATCAACTAAAAAGGAGTAAATCTTATGGCAATACCTTACTACAACTACCTTTTAACGATGACACCTTATATTTAACTTCGGATACTTTATTTACAGACGAATTAACGCATTTAATAAATGCATACTACCAAGTAAGTTTTAAAACAAAAGTAATAGCAGGATATTGCGATTCTTTGAGTTTCGATACTGATAGTAACTTTATATACTTAAATACCGAACCTGTTTTATGGCTAGACGAGTTTCAGCTTACAGCAGACAATATTGTACTGGTATTAAAAGACCAATTAATAGATAAGGCAGTGTTAAATAACAATTCATTTATATCATCAGAATTAGACAGTACTTCCATTAATCAAATTAGTGGGATTAATATGCAAGCTAATTTTAGCAATAATGAGCTTAATACAATCAATGTATCTGGAAACGGAGAGAGTATTTACTATATTCAAGACGATGAAACGAAGGAAACGATGGGCTTAAACAAAATAATATGTAGTAATATGGAAATTAGCGTAGAGAACAGAGACCTAAAAAGCATCAAATTCTTAGAAAAACCAGACGCAACACTGTATCCTATAGAAAATATTAGTGCAGAACAAAGACGCTTAAAACAGTATAAATACTACAATAAAGAACTAATATTGAATGTAATTGAAACTAAAAGTCAAGTACATAAAGACTTTTAAAATATTTTCACTTTCTTTACTCAACAGCTAACAATTGGCACAATTATTTCTTAAAAGACAAGAATAACAAACAAATCCTTTGATATAGCCGAATTTTTAGTAAATTCACGCTTTCAAAGACAAGAAAATAACAAGAAACTAATTTCAAACAGTTATGAAAAAGATTATTCTTTCGCTTGCAGCAGTATTAGCATTTACACTAACATCTGATGCACAAACTCGTAAAGGTACTGTATTGCTAGGTGCAGGAAGCCACTTTTCTGAGCAAAACATTAATACTCTTGCAATTACTCCTAAAGTAGGATACTTTGTACAAGATGGTATTGCTATTGGTGCATTGGTTAATTTCCAAAATGACAATACTAATAAAGGTGATTACGAATTAAACGACGCAACAGCTGAAATAGGTGTATTTGGTCGTTACTACGTATCAAA
>DKGK01000048.1:19075-44095 GCA_002453265.1 Flavobacteriales bacterium UBA6772 | reverse complement strand
TCTGAAGCTGAACCTAAAAAAGTAGGAGGAAACTAATGAGTCGTTTTAAAAAGAAAAAAGGAAGTGGAACACCTGCAATGTCAACTGCATCCCTTCCAGATATCGTTTTTATGTTGTTATTTTTCTTCATGGTTACTACCGTGATGAGAGAAACAACGCTTATTGTAGAAAACAGCTTACCTAAAGCTTCTGAAATTAAGAAGATTGAAGATAAGTCGCTCTGTAGCTATATTTATGTTGGAGCTCCCGTAAGTGGAATGAAATCTAAATTTGGTGTAGAACCTCGTATTCAGCTTAACGATTCTTTTAAATTATCTTCAGATATACAAGAGTTCGTTGCTGCAAAAAGAGAGGCTACTGCAGAAGAGAAAAAACCGCAGCTTATTACATGTATTAAAGCTGATGTGGACGCTAAAATGGGTCTTATTACTGATATCAAGCAAGAGCTTAGAAAAGCTCAAGCATATAAAATAAATTACGCGACTTACGCTAGTTTTGATTAATTTGAGTTTATAATTTATAAAAAAGGGATTCGTAAGAATTCCTTTTTTTATTTAAAAAATATTAGCATAGTATATAACATCATCCTTTCCCGATCATTTTTTTTCATCGTCTACATCACTACTATTTTATCACTAAGTATTTCTAACGAAAAATAGGGAGCATTATCCAAACTAGGTTCCAATACTAAAATCCTACTAGCTAAGCTACAAATTAAAGGTTATAATACTCCTATAGTTAAGATGCTATCGATTTACTAATGTATAGTACAACTTTGCAATTCCTATGAACTGGCTGTAAAAGCACTTAAATTTAAAACAAAAAGGTATAGATTGTTGTGTTAAACTGAGTACTAACCGTAATAATTAGCCTTTAGGCTACCAATTAATACTAATACTTGTAGTTGTTTTAATCTGGTAGCCATAACCTGGAGCTAAATTTCCGATACCATTAAAATTATACTCTGGCAAATAGGTGTTTCCTAAATAGTCTTTTACCTGTAGTATCTCACTAGTGTAATTTTCAAAAAACAATTCTAGGTCTTGTTCTTCTGTATGTAAATATGAAAACATATACCAACCTTGCGGAATAATTGTAGTTACCTGTGTTTGAGTTCCAATAATTTCTAGAGTTTTATCTTCGCTTAACTTTATCTTATAGGCAGATCCAATTTCAAAATCGACTATATTATTAAAGTCGTATTCAGGTAAAAATACATTACCTGTAAAGTCTTTTAAAATAACCAATTCTGGGTTTAAGGACTCAAAAATATCTGGAATCGAGTTTACATTAGGAACAACATTAAGACCAACCATAAACCAACCAGATGGTAATTGTATAGATTGTGTAACTAAGCCTGTATTTTGAGAATGACTACCTAAACCGGAAAAATCATCTTGTTCTAAAACAATCCATTCAGAATTTTCTATATCCGTACCAGCTGAGTTTTCCCAGTTTGTATTCCCATTTGTAAAAGTCAATTTTCTTCGTAAGGTATGGTTCTTTGTTGCTGTACTTACCCCTGCTACAAACCAGCCTTCAGAAGGAGAATCACCTTCCATTCCTATTTGATCTATAATGCTGTCGTTAAAACTAAGTGCTAATGCATCATTCCCATTATGGTTTAAGTTAACTTGTACATCACTTACATCGTTAATGGTGCTAGAGGCACTAGAATGACTTAATACATAAGTACTATTTGGTCCTAAAAAGCCCGTTAAGTAGAAGGTTTGCTCATCCCAACTCCCGCCATTTGTTATTTTTAATATTTTGTAATTCGATAAATCAACGGTATCTAAACTTGTATTATAGAGCTCTAGTGCTTTGTTGTTAGAACTTCCTTCAATATATTCTGAGATTATTAGTCTTGCGGTACTACTCGTAGTCGAAATACTATCTGTGCCCCAAATTCGGTTTACATATTCTGGATGATCAATGAATGGGTTCCTATTGTTTTGCCAATCATAAATCTTGTTGTTTCTGTTCTCTTCAAATTCGTCTATCGGATCATTAATATGCCATTGTAATAAGGTCGATAATACCCCAATTTCTGGATTTGGATAGGTGTTTAAGTCCTCTGTAATCGTTAAATTAGGTTCGTTGTTTGATCCATTATATCTAATATCCATATAAAATAATATTCTTGCTATGTCACCTTTTACATTTGTAGGTGGCTCCCAAGAATTGCTAGTATAATTACAACCCGAAGCTTCGAAATGTTGTGTTCCTCCATTATCAAAACCCATATTCCCTCTGTCGTAATTTACGCTCATATCTGAGGGTTTTAAATTGTGTAAATCGGTGTTAGCAGGACTATCCTCAAATTCTCCACCAGGACCAAAACTACCTAAAGATTTTGCCCACACATGTTCCCTATTCCAAAAGTCTAAATGTTCTGGATTGCTACTGTCGTAGGCAAAATCATTATTGTTAATTGAGTTGTTTTTGTAGATTAATTTAATGAGGTTTGAGTCCAGTGGATCTTGATCAGACTCTTTAAGTGCCGAAATGCATGTGGAATAACTAAGGACCTGATGGTTGTTAATTATATCATGTAATTGGCTCCGTAGGCTACTGCCATACAAATTCTGACTTGTTGCATAATAATCCTGACTTACGGCATTAAATGAGGAAAGGCATAGTAGTAAAACGATGTAATTTTTCATATTTATTATTATTTAATTTCTATAAATTTACTAAAATATTTTAGAATATTAATGTAGAATTCAGCTTATTCTAATACATAAAATATCTGCTATAAGTGGAGAAACAAAAAAAGCCCTTTGACTTGTCAAAGGGCTTTTTTATAACTTAAATTATGGGTACTTAATCTCTAATTCCTAAAAACATCATAACGTAATAGGCTAAGTAAGTAACAGCGGCAATTGCAGCAACTAAGTAAGTTCTGGCAGCCCATTTTAATGCATCATTAGCACCTTCTAATTCATCAGCTTGTAACACACCAGCATTTTCTAACCACACCACAGCTCTATACGAAGCATCGTATTCTACTGGGAGTGTAATAACACTAAAAATGGTAATTATAGCTTGAAATAAAATAACGACCATAATAACCATATCCATACTGAACATATGTAAAACACCCATTCCAAACATTCCCGCTAGGAAAATAAAATTAAGCATTTTGGAACTAAGACTTACAACCGGAACCATTTGCGAACGCATTTCTAACCACTTATATGCTGTAGCGTGTTGTACGGCATGTCCACATTCGTGAGCGGCAACTGCAGCAGCAGAAATACTTCTTCCTTCGTAAACTTCAGGACTCAAATTTACCGTCATGTCTTTTGGGTTATAGTGATCGGTTAATTTACCTGGAGTACTTATTACCCGTACTTTACTAATATCATGGTCCGCAAGCATTTTCTCAGCAACCTGCTTTCCACTCATACCGTTAGCAAGAGGTATTGCTCTGTAGTGTTTAAATTTCGATTTTAGCTTGGATTGTACAGCCCATCCAATAATCATAAAGGCAATAAATAGAATAATCATAAATCAAATTGAGTTTTTACAAATGTAAGGATTGCTATTAAAATGAAAACGATAGTTTTGTAAAACTATTTCCCTACGGCAGTCATAAATAATTACAGCTTGTATTGGGAGATCAAAAGCAAATTTATGAGCACAGAAAAACCTTTAATTTTAGTTGTAAACGACGACGGTGTAACGGCACCTGGTATTCGTAATTTAATTCGTTTAATGAATGACGTAGGCGATGTTGTTGTTGTTGCACCAGATGGACCTCAGTCTGGAATGGGGCACGCTATAACTCTAGATTCTACTTTACATGTTGAGCAAGTTCATATTGATAATGGTGTTCAAATGGAATATGCTTGCTCTGGAACTCCTGTGGATTGTGTGAAATTAGCCATTAATAAATTACTTCCTAGAAAACCAGATTTATGTGTTTCTGGAATTAACCACGGTTCTAATTCTTCTATAAATGTATTGTACTCGGGTACAATGTCTGCTGCTGTAGAAGGAGCTCTTGAGGGCATTCCTTCCATAGGTTTTTCTTTATTAGATCATTCTCATGATGCAGATTTCTCGCATTGCGATAACTATATTTCTAAAATCGTAAAGCAAGTGATCGAAAATGGATTGCCAAAAGGAATCTGTTTAAACGTAAACATACCTAAGCTTTCTGACGAGAAGATAAAAGGAGTAAAAGTTTGTCGTCAGGCAAATGGTAACTGGGAAGAAGAATTTGACGAACGTGTGAGTCCGCAAGGGAAAACATATTATTGGCTAACAGGTAAATTTGTAAATTACGATAGCGGAGAAGATACCGATATTTGGGCTTTAGAAAATAACTACGTTTCTGTAGTTCCTGTACAATTCGATGTAACAGCACATTATGCTATTAAACAATTAAATTCGTGGATCAATGGATAAGTTAAAAGACAATGTGTTTATAGGAATTATTTTAGGAGCCTTAATACCGATGGTTTCCTATGCACTGATTTTAAGTTTACTAGAATTAACTTTAAACGAAAATCCTTTGCGTGTTTCTACGATGCAGGTGATTGCAATTTTTATCAATTTCCCAATTTTTAGAAATATTCTTACGAAGTACAAAAAAGATAAATTGGGAAGAGGGATGCTTTTGAGTACTTTTATCTTGGCTATTTGGTATATTATTCATCATAATATGCTAGAATTTTAATGCGGACTAATTGGAGCTCAAATACAAAATGGGAAAAAGTATTTGGTTATTCTAGAGCCGTACAAATAGGCAATACAATAGAGGTTTCTGGAACTACTGCAACCGAAGGTGCTACTATTATTGGTCATGGAGATATTACCTTACAAACAGAATACATCATCAAAAAAATTGAACATGCTTTGGTAGAGGCAGATTTTTGTTTAGCTGATGTGGTGCGAACTCGTATTTTTATTACCGATATTTCTCAATGGGAAGAAGTAGCAAAAGTTCATTCTTACTTGTTTGAAGATTGTTTGCCTGCCTGTACTTTAGTAGAAGTCTCTAAATTAATTCATCCCGATTTACTCATCGAAATTGAGGCAACGGCAATTAAAGAAGAAGTATGATACGAAGTTATTATACTAAATATGCGTTTCTTGTAAGCGGTAATAAACAACTCTAATCACATGAAATACTATATTATTTCTGGCGAAGCTTCTGGCGATTTGCACGCTTCAAACTTAATGAAGCATTTAAAACAGAAAGATGCTGAAATGAAGGTTCGTGCTTGGGGTGGCGATTTAATGGAGGCTGAAGGTGCTACTTTGGTAAAGCATTATAAAGACCTTGCTTTTATGGGCTTTTTAGAAGTTGTAGTAAACTTGAAAACCATTTTAGGGAATTTGAGTTTTTGTAAAAAAGATATTCTAGACTATCAACCTGACGCACTTATTTTAGTCGATTATCCCGGCTTTAATATGCGAATTGCAAAATTTGCCAAACAACATAACATCCCTGTTTATTATTATATATCTCCACAAATATGGGCTTGGAAAAAGAATAGAGTGTACGATATTAAGAAATATGTAAAGAAGCTCTATGCCATACTCCCTTTTGAGAAAGCCTTTTATGCAACCTACAATTACGATGTAGAATACTTAGGACATCCACTTTTAGATGCTGTGGCAAATTATAAAGCCAAACCCCAGAACAAAGAATTTATTTGGAAACAGCAAGATAGACCCTTGGTTGCTTTATTACCAGGAAGTAGAGTACAAGAACTTACTAAAATGCTGCCTAAGATGTTGGAAGTTGAAAAGCAATTCCCTCAATGCGATTTTATTATTGCTGGCGTGCAAGCCTTAGGAGACAATTTCTACCAGTCTTTCTTAACAGAATCTAATATACAGGTTGTGTACAATAAAACATATCCATTATTTGAGCAAGCAGATGCCGCCTTAGTAAGTTCTGGTACTGCAACTTTAGAAACAGCTTTGTTCAATGTTCCTCAGGTAGTATGCTATCAAACGAGTAAGATTTCTTTTGCAATTGCCAAGTTGTTAGTCGATATTAAGTATATCTCCTTGGTTAATTTAATAAGCGATAAAGAGATTGTTAAAGAGTTGCTACAAGACAATTTAACTGTGTCAAATATGGTTGAAGAGTTGAATTCGATTTTAGCCTCTGATAAAAAAATACAAATGCAAAACGAATATGCCAAATTAAGAGCTTTACTTGGTGGTTTAGGTGCTTCGGAGCGTGTGGCAGATTCTATTTATAAAACGTTCAGAAAATAAGCTAACAATTTAATTGTGTGGGTTTTTCGCAACTGATGCTGAATGTGGTGCTTTGTTTTTTTGAGATGATTTGATTAGAGATAGATCCGTAGAGTAGTATTTGAATACCTTTTCGAAGAATAGAATTTGATATTACGTTTACTAATTGAATCTAAGTCTGCTTATTGCTCCTGTTAATAACATTTTAGTCAAAAAATAGGAAGGCTTAAAATGCTCGTACAATTCTATGTACTTTTAAACGTTTTTAGTTATGTTTAAGATTTAGTGCTAAACACAACAATTTTAATTCAATTTTGTAATTATAAATACCGATTAACCCATGTTACTAAGAATATTTTCTGTGCTATTCATAAGTTTAGGGTTTTGGGGTTTCTGGAGCAATACTGATGCTTCTATACTCGAACCACCTTTGCTACCTCCATATATGATTAATGAATCGCCTTGGGCAGATTCTCTTTTACAAACTTTAAGCTTAGACGAAAAAATAGGCCAGTTGTTTATGGTTGCTGCAAATAGTAGAGATAGTAACGAAGACTATTATTTGATGATTGATAGTTTTATAGAGAATTATGGCTTAGGCGGATTAATTTATTTCCAAACTTCTCCAACAGAACATACGAAGCTGGTAAATCGGTTTCAGTCTAAATCTACCACGCCAATGATGAATGGTATTGATGGTGAGTGGGGCTTGGCAATGCGTATAGATAGTTTGCAACCATTTCCATGGAATATGACTTTGGGGGCAATCCAAGATAATGATTTACTTTATGAGATGGGAGCTGCTATGGCTCAAGAATGCAAAACTTTAGGTATTCATTTTAATTTTGCTCCTGTAGTAGATGTTAATTCTAATCCATTAAACCCAATTATTAATGCACGTTCGTATGGTGAAAATCCACAAAATGTAAGTGCTAAAGGATTTGCCTTAATGCAAGGAATGCAACAGTCAGGAGTTTTGGCTTGTGCCAAACATTTCCCAGGACATGGCGATACAGAATCTGATTCTCATAAAACACTTCCTATAATAAAGCATACAAAAGCTAGAATTGATACAGTAGATGTACTTCCTTTTAAGCAATTAATAGATGGTGGAGTAGCTTCTGTTATGGTGGCTCATTTAAATATTTCGTCATTAGATTCTACTTTCAACCGACCTAGTACTTTATCTCCCTATATAGTAGATACCATGCTGCGTCAGCAATTAAATTTTAACGGACTTATTTTTACCGATGCTTTGAACATGAAAGGGGTGAGTTCGTACTTTGAAAGTGGCGAATTAGAAGTTGCTGCACTATTAGCTGGGAACGATGTTTTGCTTTTTCCCGAAGATATACCGGCTGCATTTACAGCAATAAAAAGAGCCATTAGCGATAGTATACTTACAGAGGCTCGTATTGATGAATCCTGTGCTAAGATTCTAAAAGCTAAGGAGTGGTTAGGCTTAACAAAACTAGTTGAGCTAGATACTTTGCATGTACTAGAAAGAGCTACTATAAAAAATAGAAATCTTTTAACTAGCCGATTAGAAAAGGCTGCTTTAACCTTAGTGAAAAATCAAAATGACAATTTACCAATTCGTTCACCTAAAAATAATAAAATAGCAGTTCTTACATTGGGCGATTCAGATTCTAATGCTTTTGTAAATCAATTAAAAAGATATGCAGAGGTAAAAGTTTTCGATACTTCTATAGATGAGCCTTCAGATTTCAATCAGTTGATTATATCGCTACATAAATCAACTGTTTCTCCTTGGAAATCCTATGAGATTTCCTCTTCCGAAAAAGAACTTATTGAAATGTATTCTAAGCAGACAAAAGTTTCTCTAGTCGTTTTTGCGAATCCATACAGTTTATTAAATGCAAATTACCTAGCTCGAGTAAATTCTATACTTATAGCTTATCAAAACACACAAGGAATGCAGTCTTTGGCTGCTCAATCTGTGTTTGGAGCTATTTCGGTTAATGGAAAATTACCTGTGAGCTTGAGTGCCGATTTTACTGCTGGAATTGGCATAGAAACAAGCTCAACGAATAAACTCAGATACACTGAAGCTACTTCACAAGGATTTAATAAGGATACCTTGGCATTAATAGATTCTATTGCTCAGTACGCTATAGAAATTAAGGCTACTCCTGGATGTCAGGTTTTGGTTGCTAAAGGTGGTGCAGTAGTTTATTCTAAATGTTTTGGATTTCATACCTACGATAGCTTGGTACCCGTAAATGAATTTGATGTTTACGACATTGCATCAATTACAAAAATTGCTTCTACTTTACCTATTCTTATGCAGAAGGTAGATGCGGGAACCTACGATATTGATGAGGCTTTAATTAGTTATTTAGCTATTAATGATACTTGTTCAAAAGCAGAATTAACAACTCGTGAAATCCTCGCTCACCAAGGACAACTATGGCCTTGGATTCCTTTTTACAGAGAAACCCTAAACGAGAAAGGAGGTCCTAATCCTTCAATTTATTCTAGCAATAAAGAGGGAGCATTTCAAATAAAAGTAGCACAGGATGTCTATATGAACGAATCGTATTTAGATACGATTTTAGACCGAGTTATACATTCTAAAATGAGGGAAGAAAAGGGTTATAAATACAGTGACTTAGCCTATTATATTCTAAAAGAAATTATTGAAGAGCAAGAAGGAAATTCTCTGAAAGAACTTATTCAAGATAGAGTTTTCAAAGAATTAGGGGCTAATTATACGACTTATCATCCGCTAGAGAAATTCAAAAGTAATACTATTGTACCAACAGAAAACGATACCTATTTCAGAAATCAATTATTGTGTGGTTATGTTCACGATCCAGGTGCAGCAATGCAAAATGGCGTAGGTGGGCATGCAGGACTCTTCTCTAATGCCAACGATTTAGCAAAGCTGATGCAAATGTATTTAAATGGGGGTACTTATGGAGGTACTCGTTATATTAACGAAGAGACAGTTTCAGAATTTACTTCCTGCCAGTATTGCAGAAAAGACAACCGAAGAGGAATAGGATTTGACAAACCTGTATTAGACGATTCTTCGGGACCTACTTGTAAGCAGGCAAGTTCGAATAGTTTTGGGCATTCAGGATTTACAGGAACGATTACTTGGGCAGATCCGGAACAAGATTTGATTTATGTATTTTTATCCAATCGTATACATCCATCAGCAGAAAACTCACTTTTAGTGAAAGAAAATATACGTACACGTATTCAGGAAGTAATTTATAAGGCATTAGAATAATATGAAAATAGGGATTGTTTGTTATCCAACTTTTGGCGGTAGTGGTATTGTAGCTACCGAATTAGGTAAAGCTCTAGCCGAGAAAGGACATGAGATTCATTTTATAGCTTATAGACAGCCTGTACGTTTAAACGACAGTCTTAATAATGTTTATTTTCATGAAGTTAGAGTGGCAGAATACCCACTTTTTGAATACCCTCCATACGAACTAGGTTTAGCTTGTAAGCTATTGGATGTTGTAAAATTTGAGAAACTCGATTTATTACACGTTCACTATGCAATACCACATGCTTATGTTGCTTATTTAGCAAAGCAGATGCTAGCAGAACAAGGCATAAAAATACCAGTGGTTACTACCTTACACGGAACAGACATCACTCTAGTGGGTAAAAGCCCAGGTCTTGCTCCAGCAGTAAGCTTTTCTATTAATCATTCTGATGTAGTAACTGCAGTTTCAGAAGATTTAAAAAAGGAAACCTTAGCTTCGTTTTCTATTCGTAAGGAAGTAAAAGTAATACCTAATTTTATAGATTTTAAGATCCATCAGGCAGACTTTAACAAAGATCTACACATGTATTTCGCACCCAATGGGGAGAAAATACTGGTTCATATTTCTAATTTTAGACCTGTAAAAAGGGTAGGAGATGTAATAAAAATATTTGCCAAAATTAGAAAGCACATGCCTCTAAAATTATTAATGGTTGGTGATGGTCCAGATAGAGAATCAGCTGAATATTTATGTAGAAAATTCGATTATTGTTCGGATGTAAAATTCTTAGGAAAGTCTAATGATGTATCTCGGCTTTTAGCTATTTCAGATTTGTTTATTTTACCTTCAGAAAAAGAGAGCTTTGGATTAGTAGCATTAGAAGCTATGGCTGCAAAAATACCGGTTATTTCTAGCGATACTGGTGGTTTATCCGAAGTTAATATTCATGGTGTAACAGGATTTACTTCTCCTGTAGGCGATGTAGCTAAAATGTCTGCGGATGCTTTATTATTACTTAAAAATGAAGAAATGTACAAGAAGTTTTCTACTAAAGCTTATGAAGTTTCTAAGAGTTTCGATATAAAAAATGTACTACCACTTTATGAGGCAGCTTATGAAGAAGCACTAAAATAATATGTGGGAAATAAAAAACAAGCAACTTGTAAAAACCTTTCAGTTTGAAACTTTTGAAGAAGCTATTGTATTTATTAATGCTGTAGCTAAATTCTGTACTTCAGAAAATCACCATCCAGAAATTGTGAACATTTACAATAAAGTAAAACTTTCTTTTTGTACTCACGATGCTGGTAATTCTCTTACTGAGCTCGATTATAAACTAGCGAAACTTATAGATACCTTATAATTATGATTGAACAGCATCTAGAAATTGAAGGATCTAATGGACGTAAAATCGCTATTGACTATAGATATAAGACTACCGATAAATTAGTAACACCTATAGTTTATATACATGGATTTAAAGGTTTTAAAGATTGGGGTTCCTCAAATAAAGTAGCAGATACCTTTGCCGAAAATGGTTTTTTCTATCTAAAATTCAATTTTTCTCATAATGGTGTTACACAAGAAAATCCTATTGATTTTGTAGATTTGGAGGCTTTTGGAAATAATAATTATTACTTAGAATTTCTGGAATTAGGATTAATAATTGATTGGCTTGAAAAAGAAAACCTACCAATAGATTTCTCTAAACTAGCTGTTATTGGTCATAGTAGAGGTGGAGGGATTGCTTTATTGAGAACTGCTCAAGATACTAGAATTTACAAAGCAATTACCTGGGCATCAGTATCTGATTTTGAAAGTCGTTTTCCAAAAGATGTTTCGGAGTGGGAAACAAATGGAGTAGTGTATATTTACAATGGTAGAACTGAGCAGAATATGCCTTTGAATTTTCAGTTTTATTCTTCCTTTTATGCACATAAACAAGTTTTAGATATTCCAAAACGCTGTCTAGATATTACTCAAAATGTATTGGTAATTCATGGAACCGAAGACCCTGTGGTAGGAATGGAAGAAGCAAAAGAAATTTGTAGAAAAGTTAAATACGCTACGCTAGAAATTATAGAAAATTCTGGACATACCTTTGGTGGATTCCATCCTGAAAAAGGAAATGTTTTACCTTCAGATTTATATAAAGTTGTTCAATTGAGTATTGCATTCTTACTAAAATTGTAAATACTCAAACGATTATTTTACTAATTATTATTAGAGTCAAATTGTTCTTTTGGTTTCTGAAAGTAATTAACCGTTTATTACTGAACACTTAGAGACTAAAACCACCTTAGAACACTTAATTTTTAGTATTTTTGCTACAATTTAAAAACAGAAACATGAAAAAGCTTATATATATTGCCTGTCTATTTGTTGCTACTTTAGCAATTCAATCTTGTTGCGCAACGGCAAACTGCCCTGGAGTAGCACAAGTTGAAACTCCGCAAAGTAATTCTTAAATGAATTGGATAGCTCTTACAGATTATTCGCAAATACAGGAGGCTCTTAACAATTCGGAGCCTTTTTTTGTGTTTAAACACAGTACTCGATGTTCAATATCCTCCATGGCAAAAACTAGATTCGAGAGAACCTATGATCTCCAAGGAGTAACCGCTTTTTATTTAGACTTGATCTGTTACAGATCAATTTCAGATAAGTTAGTTATAGACTTTAAAGTAGCGCATCAATCTCCTCAATTATTACTTATTCAAAATGGAGATTGTACTTATAATGCTTCTCATAATTCCATCGATTTAAATGCTATTAAAGAATTGCTTTAGGCACTAATACCATCTTTATAGCTTAATTTCGCAGCCTCAATACTTAGCTTATGTCAATAGATAAAATAGCAGATAAAAAAGAAAAAAGACAAGGTAAACCCAAATGGTTACGCGTAAAACTTCCTACTGGCCAGAACTATAAGAAGGTGCGTAAACTGGTCTCTAGTCATAAATTACACACCATTTGCGAAAGTGGAAATTGCCCAAATATGGGCGAATGCTGGGGAGCTGGAACAGCCACATTTATGATTCTTGGAAATATTTGTACACGCTCTTGTGGCTTTTGTGCTGTTTCTACTGGTAAACCTTTAGCTGTAGATTGGTCGGAGCCCGAAAGAGTAGCTCGTTCAGTAAAGTTAATGGAAGTAAAACATGCTGTGGTAACCTCGGTAGATAGAGATGATCTAAAAGACGGAGGGTCTATTATTTGGACAGATACTGTAAAAGCTATTCGTAGAGTAAGTCCAAGTACTACCATGGAAACTTTAATTCCAGATTTTAAAGGAAATATGGATCAGGTGCAACGTATTATTGATGTTGCTCCAGAAGTAGTTTCTCATAATATGGAAACGGTTAAACGTTTAACCCGATCTGTAAGAATTCAAGCACGTTACGAGCGTTCTTTAGAGGTCTTAAAATACCTTAAAGAAGGAGGGATGCGAACTAAAACTGGTATAATGCTTGGCTTAGGCGAAACCGAAGAAGAGGTTATTGAAGCAATGAAAGACTTAGTTGACGTAGGTTTAGACGTTCTTACCTTAGGTCAATATTTACAGCCTACTCCAAAACATTTACCTGTACTAGATTTTGTTACTCCAGAACAGTTTGCCAAATACAAAGTTATAGGCTTAGAACTCGGAATACAATATGTAGAAAGCGGTCCTTTAGTAAGGTCGTCTTATAAAGCAGAAAAACATTTAAAATAAAAAAAGAGGCTTTTGCCTCTTTTTTTTAGCTTTGAATTATGAAGAAGATTAAGGTAGGTATAAATGGTTTTGGTAGAATAGGTAGAGCATTATTTCGTGTTTTACATAATAGAAATGACATTCAAGTTATTGCTATTAACGACATTGCAGAACCTCATGTAATGGCTCATCTTCTAAAATACGATTCAATACACGGCGTTTTTGATGCAGAAATTTCGGCTACTAATAAGTCTGTATCTGTAAATGGAAATCCAATAAGATATAGTCAAGAAGACTCTTTAGAGAAGTTAAATTGGGAAAGCTGCGATGTGGTGATTGAAGCCACAGGTAAGTTTTTGGAAAAGAGCAATTTAGTTATGCATCAAAAGGCAGGAGCTTCAAAAGTTATTTTAGCAGCTCCACCTAAAGGTAATGATATAAAAATGATTGTTCTAGGTGTTAACGATCACATCCTCGATTATTCGGATAGTATAATCTCTAATGCATCTTGTACCACAAATTCTGCTGCACCGATGGTACAACTAATCGATGCTCATTTTGGCGTCGAACAAGCCTATATTACCACAGTGCATTCATATACCAAGGATCAGAGTTTACAGGATTCTCCACACAAAGACTTACGAAGAGCTAGAGCAGGAGCTTTATCTATAATCCCTACAACCACAGGTGCTGCAAAAGCATTAACTAAAATATTCCCCCATTTAGAAATTGGAGGCTGCGGTATGCGTGTGCCAGTGCCTAATGGTTCTTTAACAGACATGACTTTTATTGTAAAAAAGGATTGTACTATAAATCAGGTTAATACAGTGTTTTTAGAAGCTTCTAAAGGTTCACATAAAAATTACCTTGCTTATACCGAAGATCCGATTGTATCGGTTGATGTTTTAGGTAATAAAGCTTCCTGTTTATATGACTCACAGTTAACATCGGTGCTAGGTAAAATGGTGAAGGTTGTTTGTTGGTACGATAACGAGATGGGCTATTCTAATCGTTTGGCAGATTTAATTACTTTAATGAAGTAACTTATAGCCTTTAGGCTAATGTTTAAAACCCCGAAATTACGCTAGTACTTTTGTGTTCGATAATTGTTTTAAAATTTCTTTTAATACGTTTATTGCTACACTATTACCAAATTGTTTGTATGCCTGACTTTGATTAGATTTTATTTTAAAATCTTCTCCAAATCCTTGTACTCTAGCACATTCTCTAATAGATAGTTTTCTAATTACATTACCAACTTTATAAAGTCCAGTTTTAGATCCAACTCCGCCACCATAAGCAGAAAGTGTTATGGCGTGCCCAGCAGGATCATAAATACGCTCGCCTTGTCCACCCTTATTTACAATACCAATTTGTATGGGCTTGTTTGGTAAAATAGGATTCCCAAAGTTGTCTTTAGGTACCGAATAGGTCTTTTTGATTAAAATATCTGGTCGGTCAATAATCTTTGCATTTGGATCCTTTTCGAGTAAATCAGTTAAAGAGACAGCTTCGTTTGTGGGTTCTGGAAACTCAAATTTATCAATAAGGATATCTTTGTTTATACACACAAAAAAAATTCTTGCTCTATTTTGTGGTAAGCCATAATTACTAGCATTAAGAACTTTATAACTCACATCGTAACCTAATTCATCTAATATATTTGTTACAATATTCAAAGTTTTACCATTGTCGTGGCGTTCAAAATTTCTAACATTTTCTAAAAAGACTACTTTAGGTTTATGGTATTTTATTATTCGTGCAACATCAAAAAATAAGGTTCCTCGAGAATCGTCAAAACCCTTTTGTTTTCCAGAAACCGAAAATGCTTGACAGGGAAAGCCTCCACATAAAATATCGTGTTTAGCGATGTCTTTTTCATCTATTTTAGTGATGTCGCCCTGTGGTTTAATACCATAGTTTGCCTCATATGTAAGTGCTGCATTCGTATCCCATTCGGATGCAAAAACACAATTAGCTCCATAGAAACTCATAGCTTGATGAAAACCACCTATTCCTGCAAATAAATCAATAAAGTTTAAATTCTTTAAATTCATCTAGAAAATTAATTCTTTAAAATTGATGAAATATTGTGTGTTTTCTAAACTGTTTATTTCATGAAATTTTTCGCTGTTTATTTTCGCTGAATTATCTTTAAACTTGAATTTACCACAATAGTACACTTTTTTAAAGCCTGGTTGATACATGAAAAATAATAGGTTCTTTTCCTGTATATTTATTTTTGGAAGTTCTCCCGAAGCGAAAGTAATCAGTTGG
The DNA here is from genome assembly GCA_002453265.1 of Flavobacteriales bacterium UBA6772. Taxonomy (GTDB): domain Bacteria; phylum Bacteroidota; class Bacteroidia; order Flavobacteriales; family UBA7430; genus UBA6772. The sequence continues at coordinate 28,654 of DKGK01000048.1, read as the reverse complement.
TAGTCCTGATTCTCAATATTTAGTAGTGTTAAATTCTGTTTTGTATTAATTGTAACAGAATCAAAATTTAATTTTTTTAGACATAATTTAATAATATGAGACAATACTTTGGTGTCTTTTACATATCTAAAATCTGGAACATCTAAGGCATTATGAATATTCTTCTTGTTTATCGATTCTGCAATCGTTTGTTCTATTTGTTTAATTTCATAGCTATAAATAGCACAACACTTAAATTTTGAAATGTAAGGAAGTATGTGACTTAGATAAAGCTTTTGTTGGTTCATTCTATTGTAAATTAATTGCTTTTGTAAAAGTTGAATTATAGAATTTTAACTCAAACTCTCCATTTTCTAGAACTCCAAATGAGTTATATGTCAGCCATTCTCCTAAATTAATATACGTACTTGTTTTAGAAAGCTTAATTTCTAAAGGGAGGTGTCTATGCCCAAAGATAAAATAGTCGTAATATGTTTTTTCGAGTATTTCTTTTGAGTAATCTACTAGCCATTCATTTTCTTCGCCATTAAAAATGGCATCTTGTTCTTTGTTAGCAATTCTACTTTTACTAGAAAAATAGTTGGCTATACCAAATGAAGCATTAGGATGTAGTCTAGAAAATAACCACTGACAAATTCCAGAAGTGAACACCTTTTTAAGCTGTTTGTATTTGTAATCTCCAGGGCCTAAACCATCGCCATGACCAATAAAACATGATTTTCCTTGTAGATTTACCTGTATAGGATTTCTGTAAACCTTCATACCTACTTCTTTTTCCAGATAACCAAAAGTCCAAATATCATGATTTCCAGTGAAAAAATGTACAGGTATTCCAGCATCACAAATTTCTGCGAGCTTTCCTAAAATTCTTACATGACCTTTAGGAACTGCTTGTTTCCATTCGTACCAAAAATCGAATATATCGCCTACTAAATATATTTCTGCAGCGTCTTCTTTTATCTTGTTTAACCAAGATATTATAAGCCTTTCTCGCTCCAAGCTTTTTTTGTGATTTGGAGCTCCAAGATGAAAGTCTGAGGCGAAATATATTTTAGTTTTAGGAACCATTATTTAATTTAAAAGTTCTGCTATTTTAGCTTCTAAACTAAATTCATCTAGGTTTTGCCCTATAATTCTACCATCTACATCAATAAGAACTGTATAAGGTATGCTTCTGAAATCATATAAATTACGTATTTCAGACTCCCATCCTTTTAATTCGCTCACTTGCTCCCAGGTAAGATTATCTTCTTTTACGGCCTTTACCCAGTCTTGTTTTGCGGTACTCTGTTGCGTAGATCCATCTAAAGAAATGCTAATTATTTCTAATCCTTTTTCATGAAACTCTTTATAGAGTGCTACCATTTGTGGGTTTGCTAAACGACATGGTTTACACCAAGATGCCCAAAAATCGAGTAAAATCACTTTACCTTTGTAATCGCTTAGGGAAATGCTATCGCCCTTAATATTTTCCATACTGAAGTCTGGAGCATATGCAAGTCCTAATATTTCAGTTAATAATTTACTGTGAGATGATGATGGCCAGTTCGTTTTAAAATGATCATTTACCTTTTTGTAATACGTATAATCATTTTGTAGGTTTAAAATATTATCTCCTTTAACAGATTGAAAAAGGGCGAGGATAGAAACTTTAGATTCTAAATTACTATCAATAAATGATTTTAAATAGTTTGTATGCTCCTCAAATGCTAAGTTAAAATTGTTTTGTATCGCAATGAAATCTTCTTTTTGAGCTTCTTTTGCTTCATCGTAAATGGCATCAATTATAATTTCAAAAGTGTTTAATTTTTGATTAAGCTCATATATTAAGTCTGAACCCTTTGACCCTGAAACGGTGTAGTTTTCTCCCCAACCATCTATCGAACCTCCAATTTCTAGTCTTTCACCTTTTTCTATTAAAAGATTTATTCCTTCACCTTTGATCGTTCTTAGCAAAAAAAAAGCAGATCCTTCTAAGGTATTTGCTGCTACAAATTCGCCATCAATTGCAAATAAAGTATCAATTAATAATAATTCATTTGCTTCTATCTTTTCAAAAATAATAGTGTCCACTCCAGCAACTTCTCCATGTATAGTAAAGTCACCTTCTGGCGCTTTAAGCTTGCATTGGCATGCTGAAAAGAAAATACTTAATGCAATAAAAGCAGAAATTAATATACGCATAAAATTATTTTTCAAGTTCTTCTCTTAAAAGTTGGTTGGTTGACTTAGGATCTGCTTTACCTCGAGAAAGTTTCATTACTTCGCCCATAAATAAACCAAGTAGATTTTTCTTTCCGCCTTTATAAGCTTCTGCTTTTTCTGGGAACTTAGCAATTGATTCTTTCACAAAGCCTAAAATAGCATCACTGTCAGAATCTTGAATCAGCTGATTTTCTTCTGCTAATTGTAAAGGACTTATTTCTGGATGCTTTATCATCAAAGGGAATAATTGTTTACTCGCTTTAGAGCTCGAGATCTTCCCACCTTTAATTAAGTTTATCAGTTCGCTAATTCTAGATGCTTCAATATTAAGATCATCTATAGCAATTGCTTTTTCGTTAAGGTAAGATTTTATAGGTCCCATAACAATATTAGCAGCCATCTTATATTCCTTAGTAGTTTTTAAGATGTCTTCAAAATACAATGCAATTCCTTTGGTATCTGTAAGGTTTCGCGCATCATAATCAGAAAGGCTATATTCTTTGGTGTATTTTGTGTAAAGCTCTTCTGGTAGTGCTGGCAAACCAGCTTTTATTTCACTTATATAACTTTCTGGAATTAGAATAGGAGAGAGGTCTGGTTCTGGAAAGTATCTGTAATCATGAGCATCTTCTTTAGAACGCAAAACTGAAGTTTCGTTTTTTGCGGCATTGAAGTTTCTTGTTTCTTGATCAACTTCTCCGTTGTTCTCATAAACTTCAATTTGTCTTTTTTCTTCTAGCTCAATAGCTTTTTGAACATTTCTAATCGAGTTCATGTTCTTAACCTCCACACGATTTCTTAAGTCGGTTTCACCTTTTAAACGAACAGAAATATTAGCATCGCATCGCATTGAACCTTCGTCCATATTTCCATCACAAACATCCAGATAACGTACTAATTTCCTTATCTCAGTTACAAAACTATAAGCTTCTTCTCCTGAGCGTAAAACGGGTTCAGTTACAATTTCTAATAAAGCTACACCTGCACGGTTAAGGTCAATTAACGAATCGAAAGGATCTATATCGTGAATACTTTTACCTGCATCTTCTTCCATGTGAATACGGGTAAGATCGATGCGTTTTGGGTTTCCTTCTTTATCGGTAACATAAATAAACCCACCATCGCATATAGGGGTTTTATCTTGTGTTATTTGATACCCTTTAGGTAAATCGGCATAAAAATAGTTTTTTCTAGCATATTCATTTCGTTCACGAATATCACATTTTAGGGCTATTCCTAATTTTACCGCAGATTCTAATACTTTAGCATTCGATACTGGTAAAGTTCCAGGATGGCCTAACGAAATTGGACTAACGTGTGTGTTTGGGGCAGAGCCATATTTAGTAGAATCCGAACAATACGCTTTACTAAGCGTGTTTAATTGCACGTGAATTTCTAATCCTATAACTGTTTCGTACTTCGTATAATCAATCGACATAATTCTCAAAAATTTGGACGTAAATATACAAAAAGTGATTGGTGATTTCGACCACTATTTCACGATAAGTTTTTGTTGGTAAACAGTTTCTTTTCCTTGTGCTTTTACAAAGTAAATCCCTGCTTTTAATTTTGATATATCTAGAGAATTATGGTCTCTGGAAACGTTTGTTTTGACTGCTTCTTTCCCCTGACAATCAAAGATAGAAATAGCTAGTGTAGTTTCTCCTTCTAGTAGTTGGAATCTGACTTCTGTTTGAGCTGGATTAGGATAAATATTTAGTTCCTCATCCATAATAGTTTCCGTTCCAAAATTCACATTAGGAGCAACTACATACAATCCATACTGCATATCAGAAATTAAAATATTTCCAGAGGGCAATAATGGGTAAACTCCCCAAGCACCGTGGTAAGTATTTCCATGGTCGTTTAGTAAATAAGTACTAAAGCTTGCCGTTTTTGTTGGGTTGCTCGGATCCGAAATGTTATAAACCTGTAAACCATCATGGTAAGAGGATACGTAAACATAATCTCCTTTTACAATTTGATTATGAGCAATAGAATTTGGGTGTACTTCTGGGTTGAATGTTGTTGTTACACTAATGTCTGATAAGCTACTAATGTCTAAAACTTTCATGTCGTAACCCCAGTCTTCATCCGCCATAATATAAGTTTGCATATCTTCCGTTGGCCAACCAGAGTGGTTATATCCTTTGTCTGGATATTCTGTAAGAGACCCAATTAATTGAGGTGAGTTTAAATCAGAAAAATCAACAACAAACAAACCATCTCCACCATTATTTAAAAAAGCAGTATCGTTTCTTACCCACATATCATGTACGCCATATCCTGTACCAGGTACTTCGTAATCTAATAAATGAACAGGATTTATAGGGTCGTTTATATCAAATAGAACCAAAGAAGTTGAACCCCAACCAGATCCGGGTATTTTTACATTACAAGCATACAAGGTATTTAGTTTTTCATCAATAAAAATATTGTGAGAACTAAGAATTAATTCATTAGAATCGTAAACAACAATTGCGGTGTCTGGTAATTGTTGAATGTCTATTATTTGTAAAGAGCTACTCCCTTCGTCGCTTACAGCATATAAATACCCATTGCGATCGTGGTAATCTCTGTGTATGATTGCTGGACCGAAATCTTCACCCGCTATAAATTGAACTTGTTCGCTGTTTGTAGGGTCAGTAACATCAAAAATATGGGTTCCTGCAGTAGAGCCAATAATTGCAAATTCCCTATCGTTAACTACTACACCCCAAATTTCATTGTAGGTGTTGTTGAATACAGCAGAACCTACTAAATTGTCATCGCTCCAATGGTAAAGAAGTTCTAAGTTTTCTCCTGATTGGGCATAGGTGTTTATGCTAATTACACTGATTAATAAGTAAAGTAAGTTTTTCATTTTGATATGTTTAGTGTTTTTTTTATTATGTGATTGAAGTGTTTGGCATCTTCCTTATCAATAAAAGTAATGCCAATTTCAAGTCGAAATATTTCTATTTTAATAAGTGACTGTAATTTTGTTTCTTTAAGTCGCATCCAATCTTTTTCTGTTGTAATAATTCCGTCGAAATCATTGCTTTTCGTTTTAATATACTCAATGTCTTTATTGCTAAAATTATGATGATCGGAAAAGGAAACAGCTTCAAAGTTAATGTTTTGTTTCGAAAGGTATTCGTAAATTGGTTTAGGATTCGCTATACCTGTAATTAATAAGTAGTTTTTGTTAAAGTCAATTTTTTGTAAGTGCGTATTTTTAAAATCTTTGTAACTGATTTCGGAAAAGTAAACTACAGCTTTAGAATACTTAGAAATACGCGCTTTAATAGTTTTCTTTTCTTCAAAACTCAATGTAGTCTTACATTTTGTAATTATAATTACATCTGCACGTTTAGCTCCAATTCTCGACTCACGAAGTGTTCCTAAGGGAACTATAAAATCTGTGTAAAAGGGTTTGTTATAATCGCTTAGTATAATATTCAGATTACGATTTGCATATTGATGCTGAAAACCGTCGTCTAAAAGCACAATAGTTGTTTTGCTTTTGTGGTCTTCTAAGTATCTTAAAGCTCTTTTTCTGTTGCCATCAACAATCATTTTAAATGTTGGACTTTCAAACTTACTCAAAAGCTCCATAGGTTCGTCACCTAAATCTCTCGCATTGTGGGTTAAAATATTGCCCTCAATTAATTCAGATCCTTCTCTGCCATAACCACGACTAATTACTGCGGTATTATAATTAGATAATAAGTCTAAAACATAAGCTACATGAGGTGTTTTTCCAGTTCCTCCCATACTTAAGTTTCCAATGCTAATTAAAGGAATAGAGGAGGTATATTGTTTCAGTAAACCAATATTGAAACAAGTATTTCTAATTGAAGTTATTGCCCAATAAATAACAGTAAAAGGACTTAATATGATTTTAAGAAAGTTCATTTTTCGAAAATACATAATCTATTGATGATTGCTATTGGAAAAAAACCATTATTTTGCTTAAAATTTATATTTCATGATATTAAAAGAACTGTGTAATTGTTTAGAACAATGGGCTCCACTAGCTTATCAGGAGTCTTACGACAATTGTGGCTTAATAGTAGGAGATCGCTCTGTAGAACTTACTGGAGTTTTAGTGAGTTTAGATTGTGTAGAAAGTGTAGTTGACGAGGCGATAGAAAAAGGTTGTAATGCCATTGTATCTCATCACCCAATCGTTTTTAAAGGTTTAAAAAGTTTTACGGGTAAAAATTATGTAGAACGTACTGTGCTTAAAGCGATCAAAAACGATATAGCTATTTATGCAATTCACACTAATTTAGATAATGTTCATACAGGTGTAAATAAAATGCTTGCAGACAAAATAGGCTTAATAAATACTAAAGTATTAGTGCCTAAAAAGGATGTTATAAAGCAATTGATTACATATGTTCCTTCAGAAAATGCGGAAACTATAAGGGAAGCTCTTTATTCTGTAGGTGCAGGAAGTTTTGGGGAGTACAGCGAATGTAGTTTTACGGTTTCCGGAAAAGGAACTTTTAAAGGATCTCAAAATTCTAATCCAGTAATTGGAGAAAAAGGAATAAGAAAGGTTGTAGAAGAAGAAAGAATTGAAATTATATTTCCTTCATATATGTCGTCGATGGTTATTTCTGCCTTGAAAAAAGCACATCCATACGAAGAAGTTGCTTACAGTGTGCTAAATATTGCAAATGCAAATCAAAATGTAGGTTCTGGGATGATTGGTGAGCTTTCGGAAGGACAAAATTCATTGGATTTTTTACATGGTTTGAAAAATAGCTTAAATGCTGACGGTATTCGATACACTAATTTAAATGCTAAAAAGATTGAAAAAGTTGCAATTTGCGGCGGCTCTGGAAGTTTTCTTTTACAAGCTGCAATTCGCTCTGGTGCTGATGCTTTTGTGACGGGTGATTTTAAATACCACGAGTTTTTTGACGCAGAAAACAAGATTATTATTGCCGATGTAGGGCATTATGAAAGTGAACAATATACTAAGGACTTAATTGCTGATTTTCTTAGCGAAAAATTCCCTAAATTTGCAGTTCATTTATCCGAGGTAAATACCAATCCTATCAATTATCTATAAAAAATGGCTAAAGCAAAACAATCTACTGTTGAAGAAAAGCTAGTTGCTCTATATAAACTTCAATCTATAGACACTGAAATCGATAAGATTAAAATTTTACGTGGTGAATTACCACTAGAAGTTCAAGATTTAGAAGACGAGATTGCAGGTTTGCAAACTCGTGTAGCTAACATTAATGAAGAAATAGCTACATTCGATGGGTCTATAAAAGAAAAGGAATCTTTAATGATAGATTCTAAAACTTTGATCACTAAATACGAAGAACAGTTAAAGAATATTCGTAACAATCGTGAATTTGATTCTTTAAACAAAGAAATTGAATTTCAAACTTTAGAAATCGAATTATCAGAAAAGAGAATTAAAGAAGCTAAAGCTTCTATAGTTTCTAAAATGGATGTTATTTCGGGTGCTAAAATGCGTTTACAAGATCGTTCTGACGATTTAACTGCCAAAAATTCTGAATTAGACGGTATTATAGCTGAAACTAAAAAGGATGAAGAGAAGTTAGGTAAAGAATCGGTTGTTGCTGAAAAAGTAATAGACGAGCGTTTACTTAATGCTTATAAGCGTTTAAGAGGTTCTGTAAGAAATGGACTTGCTGTAGTGCCAATTCTTAGAGATGCTTGTGGAGGCTGTTTTAATTCTGTGCCACCACAAAGACAGATGGATATTGCAGCTCGTAAAAAAGTTATCGTATGCGAACACTGTGGTCGTGTATTGGTTGATAAAGTTATGGCTGGAGTTGTTGAAGAATAACAAACTTAGATTAGATATAAAAAAAAGGCTTACCATTTGGTAAGCCTTTTTTTTGTGTCTTATGTTTTTTAAAATTTAAAACCTCCAGAAATAAGTAGTTGGCTACTCTGATGATTTAGTGTAGCCGATTCTGAGTTTGGGTAAATATCTAGGTAGTCTTGACTATATGAGTTTACCATTGCCAAATCGAAGAAGTATTGGTTTACTTTTACGCCCAAGCCAAATGTTAAATATTCTTTACTTGCGTCTTTGGTAGGGTCGGTAAGAGGATTTCCATAATAGGCATAACCTGCACGTAAACTCATTTGTGGATGTACACGTAGTTCTGTTCCAATTTTTATATTACTAGCACTTGCATAAGAGTTCTCAATTGTTGCATTTTCATCTGTGAAGCTGTAAGTACTAGAGCTCATATTGGCCATTGAGTAATCTAGATATTCATGCTCTAAACTTATTATAGCACGTTTTTTTATCACAAACGATAAACTGTTAATTATTTTAAACGGGCTACTCAAGTCATAGTCAAATAAGCCTAAATACGATTCAGCAGAATTCGTAGAGTCGCTGAAAACTGTATTCATTGAAGAAGAATACTCTTCGTGTATTTCGTAATAGGTTGGTGTGTGCAATGCAAATCCATATCTAATAGCCTCATCAATTTTATATATTAAACCTAGTTTTAAGTTTATTCCAGTCCCTTCTACTGATAAGTTTGTAGTGTAGTCGAAGGCTCTTAAAAGCATTGGCGTATTTATATTCGAAATGAAGTTCTCTTCTGTAATAGTTGTTTTTTCTCTATATTCTATAGTTGGTAAACCGATAGTTGCCCCTAAGAATAGTTTGTTTTGGTAGGCACTTCCAAAGCTTAAATAAAATTCATTTTTATTTCCAGAAGTACTACTTTTATAGGTTTGTGTTCTTCCTATAATTGACTCTAAAGGACTGTTGTAAGAAATTTCGTTCCCAGTAGTATCTATTAAGTATGTATAATAAGCTAGCTGTCCAAGTGTATTTAAACCATCGTATGTGGTTCCTTCTGCTTCGCTCAAAATATGATTAGAAAGAGAATTGTAGCTACCTGTTCCTTCTAAATGAATAGACTTATTATAATCCGCTAGTTTATTATACCCTATACCAAAATTTATTCTGTCCCAATCTCCAGCAATTCCTGGTTCGAGAATGTTAGCACTTATATAATTTATATTAGGAATAGAAACAGAACTCTTTTTTGCAAATGAATTACCAGAGTTAAATGTAGATTCTGAACTAAAGCCATCAGTACTCAGTTCGTTTAGATTTAAACTTCCAGAAAACTGCCCGTTTGTAAAAGTTGCTATTCCTGCAGGATTGGAACTAGAAGTGTTTCCGTTTGCTCCAAGTGAGCCAAATGCACCACCCATCGCAACATAACGAGCAGAACCCCAAAGAGATTCTTGCGAAAATCTTAAAGCATCAATGTGGTTTTGTGCTTGTATTGTTAATCCTAAAAACAGGGTGCTTATTAAACTTAGTCTGTATAACATATTTGTTTATCTAGGCCTTCTACTTGGTGT
>DKGK01000048.1:13205-18746 GCA_002453265.1 Flavobacteriales bacterium UBA6772 | reverse complement strand
GAAGACGATCGGTTATTGCTTCTGCTTGAGCTTCTACTTGGTGAGCTTTTTACATTACTTCTAGAAGACGATTTTTTATAGCTAGGCTTCTTTGTTCTCGAATTCGAAGGTTTAGTAGAGCCTTTAATTCTTGTGCGTTTAGTTGTTTTGGTAGACTTAGTTGGCTTGTAATTGTAAGTTCTCCTCGTTTGTTTTGGTTTGTAGCTTGTTTTATTTGTACTTGTCGTATAATCATTTCTATTTATAGTCGTAGAAGTTTTTTTAACTAAATCAGTGGATCTAGCTCCTCCAACAACATCTCCAGTACTACTTTTCTTTGTAATTATATTATTCCCTAGACTTTCACGATGTCCGTAAGTTGTGTTTGTAGAATATACAAAAGGTGTATTGAAATTATAGGGTGAGTTTCCATAACCTCCATAGCCATACCCCCCAAAGCCACATCCATAGTTATAACCAAAAGAGTTATTACCATAAGGGTTCCATGCGTAAAAGTTGTTGTTCCATGGAGAATTCCATGGGTTGTAGAAATTATTATATCCGTAGTAACCTCCATACCAATTGTTTTGGAAGTAAGGCTGGTAGCTCGGCATGCAACCAAAACCATTGTCAAAGCCATAAGGGTCATGAAAATAGCCGTAATTAAAGTTTACTGAGCTCCCATAATAATCTCTGTGAAAACGACTAATTCGCATAGAATAAGACATATTGTCTTCATAGTATTCTTCAATGCTGTCCGAGTCTTCGTAATATTCTCCTTCCTCTTCAAAAATAATTTCAAGGTAATTTACATCCTTTTCGTTAGAACTGTAGTAGATGTCGTCGGCATACCACTTCTGATTATCTTGAGCATTTAAAATTAAGGAGCAGAAAATGAAGCTCAATGCGGTTATGTTTAGTATAGTTTTCATAATTCAGTCCTCCTGTATTGGTTAAACAAATGTATGTTTGGATTTAGTTCTAAAGAAATTTATTGTAAACCTTTATTTCATAGATTTGCAATGCTTAATTATTAAGCTAAGTTAGCAAATATTATTCCAATCTCTTTAGATAAAAAATGGCAAAGAAACTCACTACTAGAACGGAAGATTATTCCAAATGGTATAACGAATTAGTCGTAATGGCAGATTTGGCAGAAAACTCTGGCGTGCGTGGTTGTATGGTTATAAAGCCCTATGGTTACGCAATTTGGGAAAAAATGCAAGCCGAACTCGATAAGAAGTTCAAAGAAACAGGACACGTAAATGCCTATTTCCCAATGTTTATTCCAAAATCATATTTTAGTAAAGAAGCCTCTCATGTAGATGGTTTCGCTAAAGAATGTGCGGTAGTAACACATTATCGTTTAAAAAACGATCCAAATGGTAAAGGGGTTATTGTAGATCCGGACGCTAAATTAGAGGAGGAACTTATTGTTCGTCCTACTTCGGAAACCATTATTTGGGACACTTACAGAAAATGGATTCAGTCTTATAGAGATTTACCTTTACTTATAAATCAGTGGGCAAATGTTGTTCGTTGGGAAATGAGAACTCGATTGTTTTTAAGAACAGCTGAGTTCTTATGGCAAGAAGGGCATACGGCACATGCTACAAAAGCAGAAGCCTTAGTAGAAGCTGAGCTTATGTGTAATGTATATGCTGATTTTGCTCAAAATTTTATGGCAATGCCAGTAATTAAAGGCGTTAAGTCAGAATCTGAGCGTTTTGCAGGAGCTTTAGAAACCTATTGTATCGAGGCATTGATGCAAGATGGAAAAGCATTGCAAGCGGGAACTTCTCATTTCTTAGGACAGAATTTCGCAAAAGCATTCGATGTTAAGTTTCAACCTAAAGAAGGTAAGCAAGAATATGTTTGGGCTACCTCTTGGGGCGTTTCTACTCGCTTAATGGGTGCTTTAGTGATGACCCACTCTGATGATAAAGGATTGGTTTTACCTCCAAATTTAGCCCCTTGGCAAGTTGTAATTGTACCTATTCATCGCAATGATGAACAATTGGAGCAAATTAACCAAAAAGCCAACGAATTAATGAAAGCTCTTAGAGCTAAAGGTGTGAGTGTGAAATACGACAATCGTACAAGTTTTAAGCCTGGATGGAAGTTTAACGAATACGAAATGAAAGGTGTTCCAGTTCGTATTGCTATTGGACCTAAAGACCTCGAAAATGGAACTGTAGAGGTTGCTCGTAGAGATCTTTTACAAAAGCAATTTATAGCAATGGAAGATGTGGAAATAGCAGTTCCAGCTCTTTTAGAAGAAATTCAAGAAAATCTGTTTAATAAGGCACTTACTTATAGAGACGAGCATATAACAGAGGTAAACGATTTTGAAAGCTTTAAAGAGTTTTTAGATACTAAAACGGGCTTTTTGTCTTGTCACTGGGATGGCACTTCGGAAACAGAGGAGAAGATAAAGAATTTAACTAAAGCTACTATTAGATGTATTCCTTTAGATGCTAAAGCAGAAGAAGGTAAGTGCATACTTACTGGAGCTCCATCAAATAAGCGTGTGTTATTTGCAAAAGCGTACTAAGTAATAGAGAGCGAGCATCTTAATATCCTCGTTTTCTTTTCGAGTAAAATAGTGCTAAAAAATAAAGTTTTTTTTTGTGTTTAGCTTTTCATGGAAACATAATTTTATTACATTTGCACTCGCTAAAGCAAAAAGCTTTGCTACGGTCCGTTCGTCTAGGGGTTAGGACTCATGGTTTTCATCCATGCAACAGGGGTTCGATTCCCCTACGGACTACAAAAGAAACGTTCTTTTATTATAAATTCTTGGTGGGTTAAAAATTTCTTGTTAAATTTGCAGCCCTTAAAAGGATCACGGTCCGTTCGTCTAGGGGTTAGGACTCATGGTTTTCATCCATGCAACAGGGGTTCGATTCCCCTACGGACTACTATAAAAAAAAATTGTAACAGCTAAGTAGAAGATTATGGCTAATCATAAATCAACATTAAGAAGAATTCGTTCAGATAAACCGAAGGCTCTTAACAATAAGTATTATCACAAAACAATGCGTAACTCTTTAAAAGATTTACGTTTGGAAGAAGACAAAGCAACTGCAGAAGCAGCTATGCCTAGTTTAGTCGCTAAGATTGATAAATTAGCAAAACGTGGTACAATTCACAAAAACAAAGCGGCCAACTTAAAGTCTAAGTTAGCTAAGAAAATTGCGGCTCTTTAACTAATAGAGTTTTATAATTTAAAAAAGCCTTCCCATTGGGAGGGCTTTTTTTCGTATATTTAGATTTGTAATAAAATAATAAATTATGTATAAAAATGCTATTAAATCCTGGTCGGTAAATGACCGTCCACGTGAAAAATTTATTCAAAAAGGACAAGAGAATATTAGCGATACCGAATTAATCGCTATTCTAATACGATCGGGTACTCCAGACAGATCTGCTTTGGTTGTTGCTCGAGAAATTCTTCTGCTTGTAAACGATAATTTATCGGCTTTAGCCAAAATGAAATTGAAAGATTTTATTACTGTAAAAGGAATTGGAAATACTAAAGCAATAACACTTATGGCGGCTTTGGAGCTAGGGAGAAGACGAAGATTGAGTGAGGCGGAAGATAGAGTAGATGTATCGTCGAGTAAAGATGCCTTCGATTTAATGAAACCTTTATTAGAAGATTTAGATGTTGAGCAGTTCTGGGTCATTTATTTAAATAATGCAAATAAGGTTCTGGCGAAACTTAATATTAGTCAAGGAGGAATGACTGCGACCGTTGTTGATATTAGAGTATTACTGAAAAAAGCTTTAGAACTAAACTCAACCGGTTTAATTTTGTGTCACAATCATCCTTCCGGAACACTACGAGCTAGCGATGCCGATAGTAAAATAACTGAAAAAATTAAAGTTGCAGCAAAGTTAATGGACATCCAATTACTCGATCATATAATTGTTACCGATCAATCTTATTTTAGTTTTGCCGACGAAGGTAGGATCTAATGCTTTTCGTTATATTTGTGAAAAAGGCAGTAAATGTTAAAAATACTTACGCTCATAGGAGCGCGTCCACAATTTATTAAAGCTGCAGCAATTAGTCGTGCAATAAAAACATCTTTTTTTAAAGAACTAGAAGAAGTAATTGTTCACAGTGGTCAGCATTACGACGCAAATATGTCTGCCCAATTTTTTGAAGAATTATCGATACCAAAACCAAAGCATACTTTTAATTTAACTACATCAGCACATTCTTCCCAAACAGCAGAAATACTACATAATTTAGAAGCGGTAATTGACTTGGAAAATCCGAATGCCGTTTTAGTTTACGGCGACACCAATACTACTTTAGCAGGTGCATTGGCAGCGTCAAAAAAGCATATTCCTGTAATACATATCGAGGCAGGTTTACGCTCTTTTAATAAAGCTATGCCCGAAGAAATAAATAGAGTTCTAACGGATCACTGTTCGTCTTTGTTATTTTGTCCTACCAAAACAGCCATTGCAAATTTAACGAAAGAATCGATTGTACATTCTCTAGATAAATGCTCTATGGATAAACCCAAAGTTTATGAATGCGGAGATATTATGTACGACAACTCTTTGTTTTTTTCGAAACAAGTTGATGACTCTATACTTACAAAATACAATTTAGTAAAAAATGAGTTTTTGCTATTTACGATGCACCGACCTTATAATACCGATAATCCTGAACGCTTGCGATTTATTTGTAGTATGGTTTTAGAACTTATAGAAAAACACCAATTAACAGTAATTTTCCCAGTTCATCCTCGTACTAAAAAAGCTTTAAAAACGCATTTGAGTAGCCAAGACTTAAATGCATTTTGTTCTAATCCATTACTTAAAATTATTGAACCAACTTCTTTTTTAAATATGATAAGTTTAGAGATGAATTGCGAGATGGTATTAACCGATTCGGGTGGCGTACAAAAAGAAGCTTACTTTTTTGAGAAACCAAGCTTGATAATTCGTTCTGAAACAGAATGGGTAGAAATAGTGAATCAAGGTGCTGCTGTACTTATAAATAATGAAAATCATTCTTTAGTTGAAGAATTTGAATTATTTAGAGCTAAAAACATTAAATACCCTAAATTGTTTGGCGATGGGAATAGTGCCCAATTTATTTGCCAAAAAATAATTAATGACCTAAAATGATACTAGTTTACTCTCATAAAACAAGCTCTCGGTTATTGTACACACTAGAAATGCTGTTTAAGCAATTCTTAGGTATAGATGTTCGGGTAACCAATAAGGTAGATGCATTCATTGCTTTTGAAGGTGTGAAAATATCATATACTAAAAATCCGCTAGGCAGTGAATTGTTTTTTAGTTCTCACGATCTACTTTTCGAAAAAGGAATTCATGATTATACTATAAATGTAAAGTCTAATAATGGACAGAAGGTCTTTTTTGAGCAGCCCGATAGTTCGGCATTACCTTACGATATTTTTGCTTGTTCCTTTTATTTACTGAGTAGGTACGAAGAATACTTACCACATATAAAAGATCGGTTTCACCGATTTCCTGCAAAAGAAAGTATCGCATATACAAACGGATTCCTTAAAA
>DKGK01000048.1:0-12796 GCA_002453265.1 Flavobacteriales bacterium UBA6772 | reverse complement strand
AGAGAATTTACTTTTGTAAATACGATTGATGTTGACAATGCTTACTGTTATTTAGAAAAAGGAGTCGTTAGGAATCTTGCAGCTTCTATACGCTCAATTGTGAATTTAGATTTCGAGGGATTAGCTCAACGCCTAAAAGTAGTACTTGGTAAAACAAAAGATCCTTACGATACTTTTGACTATTTATTAGATTTACAGCTTAAGTACAAGTTTAAATCTATTTACTTTTTCTTATTAGCCGATTACGGACATAATGATAAAAACATTCCGGTAACCAGTAAAAAGTTTCAGTCATTAGTCAAGTCTATGGCAGATTATACTCAGGTTGGTATTCACCCATCTTGGGCGTCTAATACTAATTCCGAAAAACTAGCAAAAGAAATAAAACGTTTAGAAACGATTACAAAGAGAGAAGTTACACGGAGCAGACAACACTTTTTAAAACTAGATTTACCGACTACTTATAGGCGATTAATAGATTTAGGAATTAAAGAAGACTATACTATGGGCTATGCATCTCAAGTAGGATTTAGGGCAGGAACTTCTTTGCCATTCTATTTCTATGACTTGGATATGGAAACACAAACTCAACTCTTATTACATCCTTTTGCTGTAATGGATGGAACTTTAAATGAATATTTGGAGCTACCTGTAGATGACGCTCAATATTTAGTTAAAGAGTTGATGGATAGCGTAAAAAAAGTAAATGGTACTTTTATTAGCTTATGGCATAACGAAACTGTAAGCGACAATAGACACTGGCATGATTGGAAACAAGTTTATGAATTCACCATTGAGCAAGCTTTTAAATGATCAGATTTGTAACACATAACAAGGTAGACACAGAGAAATGGGATGTTTGTATTCGGCAATCTGTAAATTGTATGCCTTATGCTTTTTCATGGTATTTAGACATTGTGGCAAAAGAATGGGATGCTTTAGTGCTTAATGATTATGAGGCAGTTTTCCCATTACCCAAAAAAGTAAAATTTACGATTACCTACTCCAGTACCCCATTTTGGGTACAGCAATTGGGCTTGTTTTCTAAAACCATTTCTGGATTAAATAGGCTAAACGATTTTGTAAAATCCATACCCAAAGAATACAAGTTTATTGAGTTAAACATGAACTTTAATTCAATCTTAGACGATTTTGAAGGTGCTACATTAAGTTCCAATACTAATTTTGTCCTTAATTTAGATAAAACTTACGAGGAGCAATCTAAATTATATTCTAAAAACTTAAAAAGAAATTTAAAAAAGGCAAACAGCAGTACTTTACAACTTTTCAAAAACGATTCTCCTACAGCTTTAGTCAAATTGTTTAGAAATGATAAAGGCAAGACAATAAGTCATTTTTCTGAATCAGATTACCAAAATTTAGAAACCTTAATGCATGTTTCAATTCATAAGAATTCTGGGCAAGTATGGATGGCTTACGATGAGGGTAATAGAGCTGTTGCTGGAATGTTTTTATTGTTTAGTCCCAATCGTATAATTTTACTGTTTACAGGAAATAGCCTTGAAGGAAAGCAAAAATTGGCGATGCCATTTTTAATTGATTCATTTATTCAAGAATCGGCTAATAGTGGCTTAGTATTTGATTTTGAAGGTTCAAACGATTTTAATTTAGCTCGGTTTTATAAAAGTTTTGGTGCTGTAAATAATCCGTATCAAAATTTGAAGATTAATAGATTACCTCTATTTTTGAGCTTGTTTAAATAAATTTAATACAGTTGTCTATGAATGCCTGGTATGAAATAATAAGTGTTTTTTTTGTAAGTGCATTAAAGTTTTTTGCAGGACCAATATTGGCAAAATCCTTTGGGTTTACTTACTTACAAACTATTTTAGTAAGTAGTATAGGTGGTTGTTTAGGAATTCTTCTTTTCTTTAAGCTAGGAGCTAGAATAGTTCTCTTTTTCCCCAATTATTTTAATCCTGTAATTAGGAAAAAGAAAATATTTACCAAAAAAAATAAATTCTATGTTATCCTAATTCGTGATTACGGGTTGTTTGGTATAGCCTTATTTTCACCTATTTTAATTTCTATACCTGTTGGTTCATTTTTAGCGGCTCGATTTTTTCATAAAAAACCGAATTCGACTTTAGCAATTATGTGTTTCGCCGTTATATTTTGGTCCATTAGTATATCCACCTTTTTATTTTTATTCTAATGAAAATTAAACATCTTTTCTTCGATCTTGACCACACTCTGTGGGACTTCAATAAAAATGCATTAGAGACTTTATCTGAACTATATCTAGAATTGAATTTAGAGGATTGTTTTCCTTCTTTTTCAGAATTCTACAATACATACATTAAGGTAAATGAACACTTATGGGATTTATATAGAAATAAGAAAATTACAAAAGATTCATTACGAACAGTAAGGTTTGTAAATACATTTCAATTTTTCGATGTTCAGAATAATGATTTAGCAGTAAGATTAGGAAATGAATATGTTCGCAGAGGTCCTTATAAATCGAATCTTTTTGATTCTTGTCATGAAGTTTTGACCGATTTAAAGTCTAGGTATCAATTACATATCATCACAAATGGTTTCGAAGAAGTACAGTCCATAAAGATGGAATCCTCTAATTTGAATCAGTATTTTGATCAAATTATTACATCTGAAAAAGCAGGTGTAACAAAACCGCATTCACAAATATTTGAATATGCTTTAAGTGTTTCTGGTGCTAAAGCATCTGAAAGTATTATGATTGGAGATAATTTTGAGGTTGATTGTTTGGGCGCTGAAAAACTAGGAATTAAAGCAGTACATTTTAATCCAGATAAAATTGTTCAACACAAAAAAGTGTGCTATGAAATAGCCCACTTAAAAGAATTATTAAGGTTGTTTTAGCAAGTAGCAATAACAGTTTCACCACCTTTTACAACATCGTTTATATTTGCATTTATCTTAGCGTCTAAGGGTAGGAATAAATCTATACGAGAGCCAAATTTTATAAAGCCCATATCTTTTCCTTGCACCGCTATATCTTCTGCTTTAGAGTACATAACGATTCTTCTAGCTACCGCACCAGCTACTTGTCTAAATAAAATTGGACCAGTTGTTTTGTTTTCTACAACAATCGTTGTTCTTTCATTTTCAATAGAAGACTTAGGATGCCAAGCAACCAAAAATTTACCTGGGTGGTATTTTGCATATTTTACTGCTCCCGAAATAGGGTATCTGTTAACATGTACATTTAATGGCGACATAAAAATAGATACTTGTATTCTTTTATCTTTAAAGAATTCGTGTTCTACAATTTCTTCAATTACAACTACTTTACCATCAGCAGGAGCTATAATATGATTGGGATTTAATACCGTATTCCTTTTTGGATTTCTAAAAAATTGTAGAACCAAAATGGAAAAAACTACAGATGCAAAAATGAGTAGGTAAACTATCCAGTTAAATTCACCTACAAAATACCAAGTAGTTACATTAAGAGCAATTAGAGCAGTTAATGTATTCCTAATTATTGTAAATCCTTCTTTATGAAACATTGTAAATGGTTTAATTTAATATTGGGTTGATGTGGTAAAAGTAAATGTAATATGCAGGTAAACAGAATAAAATCGAATCAAACCTATCGAGTATTCCTCCATGCCCAGGGAGTATATTACCAGTATCTTTTATGTTAGAAGTGCGTTTTAACAGAGACTGAAATAAGTCGCCTGCTGTTGCAACAAACACCGTAGTTACTCCAAGTACTATCCATACTAAACTGCTTAATCCAAATCCTGTAAGCGATAGAATGTATCCTGTAGCTGAGGTAAGAATTACTGATCCCCATAAACCTTCCCATGTTTTATTAGGAGATAGACGTTCAAATAGTTTTCTTTTCCCAAATATTCTTCCCGATACATAAGCCCAACTATCCGAAGACCATATGAGAATTAGTAATCCAAAAAGTGTTTTATATTCGTAATTACCACTTTGTAAGCCTATAGGAATTAGTAAGCTTAGTGGAATATATATATAGACAATACCTATTAGACTACCACCTAATAATTGCAAAGCATTTTTTGTAGGCCTATACAATTGACTAATAAAGTAGACGAAAATAGCAAAGTAAAAAAGACCATTAATTTTAGGGTATAAAATACTAGCATAACTAAGAATTCCTAATCCAATAGTAGGGTACAGGTCAAAGTGAAGGCCTTGTTTTTCTACTAATTTTTTCAACTCAAAAGTACCTGTCACTGCTACAATTAGTAGTAATAAACCTATATATAAAGGCTTGGTTACTGCAAATAGCATTAGAGCTGTATATACTGTTCCTGTCAGTATCCTTTGAGTTAAATTGTTCATCTGGGATCTTTATAATCTTCAATTAAGAAAACGTATAAATCTTTAGCTTTTTTTATATTTCCTGTAGTAACAGATTGCTTAGTTCGGATAGAGGTTACATTAGAAGGTCTATTTCTTCCGTATTTCTTTTGCAATCCTTGTAATCCTTCGTTCAGGTCAATTACAATTTGAGATGTATAGGCTACGATTACTAAAATCTCGGGCAGTTGGTCAACTTTTAATCCTTTAGTTTGTGCAGCAGAAACCATAACTGAACCCTTACACGCAATTAAAAACTCACAGTTACTAATACTTGAATCTGCTTTTCTAAAATCCGATTCAAATTCTAGCTCGGTAGGTTTTAAAGAGTTTTTAAGCTCATCGTTACTGCAATAAGACTGTTTCCACTTGTTTTCTGTGAGAAGTTGTTTAAACATCAAGTAAAAATCCTCCATATCATCACAGTAAAAGAACTTTCCTCCTTCATTTGTGAATGCTTTGGCAAAAACAACATCAGAAGGGTCGCAATCATCTGGAGCACAAATTTCTTTTTGTTCCGATTCTTCACTACTCAACTTTGTTGTTATCTCGCCAAAAGAAGGGAATACCTTCGTTAAGATTTTCTTAAACAGATTTATCTTCATTATTTTTCTCTTCTGTCGTAGTAACTGTTGTTTCCTTTTCAGAAAATGTAGAACTAGGATTTAAAGTAACAGTTTCGTCCTTGTCCCAAGGTCTTTTTCCAAAAATAGTCTCTAAGTTCTCTCTAAAGATTACTTCTTTGGTAAGTAATTCTTCTGCTAATTTAGTAAGAGATTCTTTGTTTTCCTCTAAAACTTGAATAGCTCTTGAGTAAGCTTCTTCTGTAAGTGCTCTAACCTCCTCGTCTATAGTACGAGCTGTTTGTTCGCTATAAGGTTTGTTAAAGTTAGAGTTCTGACCTGAAGAATCGTAATAGGATATATTTCCAATTTTCTCACTTAATCCATAAACAGTAACCATAGAAGTTGCCTGACGGGTAACTTTTTCCAAATCGCTTAAAGCTCCGGTAGAAACTTTACCAAATATAATTTTCTCGGCTGCTCTACCACCTAAAGCGGCACACATTTCGTCCATCATTTGATCACGAGTTGTTATCTGACGTTCGTCTGGTAAATACCAAGCTGCACCTAAAGACTTACCTCTAGGAACAATGGTTACCTTTACAAGTGGAGCTGCATGTTCTAGCATCCAACTTACGGTAGCATGTCCTGCTTCGTGGAATGCAATAACTTCTCGCTCTTGTTTAGAAATAATTTTATTCTTCTTTTCTAAACCACCTATAATACGATCTACAGCATCTAAGAAATCTTGTTTTTCTACAAAATTCTTATCCTTACGAGCGGCAATTAATGCTGCTTCGTTACACATATTAGCGATGTCTGCACCAGAAAAACCTGGAGTTTGCTTCGCTAAGAAATCTATATCTAAATCTTTGTTTGTCTTCAGAGGGGCAAGGTGTACTTCAAAAATCTCCTTACGTTCTGTAAGCTCTGGTAAATCAACATAAATCTGACGGTCAAAACGACCTGCACGTACTAAAGCTCTATCCAATACATCTGCACGGTTTGTAGCAGCAATAACAATAACGTGATCGTTGGTGCCAAATCCATCCATCTCGGTAAGTAATTGGTTAAGCGTATTTTCACGTTCATCGTTAGAACCAGTCATTTGATTTTTACCACGAGCTCTACCAATAGCATCTATCTCATCAATAAAAATAATAGCAGGCGACTTTTCCTTTGCTTTTTTAAATAAGTCACGTACTCTTGACGCTCCAACACCAACAAACATCTCAACGAAGTCTGAACCAGAAAGAGAGAAAAAAGGCACCTGAGCTTCACCTGCAACAGCTTTAGCTAAAAGAGTTTTTCCTGTTCCTGGAGGGCCTACTAATAAAGCTCCTTTAGGGATTTTACCACCTAGTTTAGTATATTTTTCTGGGCTTTTAAGGAAATCAACAATTTCTTGAACTTCTTCTTTTGCACCTTCTAATCCAGCAACATCATCGAATGTTGTTTTTATTTCGGTGTCTTTATCGTATAATTGAGCTTGCGATTTTCCAATATTAAAAATCTGTGATCCAGGACCACCAGAAGCTCCGCCACCACTCATGCGACGCATGAAAAACAACCAAACACCAATTAAGAAAATAAATGGTAACCAAGACCAAACGCTATCCCAAAGACTTTGCTCGTTATTGTAAAATATTTGAACTCTTTCACTTTCAGTAAAACGAAATAGTTCTTGTGCTTCTTCAACTTTAGTTTCAAAAACTTCAGAAGTACCAATTTTAATAAAATAATGAGGTCCTTTGTTTAATCCTTCCCCAAAAAGAGGCTCACTTACTCCTTCATGACGGTGTTCCGACAATGAAGATTCCTTAATGAAAACATTGGCTACATTTTTATTTTGTATAATTTCAATCTTCTCAACATCCTTATTCTTTATGTACTCCTGAATTAAGGTTTGTCTGTTGGTTTCCTTACTCAATGCACCCATTTCGTTGGTGAAAAGCATAGAAATCATGAAGAAAGCGACAATACCATAAATCCAATACAAATTGAATTTAGGCATTTGACTTTTGTTTTTCTTTTGTGTAGGCTTTTTGCCCTTAGCTTTAGCTGTGGGTTTTGTAGCGGTTTTCTTTTTTGCCATCTAATATTCTGATTCTATTGAGGTGATTTTAGCATCTCCCCATAATTCTTCTAAAGCATAAAAATCTCTTACTGGGGTTTGAAAAATATGAGCGACTACATTTACGTAATCCATCAATACCCATTCCGAAGTTTCGGTTCCTTCCTTACGCCAAGCTTTATCGTTTAATGTTTCTAGTGTTTCCTTTTGTACAGAATCTGCTATTGCATTTACTTGAGTGTTTGAATTTGCATTACTTATCACAAAAAAATCACATACAGATGCATCTATGGTTCTCAGGTCTATAACTGTAATGTTTTCCGCTTTCTTTTCCTGCATTCCCCTTACAATTACATCTACAAGGGCTTTTATTTTCAAACTTCTATCTTCTTTCATTCGAATGTTCCTAATTAGGTTGCAAAAATAATGCTTTTAAGCGGATTATAATTCTAATAATCTGCTTAAATTGAGTTAAGGTACGTTAAGTCTTTTTGTATCTTTATTCCCGTATTATGGAAACACTTTTTATTGGTAAAAATTATTTAAAATTTGATGAACTCCCCTCTACAAATTCGTGGTTGATGGAGCGTCTGTCTGTACAGCATTTTCCAGAAGGAACTGTTGTTTTTGCAAAGCATCAAACTCAAGGTAAAGGTCAGCGAGGTACTGTATGGACTGCAGAACAGACGAGTTCTCTAACATTTAGTGTACTGTTAAAACCTACGTTTTTACTCATAGCTAATGCTTACGATTTAAGTATTTGTATTGCTTTAGCATTGCACGATTGTTTAAATGAATTACGTCCGGGATTTAAAATTAAATGGCCAAATGATATTTATTTCGAAGACAAAAAAGTTGCTGGTGTTCTTATAGAAAACCAAATGAATAAGTCTTCTTACCAAAATGCAGTGGTTGGAATTGGCTTAAATGTGAACCAAAAGAGTTTTGTAAACCTACCTAATGCCATTTCTTTAAAGCAAATTTTGGGTGTTCAGTTTCCTGTAGATAAAGTTCTCGAACGTTTATGCGAAACTATTGAAGGTCGATACTTACAACTAAGAGCTAGTAAATACCAGCATCTAAAACAGTCTTACCTAAATTCCATGTATCGCTATAATGAAACTCATTCCTTTCGTTCTCAAAAAATGGAATTTACAGCTACAATAATTGACGTTTTAAGAAGTGGTCGTTTACTAATGGAGCTGCCAAATGGCGAAAAACAAGATTTTGATATTAAAGAAATTCTTTTTTTATAGACATGTTACTTTGCTAGTCGATACCCTAAATATGCCATTGGAATATAGGCAAAACCTAGATCGGCAATATTAAACCAATTTGGAGCAGGCAATATATTTGCCATTTGTATTCCTCCCAAGAGAAAGAGAATCCCTATACTTAATGCAAACTGTAATTTATAAGTAGCTGCAATTTTTGCTGCTATAAATGCACCAACTAATGTACCCAGAGCATGTGCTAAAAATGGCATTAAGAAGTTTATAGGTTCAAATAGATGAAAGTTATCGATCAAACTATCCATATCACTTGGGTCTATTCCTTTGGGTAATGCAATAACAGAATCGCTAATCATAATGATTCCCATATTTACCAAACCACCTATAAAGACTCCTACAATAAAGACTGTAATATTTTTCAGTATGTTTTTCATGTTGGAGTTTTTAGTGGTCTAAATGTAATTCATTTTAGCGACTTGTTAGCTAACAATTTTGCCTTAGCCAAACTGTTTCGTCTTGGAAGTTATTATCTTCCTTAGTTTTTCTTTTTATAGAGAATGATTTTTTTTATGGAGCTTAATCGTCTTTAATTACTGACATTAATTCCGTTAGAGTACTTGTATATGGTTTTGCAGTTGCATGTCCTTCTTTATAATTAGAGAGTTGTTTAAACAGCCAATTTGTATTAATAAAATCAGAATCTTTAATTCTTTCTAGGTCAATTACTAAATAGTAATCTTGCGAGGGAGAATCATATCCTTTTTTGATTAAGTTTTCTTTAGAATATACTCTAGGACCCTTACTTACAATTTTCCACAATTCACTTGAAGTTTCATCTTTGTGTGTATGTAAAAGAAGGTATTTTGCCGAAACAGTTTCGGTATCTAAAATTAAAGAACCATTTCCTGATCCCATTCTAAAATTGTACTTCTTTTTATCATTAATCCAATCGTATTGTTTTAAATCGTTATAAAAGCCAACCAAAACATAAGTTTCATCAGGGATTAATTTTTCGCCATTAATGTATTCAGGGATTGTTTCTTTAATGATGTTTGGGTTGATGTTTTTATGAATTTTATATGCTTTTGCAGAAATATTCTCTCGTTGCGAAGCGTTATTTAAGAAGTGTTCTAATATCTCTTCTAAAAAGATTTCTATATGAATTGTTTCATTGGTATTTTCGGATGGTTTTATTGGGAATGCTCCTAAACCAGGTAAAACTTCATGAAATCCTTTTAATTTTTTGTTTGTATCTCCAGGATAAAGAACGTAAGCACCACTTGTTCTTCTAATTGCATCTTTGTAAGCGTGCATTTTTAATAAATCTGCATTTTTATAGATGCCTTTTAAATTATCCTTCTTTTCATCATTTAATTCATCGTCTTGTTTGTTCTCGAGAATCTGATTAATATTTGCTATTTTATATTTAGCGTCAAAATGTATATGAACAATCTGTTCTTTTTCTTCTGCTTGCGTTTCTTTCAGGTTTGTTGGCCAAATAGATAAAGTATAATCAGGCCTTAGAGTTGTTGTCCAACTTCCAGCTTTCGATATATCTTTATTACCAACAAAACTTCTGTTGTAGTTAAAGCGAATGTTTAAATCTCTATTTCCCTTGGTATATGTTCCATTTAAAGCCGTAAACTTCCCTTGTTTTAATTGTAAACTTAACTCGTTTGAACTAGGTGTAATTAGCTTTTCTAATTCTTTTGGTGCTATTTCAAATATAGATTTTAAAACATCTAAAAGTTTGAAAAACAACCAATATTCGTATAAGGTGGCAATGTCTTTTTTGCCGCCACTATAAACATCTTCTCCGCCATCCCAAACTAATTTTGCTGCCAAATCAAATTTTAACCAAACCTTTAAAATTTCTCTATAACCTTCTTTTTTCTGAAGGGTAGGGCTATTTAGTTTTAGGGTAGTTGGACGAGCTATTTCTTTAAAAATAGTATGTTGTAGATGGTTCTCTAACTTTTCAGTTACTTCATTCGCTTCATATTGCAATCGTTCTCCTGCATTAGGATGGTTTCCAATATCCATACAGAATTTCGAAAAAGTTTCTAAAGCATGTTTTATAAAACGATTTTCAGAAGTATCTACACTTTCCTTTTTCTTATACGAATTAATTTTTGTTGCAACAGATGTTAGTTTCGAATGTAAAGGATGATTCTTCGATAATTTAATTCGGTTGTTAGTATTAATGAGTTGCTTAATTTCATTATTTCTAAATCGTTTTATTCTTCTTACATCTGTTTGTTCCGCTTCCTCAATCCACTTTGTAGTAGGAGTGCTTACAATCCGTTGTATAGCATCTTCAAACTCTTCTGAGTTGATAATAGATTTTACAAAAGCAAAACGTTGGTATAACGTTTCATTGTCTGCATTAAAGTCTGTTTCAAAAGAATGACTAACTGGCGAATTGGCTTGTAATATTAAATCGGTACATTTTTCTGTAATAGAATTTAACATGTACTGATAATCCTCTCTATAACTTGTTTTAGTAGATTGAACCTCTAGTTTTTGTTCCCATTTTTTTTCAATAGCATTAACATTAAAAATTTCAAGTGATAAAGTTCCCACAAAAATATTGGGAGAAATTCGACCTTCATGTTCATTCCTTTTTCTTTTTTGAACAATGTTTTTCTGGTCACTACAAGTTAAACGATAATTTTTGTCCGAAAACTCATAATCATAAAAACGACCTTCTTTTAATTGGAATTGTGGTTCGTTACTGTATTTGTTCTCTATATCAATTTCAATGTCATCACTATTTTTTGCATCAACAAAAAGAACAAGCTTATCTGCAATATGTGATAGATCTATTTCTATGGATTGTTTTTGTTCCATAGTTTAAGCTTCAGCATAACTGGCAAAACCATTATCAATAGCCCCTTTGTACATTCTTGTGATTTTTTCTAGCGACAAAGGATAAAGTACATCAGTATTTTCTTTAAAAATGAGTTCTTCTTTATTTTCCAAAAAGTCTTTTTTCACATCAACAGTTGCTTTAACACAAAGTGTTGCTAAAACTTCTAAAATAGGATGTAATTTACGTCTAGAACCATGTAGCTTAGGTAGTAATTTTTGTATTACAGCAATATCAATTTTATCATTTTCAGAGATGTCAGTATTAACAGTAGATATTTGATTGTACAACCTATGAATTTCCATACCTGTACGGTAACCAAATTCTGCTCCCGTCTTTTTAAGTTCAGCAAAGAATTTAACGAGTGTTTTGTTTAAGTTATCAGTATTTACAGCTTCAAATTCTTTGTTTTTAGCCATTTGAACAAAACTTGCTTCCATACTAGCTCCATTCGTTTCTAATTGTGTAAAGTCAATTTCGTTAGGATTATTTAAAAAGCTTTCAATCTCGCTTTCATTCACTCTAAATTCTATAACATTTGCTCTGTCTAACACTTTGGGACTAAACATATATGTAGTCTCATCTATATTGACAGTACCTACTACAAATAGGTTTTTTGGCCAATCCAATTCATGAGGTACACCTGATTTTTCATTGACTGTATCAGAATGCAGTTTAAATTTATCCTTAGATTCCATTATACTTAAAAAGTCCGCAAAATAGCGTTCTACATGACTCAAGTTCATTTCATCTAAAATCAAGAAGTAGGGTTTGTTTTGGTTCTCTTCTTTATTCGCGTTTATTAATAATTCTAAAGCACCATTTTCAGGTTTTATATATTCTTCATTGCTTAATGCATTTACATAACCCAATAATGGCTCTCTATTTGTCCAATCGGCTCCAACGGGGACTATACAATATTGTGTTTTATTGGCACATATCCATTTCGAAAAACTTAATGATAGCATCGTTTTTCCAGAACCTGACAACCCACTTAATAATACAAAGGGCTTTGTTACCAATGAGGAAATGTATCTTGTGATTAGCTCATTCGTATAAGTTAATCCTGATTGAATATAGGATGTTTGAAGGTGATTAATGTTTAGTTCTATTGTGTTCTTTGGGCTATTGTTCGATTTTAGAAAATCTATGTAAGTTCTTAAAGATGCAGAGTAGAACCCCTTTTCCCCATATGAAGATGAGTCTTTATTGAAATAGATTCCGTTTTTATCTTTCTGGTTCTGCAGTAAGTCTTTGTATAACTTATCTAATACAAGTAAGTTTGTGTTTTCAAAAATATTGTATTTTATACTAGTAGATAAATTTTCAAGAGCTTTAGTATACGAGCTGATTGTACCATTTTTCCCGTTATACTTGCTTTTTAGCCATATTATATAGTTTTCTTTCATATTGGTAGGTGTTGTTTTTTAATCGCTTAATAATAAAACATCTAAGGTTCTATTGTAAGCTTCAATATTAATTACATGGTTCATTAGGTATTTATTGTCTCTTGAATCTGACATCAAAAAATCCTTTGTCTTTTAGCTTGTTGATCCTACAGTTATATATTAATTTTTAATATAATCGCTAAGGTTAATGTTTTATAAATGTTTTTAAGTTACCAAACGTACTAAAAATCATCGAATAAATTTTTATAGTTTCAAGCTCATATTCTACTTGATTGATTTCTTTCAAAAATCTCCAAACCAAAAAAAAA
>DKGK01000106.1 GCA_002453265.1 Flavobacteriales bacterium UBA6772 | reverse complement strand
TTTCTTGCTGGTAATAAAGTCTAAACTTTTGTATGTTATTACTTTCTTTAATTTGCTTGAATTGGTATTGAATCACAAATCTATCATCATCGGTTGTTCTCGATAGTTCATTAAATATTTTGTTTCCTTCGGGATAGTGGGGACTTGTTTTTTGTTGCTGGTTAGCTTTAAAATAATCTACAGCAAACCTCAGCTTCCAATTACGATTAAGTTGATGTTGGAAAGCAGTGTAAATTCCTTTTTCATACCCATTGCTATAACTACTGTAATCAGCATTAAATTCGTTTAGCATTTTAGCATTTCTATTTCTACATTGAATGGTAATAAAACTTGATTTTCCAATGCTAATATTTAGTTTTATTAAACCCGCCCACACTTTAAAATTTTGATTAGCCAATTCTGCTGAAATTTGAATATTATAGTAACTTTTCATAAAATAATAACTTTGTAGCAAACTAATCCTCTTTTCGAGTAAGTCTGATTTATAGAGAATTCCAGCCCAAGTAAACCTGTTTTGCTTTTGGTCTTTTAAAATATGAACTCCAATCAATTGTTCTGATTGTCTTTTGTGTTTTTTAATTTCTAAGTCTGTTCTAAATAAACCTGTTTTGTCGTAACTTGTTGTTCCATTTGGTTTTCTAATAGACGAAAATACATCAAGCGTAAGTTCTTTTAATTTCCATTTTACTGTTACACCTTCAAAGTAGTTATACTCTTTAGGGCTCAAACTAGACTTTACAATAGTACTTGTATTATAAGAAAGAAAATAGGGGCTATTTATTCGATAGCTTGTGCCAAAAAGTAAACCTTCTGCTATAGAAATATCATATTTTCCAATGTTTAGTTGTTTTAGTTTCTTGGCTCCTTTGTAAATTAGGTTAAATGCGAAATTGTTTAAGCCACTTTTTTTATACCAAAGAGGTTCGCCGATGTCTTTTTCTATATTAAGACCAATTTTCCAGTTATTGTTAAGCGATGTTCTATACCTGATTTGATTTTTATACGCACTTCCAATATAGGAGTTGTTTAACATCCCTTCCTTTTTAGGGTGTTGAAATTGAATTCCTAAATACAATGTTGATTTTTGCTGTTGTTTACTTTCAATTTCTTTAGAACTACTTGTTATAAATGGTTTAATTCGTTTTAGTGAACTGATTTGTAGGTCTAGCACTTGAAGTTGATAAATTGAATTTAGTGTTCTGCTTTTACAAAATATCGTAATTAGTTCTATTTCATTTCTACTTAATAGCAATAGGTTGCTTAGTAAATCTATTTGTTCCTTTTTGCTGAGGTTTATCTTATTCTGTGCGTAATATTCCCACACATCTATTAGTTCTTCAATGTTTAAATCCTCCTCTATACTTTCTATATAATTTAATTGTGAACTAAAATCTTGTGCATCTATATTTGTGTATAAGCTGCAAGCTAAAATCAGAGCTATTATTGATGTAAGTTTACGCATCGCCTAGTGTGTAAATAAGTAAGAACCCTGTAGAATGGGTAAAACTGTATTTATAATACTGACTAAAAATCTTAATTTTTTTCTTTTTATAACCAAGGATAAATCCGTATTCAAATGGTTTTACTCCTTGTATTATTGCTAATTGTAGGGTATTGAGGTAATTGTATGTTATTCTATGATTTATGCTTAGCCCTGTATGCAGAGATTCTACAACGTTCAATTCTGATGATAAATTTTCGTTCCAGTAATACCTTGTGTTTAGACTAAAACGACTCTCAATATCGTTTTCCAAATAGGATGAATTATACGGGTTCTGTAGCAATACATATAACTCTAAACGTTCCCTTTTAATTCCCAGCCCTAAGTCAAAACTTATAGCATTGTAGTTTGGACTATCGCTAATGTATATATGGTTGTAGTTGAGTGCTAATCCAATGTTTATTGATTTACTTAATTTTTGTACGCTAGAAATTGTAAGCTTAGACTCCTTGAAGCTTTTGTAGCCATACTGCGTGATGGAACTTTGAAATTGATGTTTTTTTAATTTGAATGCCGTTCCGATTTCACTCTCATGTAAACCAAAACTGGTAGCTATTATGTTTATTGATGTGTAGAATAGTAAAGTATCGAAATTGCTGAGTAAGCTTGGGTTTATATTTCTGTTTAATAAGTTTTCGGGATTTTGTGCATAAGTCGAAATGCTACAAATAAGTAGTATAGCTCGTATTAATTTCATTGTAATTTTTTTTTAGTATCTATTATGTAAGCTTAATTTTAAATCTGATATATGTATAATTCTATTATTGAATTTAAATGTACGAAAAATTATAAAGCCAATGGTGATTGATTTTCATCATCATTCAATTTTTTTATCTTTAAGCCATGAAAATAACCGATTACTTTGAGAGCTTTAGTCTAGATATAAAAGAGCACGATGATGACAAGCTACACACTTTTGTTGATTTTTATCAAAAGGATACTGAGCTCGACCTAAGTGTTTATGATCTTGTTGTAATTGGAGTTCAAGAAGGTCGTTTGTCTTTAAAGAATGAATCCTGTGCTTTTGCACCCGATGAAATTCGTTCAGAATTATACGACTTATACAAAGGCGATTGGTCTTTAAAAGTAGTAGATCTAGGGAATTTGAAAATAGGTAATCGCATTGAAGATACCTACTTCATACTTCAGGAAATTATAGAATATTTCTTAAAAGAAAATAAGATGCTGTTGGTATTTGGTGGTGGTCACGATTTAGTGACTCCTATTTTTAATGGGCATAGTAGTTTGGGGATGCCTTTAAGTTTTGCTTCAGCAGATGCTTATTTAGATTTTCAAGATGGCGGTAATTATCATTCAAGGTCTTTTTTGTCAAATTTAGTCTCCTCTTCAAATTCATTATTATCAAAATATACGCTCTTCGCTTATCAGAGTTATTTATGCTCTTTGGTAGAAGTCGATTTACTCAAAAGCATGGATTTTAACTTAATAAGATTAGGCGAATTTAATGCTGATATTACAGAGATGGAACCGTATTTAAGAGATTTAGATCATTTAAGTATTGATTTGGCAGTAGTGAAATCTTCTGATGCTCCAGGAACAATTCATTCTTCCCCTAACGGAGTAACCGCAGAAACGTTATGCAAACTCATGAGATATGCAGGTATGAGTAATGGATTAAAAAGTGTCCTTCTTTCTGAATTAAATCCACGATTAGATAAAAATAACCAAAGTGCTAAGGTTTTTGCACAGTCAATTTGGTACTTTATTGAGGGCTTAAACTTGAGAAATGACGACTTCCCCGATTTAAACTCTAATAACTTCAAGAAATTCCATGTAAGTGCGGGTTTTTCCGATCTAATATTTTACAAAAGTAACTCGTCTGTAAGGTGGTGGGTAGAGCATCTAAATGAGTCAGATAGTGGTCAAATAGCATTGCTTCCATGTTCTGTAACTGACTATAATAAAGCCGTTCAGGGAGAACTTTCATCTAGGCTTTCTAGTCAGTTAAAATTTTAGAACTTGGCATAAGATTTGCTTATATGATGTGTTTATTAACGAGTAGTAAAAGGTTGTTGATTCAAATCAATGAGATTTTGATTTTTTTTCTATCTTTAGCCCTCTCAATTTAGGTGCAACGAACAGATTATGCATTGTATGAAAAAGATTTTAGTACTGTTTTTTGTGTTACTAAGTGGTTTAGCTAAAGCTCAGCAGGACCCACAGTTTTCACTAAACATGTTCAATATATATTCGGTAAATCCTGCTTTCTCGGGGTCTTACGATCAATTTAATGCTTTGGCTATACATCGTAGTCAATGGCAAGGCTTTGATAAGGGTGCACCAACTACTCAACATGTAAGTGTAGAAGCTCCTGTGTATTTTTTACACGGTGGTGCTGGTGTAAGTTTACTTAACGATAAAGTTGGTAACGAATATACAAGAAGTGTAAGCTTTTCGTATGCTTATCAAACTAAATTGTCTAAAAAATCGGAATTGGGAATTGGTCTTAATATTGGTTTTATTGATGTTGGCGTTGAAGGCGAATGGCTAGCTCCAGACGGAACAACAGGTGGCAATGATCCACTAATTCCTGCGTCAGGCGAAAATGATGTTGTACCAGATTTAGGATTAGGTTTGTATTATAGAATGAAGGAATTTTATGTTGGTTATTCTGTTACTCACTTAAATGAGCCAACAGCAACTTATAGCGAAGATAGTAGAACGTTTAATTTTAAGAAACATCACTATTTAACTTTAGGTTGGAGAAATGTAGTTACGAGTGAGTTTGTTTTACTCCCTTCAATGCACGTTAAAACAGATCAAGTTTCTACTCAAATTGATTTTAACTTAAATGCTACCTACGGAGATAATCTTTGGGGCGGAATAACATATAGATTAGATGATGCAGTAGTTTTAATTACGGGTTATAATATAAACAAAAACCTTAAATTTGGCTATGCATACGATATCACAATATCAGATTTAAAATCTGTATCGAATGGCTCGCATGAAATATTGTTACGCTACTCCTTTAAAATGCATCCAAGAGGTAAAATACCTACGCATTATAGGAATATTAGATACAATTAATGAATTCGATTTTTTAAAGTAAACTGTAGGAAAAACAACAAAAATGAGAAAAATACTTTTAATTGGTGCAATAGCAGCCGCTTTGTTGAGTAGCTGTGGTACTTCTTCTAGAGGTGAATTGGTAGGTGTTCAGGAATTAA
The DNA here is from genome assembly GCA_002453265.1 of Flavobacteriales bacterium UBA6772. GTDB lineage: Bacteria > Bacteroidota > Bacteroidia > Flavobacteriales > UBA7430 > UBA6772. The sequence goes on along the minus strand of DKGK01000106.1, from coordinate 8,012 downwards.
CTGAATTTTACCCATCCGATCCTTATGGAATGGTTTTAATTCCAAGAGGAACCTTTACAATGGGGGCAAATGACGGTGACATTCCTTATGCACATACAACTCCAAAAAAGTTAGTTACGATGCATGCTTTCCATATGGATCAAACCGAAATAACAAACAACGAATACCGTCAGTTTGTTCATTGGGTTCGTGATTCTATCGCTAGAACATTACTTGCTGAAGGTATGGTAGAAGGTTATGAGTATATTGAAGAGACTCCTGATGGTGAGTTTCTTGAAAATCCATACCTAAATTGGAATGTTCCTTTAACTTGGGATAATAGAGACGAAGAAATTCAAATGGTCTTGGAAGAAATGTATCTTCCTTTAGAGGAAAGAATCATGGGTCGTAAAGAATTTGATTCTCGCTCTTGGAGTCATAATTATTCTTGGGTTGACAAATCTCCTGCTGCGCAAAAATCGAATAGATTTGATCCAGAAACAAAGACTTATAGAGAAGGTTTTTCTCGTCAGGATTTAGTTCATAAAAATGACGTTTATGTATATCCAGATACTTTAGCCTGGATGCACGATTTCTCTTATACATTTAACGAACCAATGTTCGATACTTATTTTTGGCATCCAGCTTATGGTGAATATCCTGTAACAGGAGTTAACTGGGAGCAAGCAAATGCATTTTGTGATTGGAGAACAGATATGCGTTTAAGCGAATTATCTGATTACCAACAAAAGTATGAAACCGAATTTCGTCTTCCTACAGAGGCCGAATGGGAATATGCTGCTAGGGGTGATAAAGAGCATCAAATTTATCCTTGGGGAGGGCCTTACTCTCGTAACAGTAAAGGATGTTTTTTAGCAAACTTTAAACCAATTAGAGGTAATTATATTGCAGATGGTTATGCTTTTACTTCTCCGTCTGTTTCTTATTGGGCAAACGATTGGGGCTTGTATAATATGTCTGGAAATGTTTCCGAATGGACTTCTACTCCTTTTGAATCTACAGCTTCTATGTTTGTTTCAGACATGAATCCTTATTATACATACGATGCTGCTGACAACGCTCATCCTATGTTAAAAAGAAAAGTTGTGAAAGGTGGTTCTTGGAAAGATGTTGGAGCCTTTTTACAAGTTGCTGCTAAAGATTATGAATACCAAGATACTTCTAAATGTTATATCGGTTTCCGATGCGTAAAAACTTACGCCGTTGTTGAGACTATAAACTTTGGATATTAATAATTACAAAATATAAACTCAAAAGATATGAGCTTTTTAGAATCTAAAAAAGGAAAAAACTTTATGGCAAAATTATACGGTATAGGTGCTGCCGTGGTAATTTTAGGAGCCTTATTTAAAATACAACACTGGACGTGGGCAGATGAAATGTTGATTGTTGGTTTAGGAACTGAAGCAATTATCTTCTTCTTTTCTGCTTTCGAAAAACCACACGCAGAGTACGATTGGTCTTTAGTTTATCCAGAATTAGCAGGGATGAATGACGGTGAAGAGAGTCCTATTAGAGAGCTTGATAATATGCTTGAAAAAGCAAAGGTAGATGGTGAACTAATCAAGAGCTTAGGGGAAGGTTTACGAAAAGTTAATAAAGCGGCTAATGGTATTGGTTCTGTAACAGATATTGCAGATAGTACTAACGAATACAGTAAACAAGTTACTGCAGCTGCTAAGAAACTTGAAAACATTAATGGTCTGTACGAAGCACAAATAGCTTCTTCTACTGAGCAAACTGAAGCGACTCGAAGAATGGCTTCTAATATGACTGCATCTCTAGATAATGCACAGCAAATGCAAATAGAATTAGGGTTGTTAAGCAAGAATTTAAATGCTTTAAATGGCGTTTACGGGAATATGCTTAATGCGATGAATTACAATAAGTAACTGTTAATAATTCTTAAGAACTAGAAAATATGGCAGGAGGTAACTTATCCCCAAGGCAAAAGATGATTAACATGATGTATCTCGTGTTAACAGCTTTATTAGCCCTAAACGTATCAAAAGACATCTTAAAAGCCTTTCAAAAGGTAGAAGGTTCTTTAAGTACAGCAGTAGAGAACATTGGTATACAAAACAATCTAATGTACTCTGAATTCGAAAAAGCAGCTGAAAACAATCCAGTTAAAGTTGGAATTTGGAAAGATTTAGCTTTCGATATTAAAGATGATGCTGAAGGATTAAGAAAATACATTGGAGAATTAAAGGATTCTTTAATCTTTAAAACTGGTGGTTATGATGAGGAAGGTGCTTTAATTGGTATGGATAACCTTGAAAAGGTTGCGAACGAAATGTTAAAGAAGCCTCAGAAAGGAGCTTTACTTAAAGCAAAAGTAGAGTTATATAGAGATAAGATGCTAAAAATTCAAGGCGTTTCTGATAATCAAGATTTAATAGATCTTATTAGTACAACCTTCGACCTAGACGACATTGTTACTAAAAAACAAACTTTATTATGGGAGGAAGATCGTTTCGATCATTATCCATTAATAGCTGTTCTTACTTTCTTAACCCAAATTCAAGGTGATGTTGTAAACATTGAATCGAAAGTTGTAGATTATTTAAGAAGTAATATCGGTGCAGATGACATGAAGTTCTCAACTGTTGAAGCTCAAGTGATTTCGCCTAAGAATTATGTAATGGAAGGTGACAGTTTTAAAGCTACTATTTCTATAGCAGCTTACGATGATTCTCAAACACCTACAATTATAGTAACAGAGGTTTTTATTAACGATACGCTTCCTGATTTTAGTCAAGGTGATACTATCTCCGTAGCAGCTGATGGTCGTGGAATGTATAGCGTCTCTGCAAGAGGTATAGGTGTACAGAAACGTGCTGCTAGAATTCTTTTAAATACGGAAAGTGGAGTTGAGAAATTTGATGAAATATTCGAATATCAGGTAGCTAAGCCTATGGCTGTAGTATCCCCTACGAAAATGAACGTTTTCTACAAGGGTGTTCCAAATCCAATCGAAATATCGGTTCCAGGATATTCTCCAGAAGACCTTACAGTTTCGGGTACCAACGTTACTTTAAAGAGAATTAAACCTGGACAGTACGAGGCAACAGTTCGAGACAAGGCTAAAGGTGATTCTAAAATAACTGTTAAAGCTAACGGTAGAATTATAGGTAAACCAATTGAATTCAGACTTAAAAGAATTCCTTCACCATCTGCTAGTATCAATGGCAAAAAGGAAGGGATAATGTCTAAAGGAAAGTTAAGTAAAGCACAAGGTATTGCTGCTACGCTACCAAATTTCCCATTCGATTTAAAATATACTGTTGAATCATACGATGTACGTTTAACAGATGGAGAGTATACCAAGACAATAAAAGTAAAAGGGAACAAGTTTACTGCCGAAGTTAAAGAAAAGATCTTAAAACTAAAGCCAGGTTCCGACATCTCATTTACTAATATTAGGGCTAAGGGTCCTGATGGACGTAAACCTTGTGGTGCAATAATTTTGACAGTACAGTAATTTAAATACGCAGCGAACATGAAGATCTTAAAGGTTGCCTTTACAGGATTAGTATTATTAGCGAGTTCATTTACATTCGCTCAAACAAATGTATTAGAACATAATCCTAGCGCTAGTGCACTGGATGGTCATGCTTATGTAAAGCATCACGACTACCAAAATAGAGTTTTGGAATATCCTTTCGTAAGAGAAGATGATATTCTTTGGTCTAAAACGTATATCCAGCGTTTAGATTTAAGACAAAGAAAAAACCATCCTTTGTACTTCCCAACTTACCCTGTTAAAACTGGTGGTGGAGAAGTTAGAATGAACTTAGCAGCTAATATATTAAAAGCTGTTTTAGAAGATCAAACTTTAACCGCATACGATTCTGAGTATTTTGATGAAGTTGTGACAAAGGAAAAGATTGAGAAAATGCTTTTTGCTATCGATACAGTAGAATATGAAGATATTGATACTGGAGAATTAGTTTCTGAAATTGATACTATTAGGGTTGAAAGTAAAGATATTAAGGAATATTTGATTATTGAAGATCGTTTCTTTGATAAAAAGAGATCTGTAATAGATGTTCGCATTCTAGGTATTTGTCCTGTTGCTGAGATATTGAATAAGGAAACTCTTGAAGTTGAAAAAGTTAAATTATTCTGGGTATGGTTACCAGAGGCTCGTCAGATGTTTGCAAACGCAACGGTATTTAATACCAACAATAATATTGAAAGACTTACTTACGATGAGTTTTTACAAAAGCGTTTATTCACCTCTGTTATCACAAAAGAGACCAACTTATACGACCGTGCTATATTCGAATACAAATCTCAAAGAATGCATCAGCTCTTAGAAGCTGATCGCATTAAAAACGACATCCGTAACATGGAGTCTGATCTTTGGGAATACTAGTACTATCATAACACAATATACTGAAGCTCCCAATGGGAGCTTTTTTTCTTATGAAACATTTTGATTATATAGTTGTTGGGCAAGGTTTGGCAGGAACATTACTTACGCACCGTCTTCTAAAACTAGGTAAGAACGTTTTAGTAATTGACAAGCTTAGAGAGATTACTTCGTCTAAAGTAGCTCTAGGTGCTTACAATCCAATGGTTTTAAAAAGGTTCACACCTTGTTGGAATGTCGAGAATCAAATTCAACCTTTATATGATTTTATAACTGAATTTGAAAAGGAATTTAAAGTTACCATTCATCAACCTGTAAAGCTGTGGCGTTTATTTAATTCGGTGCAAGAGCAAAATTTGTGGTTAGAAAAGTCTGAGAAAATTAGATTACAACCTTTTATGAATCCCAATTTTATTAGCAATCCTCACAAGAGTATTATTGCAGATTTTGGTTTTGGAGAAGTTAATCATTCAGGCAGAGTTCTATTAACCAAAATGATAAATGTTTTTAGGAATAAACTTAAAAATAATTCTTGCTTATTGGATGAGTCTTTTGATTTTTCTCAGTTTACTAGTACAGAATCTTCTGTTACTTATAAGTCTTATTCTGCAGCTAAAATCATTTTTTGTGAAGGACATAGGCTCACATTAAATCCCTATTTTAATTATTTGCCTTTAATGAGAACCAAAGGAGAATTACTAACGGTTCGTATTAAAGATGTAAATATTACAGAACATATTAAAAGCAGTGTCTCTATACTTCCATTAGGAGATGATAAATATAAAATAGGTGCTACTTTTAATTGGGACGAAAAAGATGAACTTTGTACGGATAAAGCAAAAGAAGATTTATTACAAAGATTGGCTTCCATAGTTAAGGTTCCAGTTGAGGTAATTAAACAAGAAGCAGGCATACGTCCTACCGTAAAAGATAGAAGAGCCTTAATAGGCAAACATCCTAAACACGTAAATATGTATGTTTTTAATGGTTTAGGAGCAAGAGGGCTTCTTATTTCGCCCTTATTATCAAAGCAATTTGTTGACCATCTGGAAAATGGGAATCCATTAGATCCAGAAGTAAATATTAACCGTTACGAAGAAGAATATCCATGTTAACATTACAAAATATAGGCGTACAATTTGGAGGTGAAGTTCTCTTTGAAGACATGAGCTTTATGGTTAATAAGGGTGATAGAGTAGGTCTCGTTGGAAAAAACGGTGCTGGAAAATCTACCCTCCTAAAAATCATCAATTTTCAAAAGGGTTTTACTAGTGGAACTGTTAGTTTACAAAAAGAAAAACGAATTGGTTATTTATCACAAGATATCGATTTCGAATCTGGTTGTACAGTTCTCGAGGAATCCGAAAAAGCATTTCCTAGAATTAAGTACCTTCAAAAGGAACTCTTAGTAATTCAAGATCAATTGGTTTCTAGAACAGATTATGAATCGGATTCCTACTTAGATATAATTAATAAATCTACTGATTTTGAACACGAATTAAATTTAATTGGAGGTTATACTTTTCATTCGAACATCGAAAAAGTACTGTATGGTTTAGGATTTAAGTCGGAAGATTTAGCCAATAATACAGAGACTTTTAGTGGAGGTTGGCGAATGCGTATTGAATTGGCAAAAGTATTACTTAGTAATCCTGATATTTTATTGTTAGATGAACCAACAAATCACCTAGATATTGAATCTATTGTTTGGTTAGAAAACTTTTTGAAATCGTATAATGGAGCGGTAGTTTTAGTCTCTCACGATAGAGCTTTTTTAGATCAAGTTACCAATAGAACTATTGAAATCGCTAATGCTAAAGTTTACGATTATAAGGCTCCCTACACTAGGTATTTGATGTTAAGAGCAGAACGAATAGAACAGCAATTATCCGTTCAGAAAAATCAGGAAAAAGAAATAAAACGGACTGAAGATCTAATTGATAAATTTAGATATAAAGCGAGTAAGGCTTCTTTTGCTCAGAGTTTAATAAAAAAACTCGATAAGATGGATCGTATAGAAGTGGATAATAATTCACTCAAAAAAATGAACTTTTCTTTCCCTGAGTCTGGAGCTTCTGGAAAAGTAGTTCTTGAAATAGAATCTTTGTCTAAAGCTTATGGTGATAAAAATATCATAAGTGATTTAAATATGCAAATTGATAGAGGAGATCACTTAGCTTTAGTTGGTCAAAATGGACAGGGTAAGAGTACTTTATTAAAATGTATTCTTGGAGACACCGATTTTTCAGGAATTATAAAGCAAGGTCATAATGTAGATTTGAGTTACTTTGCTCAAAATCAGGCAGAACTTTTAGAACCTAAAAAAACTGTTTTAGAGGTTATAGAAGATGTTGCCGATGATAAATTACGTGCCAGATCGAGAGATATGTTAGGTTCGTTTTTATTTTCTGGAGAAGATGTAGATAAAAAAGTAAGTGTATTATCTGGGGGAGAGCGTTCGAGGTTGGCTTTATGTAAAATGCTACTTCAAAGCTCTAATTTACTCGTTTTAGATGAGCCTACCAATCACTTAGACATTACATCAAAAGAAGTACTAAAGGCTGCATTAAAAGCCTATAAAGGAACTTTAATTATTGTTTCGCACGATAGAGATTTTCTTGCCGGATTAACAAATAGAATTGTGGAGTTTAGGGATGGTTACATTAAAACTCATATAGGTGATATAAACGACTATTTAGCTTTGCGAAAAATAGAATCTATGCGTGAGCTAGAAAAGCGAAGTAAAGTTATAGTAGCTCCAATTGCAGCTCCATTAGATAAACAAGAGCGAAAAGCATTAGACAAGGATATAAAAAAAGTATCTAATCAATTATCTAAAGTTGAACGTCAAATTTCAGATCTAGAATCCTCTATAGCTAAGACGGATGTGGATTTAGCTAATCCAGAAATAAGTGAGCGCTTATTAGCTGACGAAACATTTTTTAAGAATTATCAAAATTCTAAATCTACTCTTGATGAATGTATGGAGAAGTGGGCAGAATGTGAATCTGAATTAGAACAACTATTAGCAAAACGGTAGTTTTCTTAGACTAAAAAAAAGTGCCCATTGGGCACTTTTTTTTTACTTTATTTTTTTCTCAACTGTACCATCATTAAATAGGTAAATGAGTGTTGTTCCTCTTGCAGAATCTTTTGGCTCAACTTCTTGCCCTAAAAGGTTCACAACCTTAACCAAGGTTCTAATATCATTTGGATGTACTTCAGCAGGTAAATCTATTGCCCATTGCGGAATGGTAGAGCTTATACTTATCCTTTCTCCTTGGGTGTCTGGAAAGAAGTAATCATTAATTGCTATGGTTGTTTTTAGCTCATAACCTTGACCTGGAATTAAATCTCCAATACCGTTAAATCCCCAGGCTGGCCAATAAACATTTGCATTATTATCTTTTACTATGGTTATGTAGTCTGAAATACCAGCTAATGTAGCAATCATATCTTGATTGTTAGAACGCGTGTAACCAATTATATTCCAACCCTCTATTATGTCAATAAGTATAGGTAACGATAATTCCTCTATTTGATTCTGATAATCTAGTTGGACAATATCAAAATTTGAAGTTGTGTTGTTGAGTAATTCTGTAGCATCTGCTTGAGCTTCATTTGCATTCTCAAT
>DKGK01000044.1:682-21756 GCA_002453265.1 Flavobacteriales bacterium UBA6772 | reverse complement strand
AATAGTTTTATGGCTAATGGAGAGTTCATCGCCTCATCGATATTCATAAACTCTACACTGTCTCCTTGTATTATAGCTCTGTTAGCTACAAATTTCATTACTTTTGGATTGGGTGTAGATTCAGCATAAACTGTAGTTCCTACTTTATTCTCGCTCATGTTCCTTAATTTTGGACAAATTTACAAATAAGAAAAGATATGGCATTGGTGAAATCAATAAAAGGTAAAAGTCCGGTTTGGGGCGACAATTGTACGATTGTAGAAAACGCAACTATTATTGGCGATGTTACCATGGGAAACGATTGTTCAGTCTGGTTTAACGCCGTAGTACGAGGCGATGTGCACTTTATTAAAGTTGGTAATAAAGTAAATATTCAAGATGGGGCAATTATTCATTGTACCTATAAAAAGTACGGAACAACAATTGGAAATAGTGTTTCTATAGGTCATAATGCCATGGTTCACGGCTGTACAATTCACGACAATGTTCTCATTGGGATGGGTTCTATTGTAATGGATAATTGTGTGGTACAATCAAACAGTATTGTTGCAGCTGGCGCGGTAGTTTTAGAAAATACCGTAATTGAATCTGGCTGTATTTACGCAGGAGTTCCTGCAAAAAAGGTAAAAGACCTTAACGAAGAGCAAAGTGCAAGGCTCATTAAAGGTATTGCAGATAATTACGTGGAATATAAAAGCTGGCTGAAAGATTAAGAATTTTAAAAAAGGAGACAGAAGTCGCTATCAGATATTAATTTAATTGGCCTAATACCTATTTGGTAAATCATAAATGGAGACTCTTTACCAATTCAAAACTCGAAACGTATTTTAAACGAATTTTTACAACACGACTTATTTGACCTGTTATATCGGGAATTCTTTCTTAATAAGCTCTACCCAAGTATCAACTCTATCGTCAGTTTGGTCAAATTGGTTGTCTTCGTCTAAAGCTAAACCTAAAAAAGTACCTTCTTCTAATTCCGCTTTCGACTCTGTATGTTCATAGCCTTCGGTGGACCATTTACCTACTATAGTTCCTCCGTTTGCTAGAACTACTTCTCCAATAATTCCAACACCATCAATAAAATAATCACAATATACATACTGGTCGCCTAAACCAAAAAGAGCGACTGTTTTACCGGTAAAATCTACCTCCTTAAACTCTTCAAAAAATGTGTCCCAGTCGCTTTGTAGCTGACCGTCGTGCCATGTAGAAAGCCCAATAATGATCTTATCGTATTTAGCAAAATCTTCTATGCTAGCATCGTACATATCAATAATGTAAACATTTTCCTTACTAATTTTATCACGTATTTTAAGGGCAATATTTTCAGTATTCCCTGTGTCTGAACCGTAAAAGAGACCAATTTTTTCCATCTTGAATTTTCTTGAGGACAAAAGTACGTATTGAATTTGACAAATCGTTATAATCTGATAGAATAGCATCTGATAAAATTCATGTTTATTTTAGCTAGTATGCTAAGGTAGTTTCGTAATTTCGCATCTTTATAAAGAACACAAAAACAAAGAAATATGTATCCAGAACACATGGTGGCGCCAATGCGTCAGGATTTAACGCAAGAAGGCTTTACGGAATTACGTACTGCTGAAGAAGTAAACAACTTACTAGTAGCTGAAAAAGGGACTGTATTAGTTGTAGTAAACTCGGTATGTGGTTGTGCTGCAGGAAATGCTAGACCAGGGGCTAAAGCTGCTGTGAAAAACGCAAAAAAACCAAACCACATAACAACTGTTTTTGCGGGTGTTGACAAAGAAGCTGTTGAAAAGGCAAGAGAATTTATGATTCCTTTCCCTCCATCTTCTCCTTGTATCGCCTTATTTAAAGACGGAGAAGTAGTACACATGTTAGAAAGACACCATATTGAGGGAAGACCTGCAGATGCTATTGCTGCAAACCTTATGGCAGCTTTCGATGAGTTTTGCTAAAAAATAATTCTTTATCGATTTATAAAATACTAAGAAACCCCATCCAAAAAGACGGGGTTTTCTTTTGATATAAGAGTTTTCTTACAAGTATTCAAATTACCTTATCTTAGCGCTAATGAAAAACACACCTACATATAAAGCTCATAAAACTGCAGTTATAGATGAGGGTTCTAGGATTGGTACTGGAACAAAAGTTTGGCATTTTTCGCATATTATGACGAATGCTGTAATTGGCTTAAATTGCAATTTAGGTCAAAATGTGGTTGTTTCTCCAGGAGTTGTTTTAGGAAATAATGTTAAGGTGCAAAACAATGTTTCTATATATACCGGCGTTATATGCGAGGACGATGTGTTTTTGGGTCCCTCTTGTGTTTTTACGAATGTTAATAATCCCCGTTCGGAGGTTAATAGAAGAGGAGAATATTTAAAAACCCTTGTTAAAAAAGGAGCTACCATAGGAGCAAATGCAACTATTATTTGCGGAATAACTTTAGGTAAATATGCTTTTATTGGTGCAGGAACAGTAGTAACCAAAAATGTAGCTTCCTACGCTTTAGTAGTAGGAAATCCATCGAAACAAATTGGTTGGATGAGTTCTTTTGGCGAAAGGTTGAATTTTAATACTGAAGGAATTGCCTCTTGCTCAGCTAGCGGAAAAAAGTATAAGTTGGAAAACGGATTGGTTGAAAGTATATGAAACAGTTTGCGGTAATTGGCTTGTCGGGGTATATTGCTCCAAGACACATAAAGGCTATTAAAGAAACAAGGAGTAATTTATTGGCGGCAATAGACCCGCACGACAATGTTGGTTTTTTGGATTCTTACTATCCAGAAGCTTCGTTTTTTACCGAGTACGTACGCTTTGATCGGTATATGGATAAGCTACAAAACACTTCTTCTGGCGTTGATTTTGTTTCTGTTTGTTCGCCAAATTATTTACACGATGCGCATATAAAATCGGCTTTACGTTGGGGAGCAGATGCAATTTGTGAAAAACCATTAGTTTTGAACCCTTGGAATTTGGACACCTTAGAGCGTTTAGAAAAAGAAACTGGAAATAGAGTTTGGAACATTCTTCAATTGCGATTACATCCTAGTATAATTGCCTTAAAAGAAAAAATTAATAACTCCCCAGCCGATGTTATTCATGAGGTAGACCTAACATACATAACGTCTCGTGGTTTATGGTATTACGCATCCTGGAAAGGAGACATTTCTAAATCTGGTGGTATAGCAACCAATATTGGAATACACTTTTTCGATATGCTGACTTGGATTTTTGGAGCAGTAAAAAGCAATAAGGTTCAATTACATACCCACGATAGGGCAGCAGGTGTATTGGAATTGAATAAAGCTAATGTGCGATGGTTCTTATCAATTAATGGAGATACGCTTCCAAAAGATATAAAAGAAAAAGGACAAACAACTTTTAGATCTATAAAAGTTGATCAGGCAGAAATTGAATTTTCAAGTGGTTTTACCGACTTACATACAGAATCTTACAAACAAATTATAGCGGGTAAGGGCTTCGGAATAGACGATGCACGTACTTCTATTGAGATTGTTCACGATATAAGAAGCCAAAATCCTACAGGGCTAATAGGACAGTATCATCCACTTGCAAAACTAAAGCAAGCAGGACATCCATTTTTATAAACTATTATGGCTAAATTTCCGATATTTGCTTTATGAAAAAGAACAAATCTTTATTGGACTCCCTTAAACAAAGACTTCGCTTTGTAATTATAGACGAGCAAACTTTAGAGGAATTAAACACTATGGGTTTAAGTAGGTTCCAAATACTTACAAGAATACTTTCGATATTATTACTTATTGCCATGCTAACAACACTTCTGATAGCCTATACCCCTTTACGAGAGTTTATTCCTGGTTACTCACCACCTCACTTGTCAAAAGACCTTGTACATCTTTCAATAAAAACAGATTCATTATTGGCAAACTTAAAAATTAAAGAGCAAAAGCAATTTATGCTCGAAAGAATTTTGAAAGGGGAAAGTATAGAAGATTCTCTTTTTTCTGATTCTGTTATAATAAGCACTATAAAAAACAGCTCATTAAAGGCATCGCATCAAGACTCCTTATATAGAGAGGCTGTAGAAAGAGAGGATCGTTTTAATGTGCTTTCTGAAGAAACTGAAAAACCTACAACTTTACAAAACATTGCTTTTTATGCTCCTATAAAAGGAATGATCAGTAGTAAATTTGATATTAAAAAAGAACATTACGGAGTTGATGTAGTTGCACCAGAAAACGAAGCCATAAAAGCAAGTTTACCAGGTACAGTTATACTTTCTGGATGGACTACAGAAACGGGTTATACCATCGCTATACAACACGAAAACAATTTGATTTCCTTTTATAAGCACAACTCTGTACTTCTAAAAAAAATTGGAAAAAAGGTTTTAGCAGGGGATGTAATAGCTATTATTGGAAACTCTGGTGAGTTAAGTACAGGTCCGCATTTACATTTTGAATTGTGGCATAAAGGCAAGGCTATAAATCCAGAACATCATATTTTATTCTAATGAATATAAAGTCATTTTTCGGTAAAATTATTGCGAAACGCGATGTTGCCCTAACAAAAAAATGGAGCACTAATCCTGTAGAAACACAGCATAAGGTTTTACATCAGCTACTTAAAACAGCTGCAAATACAGCCTTTGGAAAAGACCATCATTTTAGTAAAATCAACAATTACGAGGACTTTAAAGCTCAAATTCCTGTAAGAGATTACGAAGATCTTAAACCTTATGTAGAAAGAGTTAAAAATGGGGAGAAAGATGTCCTTTGGAAAGGTAGTCCCTTGTACTTTGCCAAAACCTCGGGAACCACCTCTGGAGCGAAATACATACCACTTACCAAAGAGTCTTTGGGATACCAAATAAAGGCAGCAAAAAGTGCTCTTTTACACTATATAATAGATTCTGGAAATCACCATTTTATTAATGGAAAAATGATTTTTTTACAAGGCTCTCCAGAGCTAGATATGAAACCAAAAGTACCAAATGGTAGGCTTTCGGGTATAGTAGCCAATTTTGTTCCCTCGTATTTACAAAGTAATAGATTGCCATCGTATAAAACCAATTGTATAGAAGATTGGGATAAAAAAGTAAATACTATTATTGAGGAAACACTCCCAGAAGATATGCGCCTTATAAGTGGTATTCCTTCTTGGGTACAAGTCTATTTTGAACGCTTACAAGAGAAAACAGGAAAAACGATTTGTGAAATATTTCCCAACTTCTCGCTCTTTGTTTTTGGTGGCGTAAACTACGAACCTTACCGTAAGAAATTTGAAGAATTAATTGGAAAAAAAGTAGACAGCTTGGAGTTGTATCCAGCCTCAGAAGGGTTTATTGCTTTTCAGGATAAGCAAGACGAGAAAGGCTTGTTGTTACTTTTAGATTATGGAATATTTTACGAGTTTATTCCTGCTGATGAGTTCTACGATGAAGACCCTACACGCATCTCTTTACGGCAGGTTAAAATGGATATAAACTATGTACTTATATTAAATACAAATGCTGGTTTATGGGGTTATAATATTGGCGATACAGTTGCTTTTACCTCATTAGAACCTTATAGAATTATTGTAACCGGCAGAATAAAACACTTTACCTCAGCTTTTGGTGAACACGTAATAGCCAAAGAAGTAGAAGAAGCTATTCGTTTAGCGATGCAGCAATGCACCGAAGTAGAATTAAGTGAGTTTACAGTTGCACCTCAAACGGAGCCATCGGAAGGATTACCTTACCACGAGTGGTTGATTGAGTTTGCTACTGAAGCAAAAGATACGGCTCTTTTTACACAACTAATAGATGAGAGTCTACAAGCCCAAAACTCCTATTATAAAGACTTAATTGAAGGGAAAATACTTAGACAACTAAAAATTTCAAGCCTTCCTAAAGGAACATTCCATAAGTATATGAAATCGCAGGGTAAACTAGGAGGGCAAAATAAAATACCCCGATTGGCTAACGATCGGAAAATTGCGGATTATCTAGTAAAAAACTAATTAAACAATCGACTTCGCACACATTCGCAAAGGACAAGATTTACAAGCCTTGTTTTTACGCAAATACTTTTCACAGCATTCACTCTTTACTTTTTTTAATTTTTTATCTTTATTCTTAGCCACCTTAAATATTGGTAATCATATTAGACGGCAAAAATAAGCTTTTATTTTTATTTAGATTAATTCTTAATAAATTATTTAATTAATGCAAATTGTAAAAAATGATGGTGTATGTGTTTGTTATGAACTCTATCCCATAGCTCTTTATTAAGCTTCCCAAACACGGGGTGATTAAGTGTTTCCTCTTCTCTACCTTTCCAGTAAGAATCGAAAGAATCTAAGGAGTAAAAAAGCTTACTGATTGCTTCTTCTAAAGAAGTATAGGTATAAGGAATAGGATCGATAGGTAAAAATTTAGCCACAAAATTCTTAGGCATCAATTCCTCACTCCTTAAAAATGCTTGTGATTTATACAGGTATTTTTCTGGAGTTAAAATCGGGGTTTCTTTTTTTTTATTAGAAATATCATAAAGCAAAATCAGGTGTTCCACCATTTGCTGTGCATCCATTCTACCCCACAAAGCAGGGCTAGAGGAAGTTAATAAACCTAAAGTTTCTTCCAGCTTTTCTTTATCATCTACCCAAGTGTAAAACATTATTTTCGGTCGTTTTTAAAATTACTTTGTACATCAACCTCAATACGCTTGTTTTGGTTTACCAATTGCCAAGCCGTATGAAAAATGAGTTTAGATATAGAAGCAATTTTTCCAAAATGTATTTTATCTACCGTATCGCTTGATTTATGGTAGTCTGCATGCACTCCGTTAAAGTAAAAAATAACAGGAATATTATTCTTTGCAAAATTATAATGATCGGAACGATAGTAAAAACGATTAGGATCTTCTGGATCGTTAAAAGTATAATCTAACTCTAGTTGTGTATAATAAGTATTAGCATCTTCAGAAATTTGATGCAACTCTGTACTTAATTTATCTGCTCCTATTAAATAGACGTAGTCTGGATTTCCTTCATGTTTGTCATCCATTCTCCCAATCATATCAATATTTAAATCGGCTATTGTATTTTCTAAAGGAAAAATAGGATTTTCTGCATAATAAGAAGAACCTAATAAACCCATTTCTTCTCCTGCTACAGGCATAAATAAAATAGATCTACGAGGACCACTTCCTGCCGCCTTAGCTTTTGCAAAAGCTTCTGCTAATTCTAGTATAGCTACTGTTCCTGAACCATCATCATCTGCCCCATTATGTATAACACCATTATGAATACCTAAATGATCGTAATGTGCAGTAATAACCAAAAGCTCTTCTTTTAAATCGGAGCCTTCCAAATACCCTAATACGTTTTCTCCTTGCAATAGGTTTTCTTTTACAATAGTAGAAAAAGAACCTATTACTTTAAAAGATGGGTATTTACAACGGCCTACTTTTTTAAGTAATTTCTTAGTAGAAATAGCTAAGGTATTATCTAAATCTTCAGCATCAATAAAAGCAAATGGAAGTTTAAATTTAGCGTTGTTAATCAACGAATTTCTTTTTTCTTTTTTAAAATAAGCACTGTATTTTTTTAATTTATTCTTTACATTCTTATCTACAAAAAATACTGCTTTAGCTCCGTGTTGATAAGCTTTTTCAAGTTGGTATTCCCAATCAATAGTTTCAATATTAGCAATTTTAGACTTTTCTTTTTCGCGTAATAAATCAATTGCAAAAATCAATACTACTTTATCTTTAACATCTATAGATCTATAATCCGAACAATCATTTTCGTCAATACCAAAACCAATACATTGAATAGATTCAAAATCTAGTGAGGTAGAACCAAAAAAAGGAAAGGTATAATACTCTTCTAAAAAATTAAATTCCTTACTTATAGTTAAACTACTATTAAATAGAGTCTGAGATAAAAGAGGAAAGTCCTGATAATATGTTTCACCATTATAAGGAGCAATACCAATAGATTCAAAATGTCGTGCAATATAATCTGCTGCTAATTTTTGACCTTTTTGACCTGTTTCTCTACCTTCTAAAGAGTCAGTAGCTAAAATATATAAGTGCTCCTTTAAATCTTCAACATTTATAGTATTGGCAAAATTTATTGCGATACTGTCTTGTGCAAAAGTAGAAATAGATAAAAGGGTAACGAAAGAAAATAAAACTTTTTTCATATTAACAACAGGCTATTTTGGTAACTCTTTTTAAATGACGTCCACCTTCGAAATCGGTAGCTAAAAACAAGCCTGTAATTTCTTGAGCTTCTTCGTACGAAATAAAACGGGCAGGCATAGTTAAAATGTTTGCATCGTTATGAAGTCTTGCTAATTCTGCAATTTCTTTTTTCCAACACAAAGCAGAACGTACAGCTTGATGTTTGTTTGCACTCATATTAATTCCGTTTCCGCTACCGCAAAAAAGAATACCAAAATCAACAATTTTAGAACTTACAGCTTCGGCAACTTTATGTCCGTAGTCTGGATAATCTACACTATCTTCCGTCATTGGACCTAAGTCGGAAACTTGAAATCCATTGAATTCTAAATAACTTATCAAACGAGCTTTATAATCAACTCCAGCATGATCTGATGCAATAGCAATTTTCATAGTGTATGTTTTAGAGTACAAATATAAGGTTTATAAAAATTGAATTTGCGTTATAAACATTCATAAATATTATTGTTAATATCGTACGTAAGTACCTTATATTCAATTACAGTTTATTAACAATATTTTATTCATTAGAATAATTAATAGTTAATCGAATCTAAAAAATTTGTTTAGGATTGTATAAAAGTTTTTATAAGGGACTATTTTTATTTAAAAGTCAAGTAAACTTATTTGTTTTTTATCAGCATATAAAGTAATAAGCTAATACAGATATGAACAATAAAATACTAAAATATTTATTAATTAATAACTATATATTTCAGTTATTAACAACTGTTAATTACTCAATTAAGTAATTGATTTTCAAATATAATACATGTTCATAAACCTATAAATAATGTGGAGCTTATTTTACAAGTAGTTAATCCTACACTGTGCTACTTATTTTATACAAGCTATTAACAGGACATAATATATACATATATATTTCAATTTTGAAAAAGAGGATAAATGAAAAAATTACTATTGTATTATATATAGATGATTATTTTTTGATTGTTAAATTTTATTAAAGTTTTTGAAATTATAGGAAGTTACTGGCTATTAATCTTAGTTTTGTTTTTCGTTAAAAAACATTTAATTTAGTGCTCATAAATTTTCAAAAAAAATGAAGAATATATTTTTAGTTTTTATAGCCATTTTATCTTTAAACTTTTCGAGTGTTTCAAAAGCTCAAACTTTAAAAGGAAAATTAACTATTCAGCGACAAGCAAATAAGCAAGTAGATTTATACCGAACCGAAGGAAAGTATAAATATAAAATTGACAGCACGAAAGTATTAGCAGATGGATCCTTTTCTTTTACCTATAAATCGTATCCAAAAGGATATTATAAAATTGCTTTAGGCAATGAAAATAATATTGTGTCTGTTATTTTAAATCCTATTGAACCAGTTGTAAGTTTAGCTTTTTCTCAAGTTCGTTTAGAAAAAGGCTTAACGGTTTTAAAGTCTAGCGAAAACAAAGCTTACTGGGAATTTAAAAACAAAGACGGATCCATTCAGAAAAAAATAAAAGCTTTAAAACAACAAAGAGGACAATTTAGATCTCAAAGTAACGATGCAAAAGTTAACGAGATGACTAATGAGATAAATAAACTAGAAAAAGAGAATTTTAATTTTGTGCAAACGGTAATTAATAAATACCCTACTACTTTTTTCTCTGCTGCAAAAGTCGCTAGTTTAGCAAGTAACCCTAAAGATAAAGCTAAGTATTTTGATGATTTAGATTTTACAAACGAAAACTTTATTAGATCAGATGTTTTTGCAACTCGTTTTCAGGATTATATAATTAAGCATAGCGGACATACCGAAGTTGGGTATTACAATGCTGTAGATGATATAATGAAAAAAGCAAAACAGAATGAAAAAGTATTTGAATTTGGATTATATAATTTACTAGATGGTTTTTATGGGTCTGGTTTAGAAGATGTTGCTACTTATATAATGGAAGAATATTTTTATGGAGAAGCTTGTGGAGATATTGAAATAAACGATTTACTTCGTCAGAAGGCTGATTTAATTAAGAATCTACAAATTGGAAGTATACCACCAGATTTTACTATTAAAAGTAATTATGGAGCAGATGTAAACCTTAAAAATACTTGTGCAAACAATAAGTATACAATCATTATGTTTTGGGCTACACACTGTCCCCACTGTATGAGAGATTTACCTGGTTTTGTTCCTGTTTATAACGAATATAAACCAAAAGGTTTAGAAGTTATTGGAGTGGCTTTAGATGTTAATCCAACAAAATGGAAAAACACAGTAGAGGAGAAAAACTTCAATTGGAAAAATGTTTCACAATTTGGAAACTATAAATCACCTGTTTGTTTAGATTATAAAATTAACAAAACCCCATCTTGGTTTGTTTTAGATAGCAACATGGAAATTGTTGCCAAACCAAAAGGAAAACAAGAAGTACTCAAATTTCTTAAAGCAAACTTTTAATAAAATATAAGCCTCGATTTATCGAGGCTTTTTTTATGTTTAAAATATAAATTAAAGAATAAATACGAAGAAGAAATTAAATAGATTTTATAAAAATGATTGCTATTTCTTACATTAGCCAAAAATTAATAAATGAACAAAGGTGCTCAGTATATGCTTATTTCTTCCTTTGCATTTTCTCTAATGCATTTGTGTGTAAAAGCATTGCCACATATTCCAGTTTTCGAATTGGTATTTTTTCGTTCGTTTGTTTCTTTACTCATAAGCTTTACTAGTTTAAAACAGAAGAAAATACCTCTTTTTGGAAATAACAAAAAAATACTTTTAGCAAGAGGTTTATTTGGAGTTACGGCACTTACTTTATTTTTTATAACACTTCAAAATATTCCGCTCGCAGGAGCTGTAACTATTCAATATTTATCGCCGATATTTACTGCATTCTTTGCTATATTTATTTTAAAAGAAAAAATTAAAAATCGTCAATGGTTCTTTTTCGCATTAGCTTTTTTAGGTGTTTTAACCTTAAAAGGTTTTGATATATCGGGACAAATTTCTTTTAAATATGTTGGTATAGGATTAATTTCAGCATGTTTTTCTGGTATCGCTTATAACTGTATTCGATTACTCAGAACAACAGAAAACCCTTTAGTAGTCGTCTTTTACTTTCCTTTAGTAGCAACACCAATTATGGCTATTTTAGCTTATTTTAATTGGGTACAACCAGTAGGTACAGACTGGATCTATTTATTATTATTAGGAATAATTACCCAAGTTGCTCAAATATATATGACTAAAGGTATTCAAAGTGATAAAGCTGGAAATATAATGACCTATAAATATGTAGGAGTATTATTTGCTTTTGGCTACGGTTACCTATTTTTTGGAGAAACTTATTCTTTATTAAGTATTTTGGGAATTTTACTACTACTTTCGGGCGTTCTATTAAATGTAGTTTTTAAATACAAAGAAGTAAAATGATGGATAATCAAATTATAGACTTAGCAAAAAAATGGCTAACAGAATCTTACGATTTAAACACACAAAAAGAAGTTAAAGATTTGATTTCTGCTGGTGGCGAAGATTTAATTGAATCTTTTTATAAAGATTTAGATTTTGGTACTGGTGGAATGCGCGGTATTATGGGTGTTGGTACAAATCGTATAAACAAATATACTATTGGTAAAGCTACTCAAGGTTTAGCAAACACATTATTAGTAATGTATCCTGGCGAAGAAATCGCTGTTGCGATAGCTTACGATTGCAGAAATAAATCTGATTTCTTAGCTCAAACTGCAGCAGAAGTTTTATCGGCTAATGGAATAAAAGTTCACCTATTTGAAGCTTTAAGACCTACACCAGAATTATCTTTTGCCGTTAGAGAACTTAATTGTAAAAGCGGAATTGTTATTACAGCATCTCATAACCCAAAAGAATACAATGGTTATAAAGTTTATGGAGACGATGGTTGTCAGATTGTAAGTCCTTTTGATGTAGAATTAATTAAAAAGGTTAGAAGTTTAGTAATTAACGAAGTGAATTTTAAAGCCAAAAAAGAGCTTATTTTACCTTTAGGTGAAGAAATGGATACTGAGTATATAAAGCGTTTAAAAACGCTTAGTTTATCACCTAAAGCTATTACAGAACAAAATGATTTACCAATTGTATTTACAGGTATTCATGGTACAGGCTCTGTTATGGTTCCTAAAGCATTAAAAGAATTCGGATTTACGAATGTATCTACAGTAGCATCGCAAGATGTAATAGATGGGAATTTCCCAACCGTGAAATCTCCCAATCCAGAAGAGCCTGCTGCTTTAGAATTAGCGATTGCTTTGGCAAAAGAAAAAGGTGCTGAGTTGGTAATGGGAACCGATCCAGATGCCGATAGGGTAGGGATTGCTATACCAAATAAAAGTGGTGAGTTTGTGCTATTAAATGGAAACCAAACCGGTTCGTTATTAGTTAATTATTTACTTATTCGTTGGAAAGAATTAGGTAAAATTACGGGCAAAGAATTTATTGCTAAAACTATTGTTACTACCAACTTAATGGATGTAATGGCTGTTGCAAATGGCGTAAAAGTTTACAACACACTTACTGGATTTAAACATATTGGTGCTATAATTAGAGGTTTAGAAGGTAAAGAACAGTTTATTGGAGGTGGAGAAGAAAGCTACGGTTATTTAGCTGGCGACTTTGTTAGAGATAAAGATGCGGTAATGTCTTGTGCCTTAATTGCAGAAATGGTTGCTTGGGCAAAGAGTAATGGAAAAAATCTTTTCGACTTAATGCAAGAGATGTATATGGAACACGGTTTTTATTTAGAAGACCTTATTTCTATTACTAAAAAAGGAAGGCATGGAGCTGCAGAAATTGCTGCTATGTTAGAAGGCTTAAGATCAAACACACCCAAAACTATTGTTGGAGAAGAGGTTGTTGAGTTTATAGATTATTTAGATACTAATAAAACAGGTTTACCTGAATCTAATGTATTACAGTTTATTACTGCTAAAGGAACCAAACTTACAGCGCGCCCTTCGGGAACAGAACCTAAGATAAAATTCTACTTTTCGGTGAACGAAAAATTAAATTCTAAAGAAGATTATGCGTTTGTTAAATCTAAATTAGCTGAAAAAATAACAGCAATTCAAAAAGATTTAGGCTTAAACTAGAAAATAATTTTTAAGATTTATTAGAGCAAAACGTTCTATATTTTAACCTAAAAAGAGCCTTAAAAGTACAATTTGTATTTTTAAGGCTCTTTTTAAATTGTATTAGAAAATACTACTCTAACAAGTTCATTAATTCATCCATATTAGGACTTAAAATAATTTCAATTCGTCTATTAATAGCCCTATTTTCAGGACTATCATTTTCTACTAATGGACTAAAAGGCCCTTTTCCGGCAGCGGTAATATTTAGAGCATTCAAACCTTTATTATTGGTAAGAATTTTAACAATAGATGTAGCTCTCATCACACTTAAATCCCAGTTATCTTTTACTAATCCAGCTCCATTATAAGGCATATTATCGGTATGTCCTTCTACCATAATTTGTAAATCTTTTTGATGAGCTAAAACCTTAGATAATTCGGTAATAGCCACTTTTCCATTTTTATTAACCTTCCAACTACCAGAGGCAAATAACAAGCTATTTTCTAACGAAACATATAATTTACCATTACGTTGCTCAACAGACAATCCCTCGCCTTTAAAACCTAATAATGCATTTGCTACACTACTTTTTAAACTAGATAAATTAGCATCTTTTTGTTTCAATAAATTATTAAGATTTTCTACATCTTGCTCTCTCGATTTAATAGCCAATTCACGTTCTTGTAAATCTACTTCCATTTGTCCCAAACGCTCCATCAACTCCTTATTTTCCTTGGCTTGTTTAGCCATAGTTGTAGAGTTATTTTTCATCAAGACTTCATACGAACTACTCAAGCCTTGGTAAGCTCTAGATTTCCGTCTGAATTCTTTTCCAAGCAAAATAGTGTCGTTTTCTAAAGAACTCGAACGAAGCGATAAACGAAAAACATTATCGTTTAATTCTGAATTGACTAATTCTAAATCACTATTATGGTAATTAAGTGAATCTTTGAGATAATTCAACTGAGTATAATTCGCGTCTAAGTCCTTGAATTTCTTTAAGGAAACACAAGATTGCATCGTTAAAAAATACAGAATTACTACTAAAATATACTTTGGCTTCATCTTTGTAAAATTTTGTTTAAACACCGTACTAATTTAGTAGTTTTACAGCAGAACCTACAACAACTTATGAAACGAAATTTATTTATTTTTAGTCTTCTATTGAGTTCTCTTTTAGTTGCACAAAATCACAAACAATGTGGAGCTACAGAAATGCGAAATAAGGCAATAGCCGAAAACCCACATTTAGTAGAAAACAGAATAAAGTACCTTCAACAATTGGACTCAATAATAGAGGTTCAGCAAAAAATGGAAGTGGTAATTTACACCATTCCAGTGGTAATACACGTAATGCATACGGGTGGGGCTAGCAACATTTCTGATGCTCAAATACACGATGCTATAGAAATAATAAATGAAGATTTCAATAAATTAAATTCCGATACTTCGTCTGTAATAGACGATTTTAAGGGAATCATAGCAAATGTAGGTATAGAATTTAAGCTGGCACAATTAGATCCAAATGGAAACTGCAGTAAAGGGATAACAAGAACTTATACCTCGTTAACCAACGATGCTGGAGAAAATGTAAAAGATCTTATAAAGTGGGATCCAAGTAAATATTTAAATGTTTGGGTGGTTTCTGATATAAGTATTGGAGCTGGTGGTTATTCTTATTACCCTGGAGAAGCTCCAAATAACGATGCAAATGCGGGTGTGGTAATTTTGGCATCGCAATTTGGTAGTATTGGTGAGTCTAACGGAACTACCTCTTCTAACAGATCACTAACACACGAAATTGGACATTACTTAGGTCTAAACCATACTTGGGGAGATAGTAACGATAATAATTTAGATCAAAACTGCAACGGAGACGATGGTATTTCTGATACTCCAAATACAAAAGGTTCAAATTCTGGTTGTAATTTAGCACAAAACACTTGCAGTAGCTTAGATAATGTTCAAAATTTCATGGACTATGCTTCTTGTCCATTAATGTACACTGAGGGACAAAAAACTGCTATGATAGCGGCATTAAATTATGGTTCTTCATGGCATAATGCACCTAGAAATAATTTATGGACAACTCAAAACCTAACAGAAACAGGTTTATTAAACAACACAAATACGAACGAGTGTATAGCTATTGTAGAATTTGAGACTGAATATGAATTGGCTTGTATAGATCAAGAAATAGAATTCACTAATGTATCGTATAATTACGATTCTGAAGTAACCTTAGAATGGAATTTCTCTGGTGGAACTCCTAATATTTCTACTGAAGAAAATCCAGTAATTGTTTACAGCCAACCAGGTTTATACGATGTTAGTTTAACAGTTACCACAAGTGGTGGTTCCGAAACCAAAACCACAAACAACGCTATATATATATACAACTCTGAAGATAAAGTTATAGCTCCAACGGAATTTAAATTCCAATCTAATCAGTTTCCTTTAAATCCAGACAACGAAAATTGGTATATAGATGAAAGTTCTCAAACGTATGGCTGGGATTGGAACTCAGCTTCTAGCACTTCAGAAAATGGCTCTATACGAATTAGAAGTTCGGTGTTTGGAGTGGATAAACTCAAAAATTTATATTCGCCTATTTTCGACCTTACGAATGTACCTTCTCCATGTTTTATGTATTATGACTATGCTTATGCAAAGAAATCTCCTAGTAGTGATGATGTTTTACGCATTAGAGTTTCGGAAGACTGTGGTACAAATTGGTTAACTAGAATTACGAAGCATTCAGATGATTTAGTTACCGTAAACGGAAATTTTTTATTTACGTTTACGCCGGAAGTAGATGACTGGGAAACTCAAAAAATTAATCTTACTCCATGGGCAGGAAGAGATCAATTGCAATTTTTAATAGAATTTTCTGGCGAAAATGGAAACTATCTTTACCTAGATAATATTCGTTTTGCTGTTCCTTCTTTAGGAATTAACGAATTAGTAGCCGAAACGTTAAATTTAGAGGTTTATCCAAATCCAAATAATGGTGAGGCTTCTATTAAGTTTAATGTTTTAAATCCGCAAGCGATACAATTAGAGTTAGTAGATGTTTTAGGCAATGTAATTAAGAGAAATACAGACACATATAAAGCAGGGCAGTACCAGTTGAGTTTAGCTGATTTTAAAGATAACCTAAATGCTGGAATGTATTTTATGAACTGTACGGTTGGAACTTATAAAGAAACAATTAGAGTGGTGGTTTATTAAATTAGAACACAAAAATCAGAATAAAGAATTGTAAACTTTTTTTATTCATTACAAAAAGGGCCTATTTTCAATATTGAAAATAGGCCCTTTTTGTTTTATGAGATTTTATAACAATCGCTTTTTAGTCAATTTGCACTAATATAGGGCAGTGGTCAGAGTGTTTCGCTTCAGAGAGTATAGCTGCTCTAGTAAGTCGAGGTAAGAGTGTTTCGCTAATCATATTATAATCTATCCTCCAACCCTTGTTTCGTTCTCTTGAAGCAGCTCTATAAGACCACCAAGAATAATTATGGGGTTCTTTATTTAAATGACGAAAACTATCTACAAAACCACTTTCTATAAAGGCACTTACCCAAGCTCTTTCTTCAGGTAAAAAACCTGAAGATTTTTTATTAGAAACCGGGTTATGAATATCAATCGCTTCGTGACAAATATTATAATCTCCCGAAATAATCAGGTTAGGAATTTCTTTTTTCAATTCGGTTATATAAGCATGAAAATCTGCTAGAAAATCCATTTTATAATCTTGTCTTATACCTCCAGTAGTTCCCGAAGGGAAGTATGCCGAAATAATAGAATAGTCTTTAAAATCTGCTCGTATAACACGACCTTCAAAATCGTATTTTTCTATTCCACAACCGTATTCTACATGTAATGGTTTTTCTTTACTCAAAAGAGCAACGCCACTATAGCCCTTTTTTTGAGCAGAAAACCAATAATGATGGTAGCCTAATTCTTCAAAAATACTAAGATCTAATTGATCTGGATGTGCTTTTGTTTCTTGTAATCCGATTACATCGGCATTGGTTGCTTTAGCCCATTCTGCCCAGCCTTTTTTTAAAGCTGCACGAATTCCGTTTACGTTGTAGGATATTATAGTTGGCATAGTTAAGTGTATTTTGTAGCTCAAAGAAACTCATAATTATTAATTTTTAATGACGATTGAATAATTAATTCTGATCTATAATTTAAGTTATTCAATAGTACAAATCATCGATTATTTAAAAAGTAGGTAATTAATAAATAACACAACAAAAAATATCGCCCTCTGTCTAGTTAATAATAGATCATCAACAACTAGTAATTAATCCCTATCTTTAGTTTCATAAAATAAATATAAATGGTACTTAATAATATATTAAATCTATTTTTCCCTAAGCTATGTGGGGCTTGTTCAAAACCAATAATTAATTGTGTGGATGAGTTATGTATAAATTGTGAAATCCATTTGGTTTACGAATCCAATCCAAACAGAACTAAAATACCCAAAGCTTTACGAGGCAGAGTAGAAATTGAAAAGGGTGTTTTTTTTATCGATTTCACTAAAAAAGAAGGTGTGCAACAAGTTTTACATTCTATAAAATATCAAAATCAAAAAAAACTTGCAATTTATTTATCAGAAGAATTAACAAAGAAATTAGGTGCAACATTTTTCGAAACAATAGATGTGATGATTCCCGTACCGCTTCATCCAAAAAAATTTAAAATAAGAGGCTTCAACCAAGCAGATTTAATTGCAACAGGAATACATAATTGTTTTAAAATTCCAATAGACACAACTTCATTACAAAGAAAAGAGTTTACGGATAGTCAGACCAAAAAGAACCGACTAGAGCGTTGGAAAAATGTACAAAATGCTTTTGAGGTCAAAGATAAAACTGCCTTAAACAAAAAACACATACTTTTATTAGACGATGTGTTTACTACAGGTGCGACTCTTGAAGCTTGTATAAAAACCATTCAAAAAGAAGTGGATTGTACTTTTTCTATTTTAACACTTGCTAGAGCGTAAATAAATTATTGAAGCCCCTTTTTTAGTAGTAAACCAATAGTTTGATTAACGAATATTATAAAACCTATCGTTTGAAAAATGATAAATAAAATAAATGATTGATTTATAAATCAATTTAACGAAATTTGAGCCTATGAATACGAAACACAACTATTGCTCAAGCCTAACGACTTACCAACGTTATAAAAGTCACGAAGTAAAAATTGGATCCATCGGAATAGGTGGAGATAATCCGATTCGTTTACAATCGATGACGACCACGAATACGATGGACACTGAAGCTACGGTAGCTCAATCTATTCGTATGATAGAAGCTGGATGTGAGTTGGTTCGTATTACTGCACCAAGTAAAAGGGAGGCCGAAAATTTACAAAACATAAAAGATGAATTGGTAAAAAGAGGCTACAATACGCCTTTAGTGGCTGATATTCATTTTACACCTGCAGCAGCAGAAGTGGCTGCTCGAATTGTAGAAAAAGTAAGAGTTAACCCTGGTAATTACGCTGATAAGAAAAAATTTGAAGAAATAGAATATACGGAGGATAGTTATACAGCACAACTCGAAAGAATTGCCAAACGCTTTACGCCATTAGTAAAAATATGTAAGGAAGAAGGAACTGCAATGCGAATAGGAACCAATCACGGTTCTTTATCCGATAGAATATTGAGTAGGTATGGCGATACTCCTGAGGGTATGGTAGAATCTGCTTTAGAGTTTTTACGTATTTGCAAAGCTTTAGACTACCACGCGGTAATCATTTCGATGAAAGCTAGTAATACCCAAGTAATGGTTCAAGCTTACCGATTGCTCATTAATAAAATGCAAGCTGAAGGAATGACTTATCCATTGCATTTAGGAGTTACCGAAGCAGGCGAAGGAGAAGATGGAAGAATAAAATCTGCCGTAGGAATTGGTGCTTTACTAGAAGATGGTATTGGTGACACTGTGCGAGTTTCGCTTACAGAAGAACCAGAATTTGAAATTCCAGTTGCTAAAAGTTTAGTGGATAGATATTTAGATAGACTTCCGCACGAGGCGATAGAACCTATTACAGAAAACCCAGTAAACCCTTTTGAATACACTAAAAGAAATTCATCAGAAGTTGTAAATATAGGAGGTAAAAACGTTCCTATAGTAATGGCTGACTTCTGTTTGAAAAAGAAAATTACACCAGCTAGCTTATTTGCCTTAGGATATACCTACTCTGTACCAACCGACAAATGGACTATTGGTGATAGAGCTTGTGATTATATTTTTGCAGGAGATACTATAGTAGATTTTGCTATTCCAGGAACATTGGGAATTATTTACAATCACAAAACTTGGCTTACTAATAGAGGAGAACGCTGTTACCCTTTTGTAGATGCTAAAACCTATTTAACAGCTGAGGAATTATCGACCAAGCTAAACATCGTTTATGTATGTTTAAGTGATTTAAAAGACGAGCTTCTTAAAAAACTTAAAGCTGACACTACAGCAGTTTTATTGATTGACACGCTCAATAAGCATGGGATGGCTGAGCAACGTAAGTTATTTGTAGAATTGATGAATGCCAAATGCCAGAGCCCTGTTATTATTGGAAGAGCTTATGGAAATCTTAAGGAAGAAGAATTACAACTGCAGGCTTCTACAGACATGGGAGCTCTTTTACTAGACGGTTTAGGTGATGGCGTATTTATAGCCGCAGAAAATTGCGGCGGTGATCAGTTAATTATTCAAACTGCCTTTGGAATTTTACAAGCTACACGAACAAGAATTTCGAAAACAGAATACATTTCTTGCCCTAGTTGTGGACGTACTTTGTTCGATTTACAAGAAACTACCGCAAAAATACGCTCAAAAACGAGTCATTTAAAAGGCTTAAAAATTGGTATTATGGGCTGTATAGTAAACGGTCCTGGAGAAATGGCGGATGCAGATTATGGCTATGTAGGTACAGGAGTTGGGAAAATTACGCTTTACAAAGAAAAAGAAGTCGTCCAAAGAAATATCCCTGCCGAAGATGCGGTGAATGCTTTGATTGATTTAATAAAAACCCATGGTGATTGGATTGAAGCGAATATTTAATTACAGAGAATCGTAAATACAGGCATCTTTTAAATAAGCAACTCTACATTTTACATCTTGAGCATTTATTTTCAATTTGTACTTCATTCTCAAAAAAACGACAAATCTGCTCTGTGCGATCTAACATATTTTTGTGTTTTACTAAAGCAATGATATTTGTAACCTTATATTGCATGAGATAATTTACTTATTTAAACTCAGATTAATATACCGCATGCCAAGCATAACTAATATAGTAGCTTTTCATATATCTCAAAAGTGCTATCTTTAAGCTATGGAAAAAATACGTTGCGACTGGTCAACCAAAGACTCAATTTATATAGCATATCACGATAATGAATGGGGTGTTCCTCTTCACGATGATCAAAAATTATTTGAATTTCTTATTCTAGAAACTTTCCAGGCTGGACTCAGTTGGATTACCGTTTTACGAAAAAGAAATAACTTCCGTAAAGCATTTGATTATTTCGATTATAAAAAAGTAGCCTTATATGGAGAGGATAAAATGCAAGAATTGCTTCTAGATGCAGGAATAATTCGTAATAAACTTAAGGTTAGAGCAGCGATTAGCAATGCAAGAGCCTTTATGCAAATTCAAAAGGAATATGGTAGTTTCGATAAGTATATATGGGGTTTTGTAGGTGGTAAACCTCTACAGAATAATAGAAAAACCATGAGCGAAATTACTCCTACAACAAAAATATCAGACAA
>DKGK01000044.1:0-291 GCA_002453265.1 Flavobacteriales bacterium UBA6772 | reverse complement strand
GCACTTATGCAAGCTACAGGAATGGTAAACGACCACGTAGAAAGCTGTTTTAGATTTAAGGGGTTGAAGAATAATAATTAAAAATATCATTTTCAAATTCACACATTTTCAAATCGAATTTTAGTAGTTACTTTAGCCTCCTTAAACAAAACCTATGAATAAATTACTCAGCCTACTTTTTACCCTACTATTAATCACTTCTTGTGGAACAAAAAAAGACCTTCGCGTGGATAAACACAGTTTCTCTGAACCACATAATGTGCGAACGACTCATTTAGATTTAGATGTAAA
>DKGK01000052.1 GCA_002453265.1 Flavobacteriales bacterium UBA6772 | reverse complement strand
AAAATTCCAATTCTAGATCCATCTACATAAGGTAAGCTCGCCAAATGTCTGTTTGCTTCAATTTGGTCTTGTGTTTCTAGTTTTCCTAATTGCTGATACGTACATTTTTTAAATTCTGCACCTCTAGCTCCAGTTCCACGATTATCTACACAAGCAACAATATAGCCCTGTTGGGTAAGCATTTGGAACCATAAAAAGTTAGACCCACCCCAAGCATCGGTTACTTGTTGCGAACCAGGACCACCGTATAAATACATAAATACAGGATATTCTTTTGTTTCGTCAAAATCGTGTGGTTTCATCATCCATCCGTTAAGGTTTACCTCTTCGGAAGTTTCAAAATTAAAGAACTCTTTGGTGCTTAGAGCGTAGTTGGCTAGCGTTTTGTTTAAAGTAGCGTTGTCTTTAAGAGTACGTACTTCTGTTCCTGTAGCATTAAAAAGACTGAAATTATAAGGAGTATTAGCATCAGAATGTTGGTTGATGAAATATTTGTAGCTCGAACTAAATGTAGCTGAGTTCGTTCCCACTTTGTTTGTAAGCATTCTTTTGTTTCGTCCATTTAATTGAACCGCATAAACATCTCTATTCATCGCACTACGTTCGGCAGAGGCAAAATAAACCGTATTATTTGTTTCATCAACTCCATAGAAATCGGTTACCTCGTAGTTTCCTTTTGTGATTTTACGAACTTGTTTTCCTTTTAAATTGTATAAGTAAATATGATTGAAACCCGATTTTTCGCTCGTCCAAACAAAATGATCTCCATCATTTAAGAAAGTCAAATTGTCGGTTACATTAATATAAGAATCATCAGTTTCTGTAAAAATCGTTTTAGCAGAACCATCGCTTGCATTTACTAGAATGAAATCTAAGTTGTTTTGATGGCGATTCATTCTTTGTACCGAAAGAACATTTTCGTTTTTAGTCCACTTGATACGTGGGATGTAAAACTCCTCATTAGTCTCTATACCAGCTTCAACAACTTTGTTAGTTGCTAGATCGTAAATAAAAATTTCTACAGTAGAATTTGGTTCACCAGCTTTAGGGTATTTAAAACGATTTTGACTTGGATACAAAGCCGAAAACATATCCATACTAAATTCTGGAACTGCTTCTTCGTTGAATCTATAAAAAGCAATTTTTGTTCCGTTAGCATTCCATTGAAATCCATTGTCAAAAGCAAATTCCTCTTCGTAAACCCAGTCAGTAGCACCGTTAATGATCTTATTCATTTCCCCATCGGTGGTTACTTGAGTTTCGAAATCAGATTTTAAATCTTTTATAAAAATATTGTTATTTCTTACAAAAGCAACTTTTGAAGCATCTGGAGAAAACTGAGCTAGTCTTTGTTTTCCAGTAGATAATTCTAAAACATTTGTAGTTTCTCGATCGTATATATAATATTTAGAACGTGAAGAATACCGGTATATAGACTCTGTTTCTGTAGGAAGTAAAACCTTCTGCTCATTTTTACTAAAGCTATAATCGTCAAAACGGATACCTTCTAGGTCTTTAGAATCTACTATAGTAGAAATAGAATCACCTGTTTCGTAAGCATATTCGGTAACATATACATTTTCGTTTCCATAGTTAATAGAAGAGTAATGTACACCATCGTTCATTGAGTTTAACCCCCAAACCCTCTCAGGCGAAAAAGTCCTGCTCGCCCAAATGTCTTCGAGCTGAATTGTTTTTTCTTGTGCAATACTACTCTCTGCAAGTAAAAGACTTGCGAAAGCTACTAAGGTCAATTTGATTTTCATTTTAGATCTGTTTAATCATGTAGTTTGGGACAGAACAAATATAATAAAATTGCCAAGTTTCGCTCGGTTATAGATACTTTTGAATAGTAAAATAGATTAATCACTACGATTACTATGTACAGGGTCATTTTCTGAATTTATTTATATGCTTATCCCTTAACTAAAATTAAATCTTTTACGCTCACCAAATGTAATTATCTATTACGCTATAATGCACTAGTAATGTGTAGCTGCCTACTACGATTATACTGACGTTTACTTGAAATTTACTCTTGTATAATGGATCTATTTTTAAGCTATTATTCTTTATGTTAAACTATTAAAAGAGTCTTTAATAAATATTGTAAGTGCAAACAACTTTATAGGAAATGTTTATGGAGTAGCAGAGTACGTTTTAGTTGAATATCCAATAGCATACTTTTACATAGAGTCTAACGAGGCTTTTATTGATGAAACTGATATACTTTTTGAAAATTATTCTTTAAACCAAAACACCAGTAATTGGTCTTTTGGAGATGGATATTTCTCACAAGAAAACACTCCGTATGTTACGCACGTTTATAATGATGTTGAGACTTACCACATCGAATTAATTGTACAAAATGAATTTGGTTGTGCCGATACTACTTCTCAATCTATTATTGTAAAACCCTTTAAGTATTTTGTTCCAAATGCATTTACACCAAACGATCAGAATAATAGCAACGAGTACTTTGGCTTAGTTAGCGACAAAACAGAGTCTTATAATAAGATGATTTTTGATAGATGGGGAGCTATGGTTTACGAATCTTATGCAATAGAAAACCAATGGGATGGAAATGTTAATGGTATAATCGCACAATCTGGAGTTTACACTTATAAAATGATTGTAAAAGATCCTTTAGGTCTTATGCATATACTTACTGGTAGTATAACGTTGGTTAAATAAAAAACAATGTAGATTTATACAAACCACCTAGCACAAACACAGCACAAAATCCGCATCAAACTTCAATTTCGCATCTACTTTCTCACCATTAACGACAAAGCCTTTTAACAAACTAGTTTCGCCTTTTGTAATAAGTAATTTGCACTGCGACTCGGACAATTTTTTTCCATGAATTTCATAAGGGACAACTGTTTTACAGCCTTCTTTAAATCGCTCGCAACCAAAAGCTGTTTTACCTTTAATTATAGCACCTATTTTACACCTAGGACACTTTAATTGTTGATCTTCTTTAACTTCAATAGTCACAGAAAAATCTTCTTTTAAAAGCAATCTAGCTTCAACCTTTAAGGCATCTTCAACAAAACCTTTAGCATAGCTTGTTTGATTTTTGCTGAGTAACTGAATAACTTGCTTTTCTGTTATAATCTTACCAAATTGAGAAAAAGGAACTACAAAATGACATCCTGCTTTATATTCACTACAACCAAAAGCTGTTTTACCTTTTAAAATTTGGCCCTTTTTACATTTAGGACAAAAAGGCAGCGTAAGCTGCTTTTTAATCTTTGCTGCATCAACACCAAAACGACTTACCGATTGACGATTTTTTACATCATTTACAACAGAGGTAACAAGAGCTTCCATCTCCTTTAAAAAGACTTTATAATCGTAAGATCCTTGCTCAATATCTCTTAATTTCTTTTCCCATTGCCCAGTTAACTTAGGCGATTTAAGTAATTCATTTTGAATGGTATCTATCAGCTGAACTCCCATTGGAGTAGCCACAAGTTTCTTTTTTTGTTTAACAATATACTTTCTTCTAAACAAAGTTTCTATTACCGCGGCTCTAGTAGAAGGACGACCAATACCATTTTCTTTCATCAAATCTCTAGCCTCTTCATCTTCTACATGTTTCCCAGCAGTCTCCATGGAACGCAATAAAGAACCTTCTGTATGCCAAGC
>DKGK01000004.1 GCA_002453265.1 Flavobacteriales bacterium UBA6772 | reverse complement strand
TTATCCCCTTTCTCCTGTAATTTAAGTTTTTCCCAATTTCTTTTTACCTCTTCTTCATCTTGTACCTCAACATCTCCATAAATATGAGGGTGACGGAAAATCAATTTCTCACAAACCCCATTCAATACATCAGCCATATCAAAAGCTTTTTCCTCTGAACCTATTTTGGCATAAAACACCAAATGCAACATCAGATCTCCAAGTTCTTTCTTAATCTCTTCTTTGTCATTATCTAAGATAGCATCACATAACTCATAGGTTTCCTCAATGGTTAAATGACGCAAACTGTCCATAGTTTGTTTTTTATCCCAGGGACATTTTTCTCTTAACTCATCCATGATGTCTAAGAGTCTGCCAAAAGCTTGTAATTTATCTTCTCTAGTATTCATTTTTTCTACTTTAAAGCATTTAATTCAGCTTGTACAAAAGCAGCAAGCTCTTTTACATAATCTGCCGAAAAATCAAATTTCACATTAGCAGCTTCATAAATATCTCCAATCGATTTAGTATAGCCTAATTTTAATGCCGTATCATAGGCATCTAAAGCTTTTTCGGAGTTCTGCTTATAGTTTCTCCAAACTGCAATTGCCCCTAGCTGAGCCATCCCGTATTCTATATAATAAAAAGGAACCTCGTAAATATGTAATTGTCTTTGCCAAGCGGTTTTTTTATACGCTTCATAACCTGACCAATCAACCATTCCAGTTCCATATTGCTTAGAAATGGAAAGCCATTTATCATGTCTCTCGTCATGACTATGATTCTTGTTTTCGTACAACCAATGTTGAAACTCATCAACCATAGCAACCCATGGTAAAGTTTCTAAAACCCCTTGTAATTGTTCTTTTCTAGCTCGTTTCCATTCTTCTTTATTACTAAAAAACACATCCCAGTGTTCCATAGAAATAAGCTCCATACTCATACTTGCTAATTCTGCTACTTCTGATGGAGTACTTTTAAAAGCAGTAAGTTCCATGTCTTTCGTATAAAAAGAATGTATAGCATGTCCACCTTCGTGAACCATAGTTACTGCATCTCTTAATAATCCAACCGCATTCATATAAATAAAAGGAACGCCAGATTCGTACAAAGGATACATAAATCCTCCTGGAGCTTTACCTTTTCTAGAAACCAAATCTAAATGCCCCATTTCCTTCATTTTTCGCAAACAATTTCCGTAATAAGGTCTTATCTTATCAAAACATTCAATGCATTTATCCAAAAGTTCTTCGCCCCCATCAAAAGGTTTTAAAGGCTCATTTCCATTTGGATCTACAGACATATCCCATGGTTTTAAAACTTCCAATCCTAAATTTTCTTTTCGCTCTTTTTGTATGTCTGCAATTAAAGGAACAATTTCTTGTGCTATAGATTCATGAAAGTTGAAGCAATCTTCTTTGGTATAATCAAAACGTCCCATAGACTGGAACTTATAATCTCTAAAATTTTCGAAACCTGCATTTCCAGCAACCTTTTGTCTTTTTTCTATAAGCTCGTCTAAGAGAATATCTAATTTTTCTTTATCCTCTGCTCTACGAGCATTCACTTTTTCAAAAGCTTCTTTGCGTTTTTCTCTATCTGTTCCTTTCAGATAAACGGATGCTTGTTGCAAGGTTTTTTCTTCCCCATCAATAGTTACCATCATTTGTGCAGCAATTTCGCCAAACTTCTGTGCCTTATTGGTAAGGTCGGTAAACAAGGGTATATTTTCTTCTCTATAGAGTTTAATGTCGTTTTTTACAGATCGTAAATAAATGAAATACGTTTCTCTATCTAATTCCTTTAAAAAAGGGCTTTCGACCAATTTGGTATTAAAATCATGATCATAGGGAGCTGTAAAAGGACTTATTTTTTCTACAAAAAACTGAAATGATTTCTGTAATACTTCGTCCTTGGTATCAATATTCATTTTAATATAACGCCAAGCCATATCTTCTTCAAGCACAGCTTCTAACTCAGATCTATCCTGCATCCATTTTTTTAAATCTAATGCAGATTCAATACTACGATTTTTTAAATCTTCAAAGTAGGTTTGTATTTGCTCCCAGCTAGTAATACTTAAATCTTGGGGTAAAAAGTTTCTCATGTTGGTATATCTAAATAAAAAAGGCTCCTTATGGAGCCTTCAAAAATACGTATTTTTTAATGTTATAATCTACTATTCCTTTTTAGCTTTCGCCTTAGGTTTAGCTTTTGTTTTTGCCTTTGCTTTAGGTTTTTCTTCTATAACTTCGGCATCTTCAGTTTCTTCTTTTTCTTCAGTTTCGATAACTGTTTCTATAGCCAAGCCAGCTTTTTGAAGTGTATTGTACCAAGAAATAACTTTTTTAATATCTGATGGATAAACTCTATCCTCATCAAAGTCTTCTAAAATACCTCTAAAAAACTCAGTTAATACAGCTGCAGAAGCTTTGTGACCAATGGTAGCCTTTCCTTCTTCTTTTACTCTTATTCTATCTAATACATTAACCAAAGGAATTTCTTCGGTGTACGAATAGATAGCAATATCTTGCAATGCACTCATTTTAGAACTTGAGTTCATGGCTACTTTTTTATCGTCTTCTAAGCCAACAACAATAACTCCATTTTTGGTTTGACCTACTACTTTAAAAAGTCCTGGTTTTCCAGTTACTGCAATAATTCCTTCTACGTTCATTTGTTCTTTTTTTATTCTGGCTATTTAACAATAATTATACCAGAGCTGTTATAATAGCTAGTTCCATTTATTTCTATGGTATAGTAACCTTGTTTTATATCTTGTAAATTTAAGTGCTCTGTATGTAATTTTGATCTTACGAAAAATTCTGTGCGATAATACAACTTTCCTAAGACATCAAAAATAGAAATCTGATAATTTCCATAATCTATTAAGTTTAGTTCTAAATCGAAAATTCCTCTACTGGGATTAGGGAATATCTCTAGAGTATTTTTTGATATTTCAGAAATAGCATTTAATACATTTAATCTGCCAGTTCCTAATTGAGCTAAATATAAAGGATTATAATCATCGATATAATCCGCAGAATTTAATATTCGTATTCTTATCTCTTCGGCAGATTCAGTTTTAAAATAAGATCTAAGTAATATAGCAGCACTAGAAACGATTCCTGTAGCAACAGAAGTTCCACTCTTATAGGAATACTCATTCTCTATATAAGGTCCGTAAATAGAACTCCCAGGAGCTGAAATATCGAAACTAGTATGGTAATTGGATATTGGTATTTTCTGATCCATTTCATCAACTGCACAGACACCAATAACATTTGTTAAAGAAGCAGGATAAATGGGAATATTTAAGCCATTATTTCCAGCAGAAGCTATGATTAATACATCTAAGGAATCGGTAACATAAGTTATAATATCGGCTTCAGCTTGACTGAATTCTGTACTTCCAAAAGAACAATTTATGACCTTAGCTCCCATTTGAGCAGCATAAAGAATTCCTGCATTTGTATCGGTAATAAGCCCAGCTATGTTTGTTATTTTTACAGGTAAATACTTGCAATTAAATGCAGTAGAAGCCGTTCCAATAGTATTGTTTGTTTGGGCTGCTATAATACCACACATTACAGAACCATGAGCATAAGAACCACTAACCATAGGGTCGTTATCTAGGTCACCAAAATCCCAACCATAAAAATTATCTATATAACCGTCGTTATCATCATCTAAACCATTGATAGGGTCTGCGTAATTATAGGCTAAATTTCCAGAAAGATCTTCATGATGATAATCTACTCCAGAATCTACAACTCCTACAAAATAGGTAGAATCACCTTGTGTGCTATCCCAAACTTCTGGAGCGTTTATTTTATTTAAATACCACTGTTGATTAAAGGATTCATCCGAAGGAGTAAAATACAATTCTTGGACACGTTTATTTTCCCAATACAAAAGAATACCTTGTTCCACCATAGCATCAAGCTCAGTAGGATTAGTAGGACTAATTTGTACAAAGGAATTAAGAAAAACAGAATTATTAGAGTTTCTAAATAGCGGAGAAACAGAAATATTTTTAGTTTGAAGCAAGTCCCAACTTATAGTATTAGAAAGTCTTACATTATACGAGTTTGTACTTTGTGCAAAACAGAGACAAGTACACAAAAAAGGAACGAATAGAGCAAAACCAAGCCGCATCCTATTTCTCGAATTGTTTAATCAAGTCCTCATCAGAATAATGTAATAGTTGAATCATACCTATTGCTTGTTCTACATATGGATGATTAGGATATCGTTCTATAAATTCCTCGTAAGTATTTTTTGCTGTTAAACGCTGTTCTATAATTTCGAAACAATGCGCTTGATAAAACAGTGCTAAAGGAGCCAATTTTGACTCTGGAAAATTGTGATGTACTTTATAAAAATATTGTGCTGCTTTTAAATTTTCGCCTAAACCTTTTAAGACTTCACCAGATTTAAAAAGCAATTTTGGCTTAGATTCTATATTTGGATAAGCTGCTAAAAACTGGCTATATGCCGCTACAACTTCTAAGGCTAAGTCTCTATTAGAACTAGCATCTTGTGCAAGTTTTAACTTATCTTCGAGAGCTAAAACATTGTCTAATGCCTTTTTTTGAGCATTTACACAAGAACTTAAAACAGAAACAAATGCAATTAGGACTAAAATTAATCTCATCTTCTTCCCTTTTTTACTTTATAAAAACGCATTCTATAATCAGGATCAACTTTCCCGTTCATTATATCGCTCAATCTGCGTTTAATGATACGTTTTCTAAGTGGAGATAAATATTCGGTAAATAAAATCCCTTCTATATGATCGTATTCATGCTGAATAACACGGGCAGCCATACCTTCATAAGTATCAGTATGTTCAACAAAATCTTCATCAAAGTACCGAATCGTTATTTTAGGTTTACGAGATACTTCTTCTCTAACATCTGGAATACTTAAACAGCCTTCATTAAAATACCATTCCTCGCCTTCTTCCTCGATGATTTCTGCATTAATAAATGTTTTTTGAAAGTCGGCTAAATGAGGTTCATCCTCTTCAAATGGAGAGCAATCCACAATAAATATACGAATGGATAAACCAATTTGTGGTGCAGCCAAACCAACTCCATGAGAGGTGTACATTGTTTCGTACATATTCTCTATGAGTTCTTTTAACTTTGGGTAATCTGGACTTATCTCCTCTCCTACCTCTTTTAAAACAGGATCTCCGTAAGCAACTATTGGTAAAAACATATTTAAAACTTGAAATTTTGTTGTTCCATAAACGATTGCAAAATAATGGTGGCACTAATCTCATCTACCAATGCTTTATCTTGCCTAGCTTTCTTTTTTAAACCGCTATCAATCATCGATTGAAAAGCCATTTTTGAAGTAAACCTTTCATCAATTAAGTGAATTTCCATTTGTGGAAACTGTTTTCTTAATTGCTTCGCAAATCCCTTTACATAAGGAGTAGCATCCGTTTTTTGATCTTGTAGATTTTTTGGCATTCCCATAATTATGGCATCTACCTTTTCCTTAGAAATATATTCTTTGAGAAAGTCCATACAATCGTGTGCTCTTACAGTACAAAGTCCAGATGCAATAATCTGAAGCTCGTCGGTAACAGCTATTCCCACTCTTTTGGTTCCGTAATCTAATGCCAATAATCTAGCCATATCTTGCAAATAGCTGCAAAGATACACATTGTTACTCTTTGTTCGAATTAGAAATTATATTTTATCATCCATAAAAAAAGCAGCAATTATTTTTGCTACTTTTTTAAGCGGTTGAAAATCTAAAATCTACTATTTTAAAAATGGATTATTTTCTTTTTCGAATCCTATACTAGTTTTTGGACCATGTCCAGGATATACAATCATGGCATCATCTAAAACAAATAATTTCTCTCTAATAGATTTTAAAAGTGTTTCATGATCACCCATGGGAAGGTCTGTTCTACCAATACTTAAATGAAAAAGTACATCCGCAGAAAGTGCAATATTTTCCTTTTTACTTACCAAACAAATATGTCCAGGTGCATGCCCAGGTGTAAATAAAACTTCAAATTCTGAATTTCCGAATTTAACAAGATCACCTTCTTCTATAAAGTTATGTACTGGAGGTAATTCACCTAAATTAACTCCATATTTAGTGGCTGCCAAAGGGGCATATTCTAGCATTGGTAAATCTAGTTTGTGCATTATTGGACTTAAATTATAGCTGTCTGCCACAAATTTATTTCCAAAAACATGATCTAAATGACAATGTGTATTTATAAGTGCTGTAGGTTTAAGATTCTCTTGCTTGATAAAGTTTTCAAGAATTGAATTTTCGTTTGCATCGTAACAACCAGGATCAACAATAATACATTCCTTAGTTTCGTCGTAAGCAATATAGGTGTTTTCCTGAAAAGGATTAAATGTAAAGGATTTTATATGTATCATATTAGTAGTTTTTAACGCACCTACGGTACTCATAAAACTTCTCATTTCCTTGCTTTTCGACCCTTCTATAGTGGAAATCATTTTCATCTAGAATTTGGAGTTCAACTATGTCCATTTCTTCGGAAGCAATATAATTATTCGTATAATAAGCTAGGTGATCGTAATCAAATTGAAGCCAATTATGGGTGAGACTTTCATTATAATCAAAATTATTATAATACTTTACTTTATAGTCTGTAGTATATTCAATTTCCATAAACATTGACGAATTTTCTGGAGTTTCGAATTCACTGTAGGTATAACCTAATTCACCTGTAATAAATTCCGCCCATTCAATTTCACTTAATGGGTAATCTTCCTCATACAAATCCTCAAACTCTACATAAGTTAATGCAGAATAATCAGAAATTAATGCGTCGAGCGTTGTGTTTGATGGAAGCTTGTAAACCAATTGATACATAACTTTCCATTTGCCAAATAAATGTTCATTAATATCAATAGCAAACACACAAGTGGCTCCACCATCTTGATCTTCCATATTAAAATTGACTGCATTTTCGTCTTTACAAACCGTTGATTCTTTTTTGCAGGCTGAAAAGCAAAATATGATTAGGATAAATGTTGTTAGTCTTTGTAGCATTTGGAATAGTTTTGATTTCGACTCCAAATATAATTATTTTTTAATGTTTGAAAACTAATTGTCGCTATGTATCCAGAATTTGTTAATCCATACTTTTTTATCCTAATATTTACTTGTGTATTTATACTGAATTTACTTAAAAGATAGCACATGAAAATTTTATGTAAAAAATACTAGCATAAATTGATGGACATAATAACCAGTAATGCTAAGAGAAATTTATTGGGGGATATTATATAATAAACGCCAAATACCTACAGAATTATTTTGAATTATAGAGAGCCACAACAAAAAACAAGAGCTATAGAATAACACAAATTAGTACATTACTATTATATAAATACAATATGTATTAAAAGAAAGAATATTGACATAGAGTATTCTATACTTCGAAACGTAAAAACACATGCGTTTGCATATAAAGTTAAACATTGGGGACTATAGATTAGGATAAATCTATTCAGAAGAGAAGCTTACGATTGCACGACTTGTATAGAGGAACGATATCTATAAATTGTTTCTGTAAATAGTAATCCTCAATAAATTCATTTAACAGATAAAGTAAATATAGTAATTAAATACATCTTAGTTTATTCAATTCTCAAGATCACGAAAATTATACTTGCTCTACAATTCTAGTGGACTCATTTACATGCATTATTCCTACTTACAAAAGAACTCATGGCTTTACTCGCGTCTGCGATTATCTAATGGGTAGCAATATATATTAGCATTTTTATGATTATAAAGTATATTCTTGAACTTGAAATTAAATACTTCATAAGTCCAATAGAATTCGTTTTAAATGAAAATTTTCAAAAAACATTAGGAGTGAAAAGAGTGAGAATTCTTAAAATATATCTAAATTTTACATCATGTTTACTATTTATTTTATCCATAATAGTCTACAATGTAACAATGAATACTTACAAAAATTAGGAAATAGATGAAAACGAGGGAATTGAAACAATAGTCTTAAAGGATATTGACATAGGAGGGGCTGGAAGTGTTCATACATACTTTGAATATAAACACAAATACTTTTATCACCTACCAAATATCACAAACTTAAACATTGGGGATTCGTCTACGATTATTTTCTCAACAGAAAACCCA
Organism: Flavobacteriales bacterium UBA6772; assembly: GCA_002453265.1. Classification (GTDB taxonomy): domain Bacteria; phylum Bacteroidota; class Bacteroidia; order Flavobacteriales; family UBA7430; genus UBA6772. Next base: position 13,283 of record DKGK01000004.1, on the reverse strand, counting down.
AAACTAGTAGAATACTATCTAAAATAACATCAAACAAACAAATCCTTCTCAGTCTCAGTAATAAGATTCTTCTCAACTGAGAATTTATACATATATTCAATCGCAGCTTTTCCTTTTTCTCCAAGTGAAAGACTGTACTCATTCACATATAAATTAATGTGCTTTTGCATTATTTCCGCATCCATTTCTTGAGCGTTTTGTTTTACAAAAGCCAAACTTTCTGAAGGATTGTCGAAAGCAAATTCAATACTCTTACGAATAAGTCTTTGTACTTTTTCTTGTAAAGATTTATCTAAATTTCTTTTAATGGCTATTCCTCCAAGTGGAATTGGCATTCCAGTTTGTTGTTCCCAATGTTCCCCCAAATCCTTTACTTTGTCAAAGCCTCTATCGGCATAGGTAAAACGATTTTCGTGTATTATAAGTCCAGCAGAAACCTCCCCATTTTTAATAGCTGATTCTATCTCGGAGAAAAGGACAAGTTTTTTATTATGGAATTCTGGAAAAGCATAATTCAAAAGAAAGTTAGCGGTAGTGTATTTCCCAGGAATAGCAATTAAATTGTTTACTGAAGGATTTTCTGAACCAGAATTCTTTATCAATAATGGTCCACAATTATTTCCTAGTGCAGATCCTGAATCCATCATTATATATTCCTCTAGAATATGAAGAAAGGCATGATAACTGAGTTTTGTTATATCCAACTCGCCAAGAAAAGCCTTCTGATTAAGTTCTTCTACATCTGCCATAAACACTTCAAATTCTAATCCTTCGGTATCTATTTTACCGTGAATAAGAGCATCAAAAATAAAGGTATCGTTAGGACAAGGAGAAAATCCTATGCTTAGCTTTTTCATTAAAGTAGATTTAATATTTCAGCATTTAGATTTTTAATAGCTAAAGGAATATTCCAAGAAGCTCTATTTCTACGTTCCACATAATTAGAAATAGAACGTATTTGAATACTAGGAACTTTAGCTGATTTACAGGCATAGAAAAAAGCGGCACCTTCCATACTTTCTACTTGAGGAACAAAACGTTTTTCCGTTTTAGAAATCCGGTTTTCACTTCCGTGAGCAGTATTAACAGTAATTGCCTTCACTTTTAGATAAGGCAAATTCCAAAGACTTTGTTCATTATTTAATACGCCAGATTGAAAAGGAAAATCATCTGCTTCTATTAAATCCAAGTCTAGGAGCGATAAAAAATGCTCACCATCGTCTGCACCCATCTCAGGAAACTGATCTTCTACAACCTCAACAACAGTACCCAGAGGAATATCTTTATCAAAAGCCCCTGCAATTCCAACATTAATAACTTTACTATAGGAATTCAAAGCTAAAACTCGCCCCATATGAAACGATGTAGCAACCATTCCTACGCCAGTACACAGCAAATCGAATTCTATTCCTTGTAAACTATAAATACTGAGTTTATCGTCTATTCGACATACTTTATCAGCAATTTCTAAGAGAGGTTTTAGTTCGATATGTGTAGCAGATACAATTAAGATTTTCATAAATCAAAGATACTAAATAGTTGCAGTAAGTTAAATTGTAGATATTAGATTTATATAAAAAATATGCTTGACCGCAAGATTAGAGGATATTGTAATAATCATCAACTTTGAAGATTGTTACAAAGAGAAAAATGAGTTAAAATAGTCTAAGTGTCAAAAGATCGTTTTAAAATAGCTATGAGTTTTGAATTATAATTTTTGAATTAAAAAGAATAAAACAAAATTGTTACCTTGAGGTTTCTAGAAAGGCGATAATTTGATGACTTAATATTTGCTATTGCTATCTGTGGGATTCGTGTGCCTCAGCCTGACAAATAAATTAACAACAAACAAATCAGTTGTTAATTGTAATCTTGATAAATACTGTTCCCTACTTCCCTATTTACGCATTTCATTCTCCCTATTCCCTTTTTTTTATTTCCGACCTCCTTTCTTTTAGTGAAAGAAACGCATAAAATTTGCGTAACAAAATGCTGTTAGAGCTTGCCTGACGAGAGGAAAACAACTAAGCTCATTTTGATAGCCCTTTTAATTTTCTGTAGCGTTAAAAAAGATATGATTTAAGCTACTTTTCATCAAATAAAAAAACTACAACAACTAGTTTTTGTAATGCATTGTAACAAATAAGCATATAAAAAAATAACTCAAGAGTATTAATTAAGTCCATGAGCTAACAAAAGCAACAAACAAGCAAAAAAGTATATATTTGCATGGTAAAAAAATTACAGAAACGATGATCTACATCACAAGAAGAGAGCGCTTTTGCTCGGCACATAAATTAGTGCACCCAGAATGGGATGCAGCGAAAAACTTAGCCGTTTTTGGACCATGTTCAAATGAAAATTGGCACGGTCATAACTTCACTCTTTTTGTTACCGTAAAAGGTGAGGTTAATCCAGAAACAGGATTTATAGTAAATTTAAAAGATTTAAGTCCTGTAATAAAGGAAAAGGTTATAGATAAGCTCGATCATAAAAACATTAATTTAGATGTTGATTTTATGAAAGGTAAAATGGCTTCTACTGAAGTCTTAGCTATAGAAATATGGGCTCAGCTTGCAGATACTATAAAAAATATGGGTGTAGAATTACACTGTATTAAGATTCATGAAACGGAAAATAATTTTGTTGAATATTTCGGTTAATCATTATGGCTTACAAAAAAATAGAACACTACGATAAGGCTTCTACTGAAGCTCTTTCGGCTAATTTCAAAGAGGTTTTAACCCACATTGGTGAAGATATAGAAAGAGAAGGATTATTAAAAACACCAGAGCGTGTAGCCAAGGCGATGCAATACCTTACTCAAGGTTACGATCAGGATCCCGCAGAGATTTTAAAATCGGCTATGTTTGCTGAGAAATACGACGAGATGGTCATTGTAAAAGACATCGAAGTCTATTCTTTATGCGAACACCATATGTTGCCCTTTTTTGGAAAATGTCATATCGCTTATATTCCTAATGGACATATAGTAGGTTTAAGTAAATTCCCGAGAATGGTAGATGCATTTTCGCGCAGGCTTCAAGTTCAAGAACGATTAACAGATCAAATTCGCGACTGTTTGCAAGAGACTCTTATGCCACAAGGTGTTGCTGTTTGTATAGAAGCTCAACATTTATGCATGCAAATGCGTGGAGTTCAAAAACAAAACTCTACGACCACTACCTCAGCATTTTCGGGTGCTTTTATGGATGAAGACATTACACGTCAAGAATTTATGAGCTTAGTGAAATAATTAATAGATAGATTATCTAAGATCGTTTGTATTTGCACTAAAAACAAAGCTAAAGGCTATATGCTAAAGGCTTAAAGATTAAATTATGAAAGCATACGTTTTTCCAGGTCAAGGAGCTCAATTCTCAGGAATGGGTAAGGATTTATACGAGTCTTCTGAAGAAGCAAAAGCATTATTCGAAAAAGCCAATGAAATTTTAGGTTTCCGTATTACGGATATTATGTTCGAAGGTGAGGCTGAGGAGCTGAAACAGACGAAAGTAACACAACCTGCAATTTTCTTACACTCTACTATTCTTGCTAAATTATTAGGTGAACGTTTTAAACCAGAAATGGTTGCTGGTCACTCTTTAGGAGAGATTTCGGCATTAACTGCAGTAGGTGTTTTAGCTTTTGAAGATGGACTTAAACTAGTTTCTAAAAGAGCCTTAGCTATGCAAGTTGCTTGTGAAGCGGAGCCATCTACAATGGCTGCAATATTAGGTTTAGAAAATGATGTAGTTGAGGATATTTGTGCAAAAGTAAACGGTATTGTAGTCGCAGCAAATTATAACTGCCCGGGACAATTAGTAATTTCTGGTGCTGTAGATGCCGTAAATCAAGCTTGTGAACAACTGAAAGAAGCGGGAGCTCGTAGAGCCTTAGTTCTACCTGTAGGTGGTGCTTTTCATTCTCCACTAATGGAACCAGCTCGTGCGGAATTAGCTAAAGCAATTAAAGCAACAACTTTTAACATTCCTTCTTGTCCTATTTACCAAAACGTAAAAGCTTCGGCAATTACTAATCCTGAAGAAATAAAAGAAAATTTAGTAGCACAACTAACAGCCCCAGTTCGCTGGACTCAAACAATGCAGCAAATGATTGCAGACGGTGTTTCGAGTTTTACAGAAGTAGGTCCTGGAAAAGTATTGCAAGGTTTAGTAAAGAAAGTAGATCGTAAAATGCCTACAGAATCTGCTGAACTATAGTTCTTACTTGATAAGTAGCTAAAAACAATAGTCACAAAAAAACGCTCCTAGGAGCGTTTTTTTTATGACTAAAAATAAGTTACAAGAATATAGAAACCAGTATATAAGTGACTAAAAAAAAGATGATAATGCCAAGGATAATTCCACCTAGAATACTAATTAGTACTTTACCTTTTACAGGGTAATTCTTCAGAATTTTATTTTCAAAAAAATATTGACCAAAGAAAATTGCCACAACAAAAGCAAAGAATGAGATCCAATCTAGAGGATTATTCATCCATTCAAAATTGTTGGCTCCTTCGTCGAGAAAGGATACTATAAGGATAAAAAGTATACTAGTGCTTAGATAAAGTAGCAAGTTACTTTTCTTAGTATTGCTCATTAAAACTTCCTTTTCCATAAGGTTTTGTTTAATAGATTTATTTACAGAAACTAGAACGAAATATTTAATAGTGTATTTTATTAAAAAAAAAGTTCAAATTTACATCAGGCTCGAATTATATAAATCTCCTGAGTCAAACAGATTTTGTAGATAAACAGATATAAATACTTTTGATTTTATGACTTATAATGAAGAAGTTGGGAATCGAAACTTACCCAAGACACAATATTTGCCTTGATTAATTGTTCTTTAGTTTTCTGGGCAACTGATTAGAATGACCAATAAAGAAAAGTAAATGAAAACGTTACTAAATTTACTTGGATCGAAACTCAGAGAGAACAATTGCTGTCGCTGTTGCTACATTCAAAGAATCTATACCCGATTTAGAAAATGTAGGAATCGTAATTTTATTGTTCACCAAACTTACTACTTCATCAGAAATACCATGAGATTCACTTCCCATTAATAAGATTGATTTTTGTGCGAAATTTGTACTATAAATAGAATCTCCATTTAAATCGCTGGCATAAATAGTATGCGATTTAAAATCGTTTAGCATTTTAATTAAATCACCATAATGCAATTGAACTCTGTTTATAGAACCCATAGCAGATTGAACTGTTTTTGGATTATACTGATCTACAGTAGTGGAAGTACATAAAATATGTTGGACTCCAAACCAATCCGCCAATCGAATAATAGTTCCCAAATTACCCGGATCGTTTACACCATCTAATGCTAAAATTAGAGTCTGATTACAAACGGAATCATAAGAAAAAACATCTTTTTGTTTTAAAACTAATAAAACCTCATTCGGAGTTTTTAAGGTAGAAACTTGACTTAAGTCCTTACTACTTATTTCAAAACAATTATCAGCTTGTAAATAAGATGGATTTTTTTCGAACCAAGAATCTAATGCATACAACTCGGTAAAAGCAATAGAAGACTGAAGCATTTCTTCTACAATCTTCTTTCCTTCCACCACAAAAAGGCCCGTATTTTTACGTTCCTTTTTGCGCTGTAGGCTTCTTAATTTCTTAATTTGATTTTTACTTAGCATAGACCAAGTCGAATATTAATTACTCACCGGTTTTCATTATACGCTGAGTAGTATAATTTCTCCAACGTTCTAAAACATCTACAAAATCTGCTGGAAGTTCCGAATCAAACTCTGTATATTTTTCGTCTTTAGGATGGTTAAAGCCTAAAGATTTAGCATGTAATGCATGTCTTGGCATCGCCTTAAAGCAATTTTGAACAAACTGCTTGTACTTTGAGAAAGTAGTTCCTCTTAAAACTCTATCTCCTCCATAAGTATCATCGTTAAATAAAGGATGACCTATATGTTTAAAGTGAGCTCTAATTTGATGAGTTCTACCCGTTTCTAATCTACACTCTACCAAAGTAATGTATCCAAAACGCTCTAATACTGTGTAGTGCGTAACTGCATGACGACCGTATTCTTCACCTTCCGGAAAAACATCCATTACTTTTCTGTTGCGAATACTTCTACCAATATTTCCAGTAATTGTACCTTCATCTTCGTCAAAATCGCCCCATACCAAAGCACGGTATCTACGGAATGTAATACGATCGAAGAATTGTTTTTGTAGGTGAACTAAAGCATGTTCTGTTTTAGCAACTACCAAAAGACCCGAAGTATTCTTATCAATTCTATGAACTAAACCTGGTCTAGTTTCGTCTTCACAACTTGCCAGTTTATTAATGTGAAATTTAAGTGCATTTAACATTGTACCAGTAAAATGCCCATAACTAGGGTGAACAACCATTCCTGGCTCTTTATTCACAATAACAAGATGGTCATCTTCGTGAACAATGTTAATAGGAATGTCCTGTGCAACAAGTGTATTATCGCGCTTAGGAATATCTTTTACAATCCGAATAACATCATTAGGCTTAATCTTATAACTCGATTTTGCAGGCTGATCGTTAACATACACAAAATCGCTATCTGCCATTTTCTGAACTTTAGTACGAGTCATATTTGCAATCTGATTAGAAACAAATTTATCTAATCGCATAGTTACTTGCCCTTCTTCAACAATATGTTTAAAATGCTCGTAAGCTACCTCTCCATCAATAAGTAAAGAGATTTCTTTTTCTATTTCTTCTTCCTTTTCTTTCATCTTAATTATTTAAGATACTATCTAATCTAGCTTTTATGCTATCTATTCGCATTAATTCTAAAGTATCAACTGCTAGGTTCGAACTGTCTTCTGTGAACCATAAATTCACAAAAGAACCTAAATCAATCCCTTCTTCGTTAATATCTGGTTTTTGTTTGTAAACAAATGAATTTAAAGTATCTACAATAGACTTGTCGTAATAAAACTGACCTATATTTAAAGATGCATTTAGTAATTTCATCTCGATATTTCTTTTTGAAACAGCCAAAAAATTAGGCATTTGTATTTGCATACCTCTTCCATTTCCTAGAATTAAATCTAGTTTTGAAGACTTCTCTAACTTATCGTCAACATTTAATGTAGCACCCTTATATCGAACACCTAAAACAACGTTTGCGTGTTCATCATTTTTGTAAATAAATTTACCTATTCTAAATCCTTTAGCCTTTAACTCTGATATATACTGACGTGATGAACGATCGGTGAAATTAGGAATAGAAATTAAACTTACATTTTTCGGATTTACAGTAAGTAAGATTTCTCTATTAAGTTTTACTCTAGAATTAGGCTTTGGAAGCTGGTCTATAACAGATCCACGTGGATAAATTGCGTTGTATGCTCCAGAATCTACCACCGTGTACCGTAAATTTAAAGCAGTTAAAGTATCTTCTACTTCATAAATTGAATAACTCGATAAATTAGGAACCAAAATAGTTTCTCCATGAAGAGTCATTTTATCTAAAGCTTGTAGAGATGCATATATAATTCCAGATAGAATTAATATACCTAAGCAAAAATGAACGAGTATTCGTTTCATGTTTTTTGTTTGTAACTGCAGTAAAACCTATATAATATTGTACTCTTTGGAGTACAATCCCATTACAAAGGCTTTGTTTTAATAAGCTGCAAATATATAAAAAAGCATAGGGATAATTGTCGTAAAATTAAAAATCTCAGTATGATTAATCATACTGAGATTTAGACTTAATTTTTAAGCCCCTAAATTGGGTTATTTATTAAATAGTAAATTTAAAAAAGCGTAATTTATGTTGTATATGAACTTGTTAGTTCCTTTTATTCATTTCTTCTTCAAAAGTATTTTTAAACTTTTCATAGTCGTAATCAATTTTAATCAAATCATCTTTCATCATTCGCTCATGAAATTTGTCAACTAGTTTCTGAGCAGATAATTCAATCGCTATATAAGTTTTAAATTTTCCTTGTGAAGTTTTGGTTAGTTTTTCACAAATCGTTTTTATTCCAACTAATTCTTCCTTAATAACCTCTCTATTCAGCCCTTCGAAACGTTCTTCAACTTGCTCAACATTATTCATTTCAGAAGATTTCACGTAATTATCTACCACAGCTTCGACCAATACTTTTACAGAAGCCGCTAAATCTGCTCTAGCATTACTTAAAGCTTTCTTTTTAGAAACTACTTGATCTAAACTCTCTCCAATACTATTGGCTCTAAAATATTTTTTGTTGGTGAAATAATCTGGTCCTGAACAGGGAATAATCACTTCTACTTCGGTAACTTGAGTCGGTTGCTTTGCAAAATTTTTAGAGTTACTACAAGCTACTAATAATGGCAAGAAGCTCAATACTAAAATGTACTTTTTCATGGGTATATCGTTTTATTTAAATGGATTTGAAAATTGAGGATTCGTTAAAAATTCTTCATCGGTTAAGGTACGTAAAAATGCTAATAAAGCTTCTTTATCTGTTGGAGAAAGAAGTAAACCTTCTCCAATATTTTTCATCAAAGGATCTACTGTAGAAGATGCATGCCCACCAAAATTATAATGTTCTATAACTTCTTCTAAGGTTTCGAACCTACCGTCGTGCATATACGGACCAGAAACTTCAATATTTCGTAAGGTTGGTGTTTTAAATTTAGCCTTATCGTATTCGTTTTGTGTTACTAAATAAAGACCTAAATCGTTCATAGAAACGTCAGAATCTAGTCCATTATTATGAAAAGTAAAATCAGTAAAATGAGGTGCTGTATGGCAGTGGAAACAATCTGCACCAACATAGGGTCCATCTACATTAAATAAATCCCAACCTCTTAGCTCTTGCTCCGTAAGTATTGACTCCCCTCTGTAGAACTTATCCCATTTAGAATTACCAGAAATAAGTGTTCTTTCGAATTGAGCTAATGCTTTAGTAACATGAGAAGAATCTATTACATCAATATTAAAAGCCTTTTTAAACAAATTAGGATATTCCGAATGGGCGTTTAATTTTTCGGCAGCATCTTCCCAGTTTTCATGCATTTCAATTGGGTTTACTATTGGATCTAAGGCTTGTTCTTCTAAACTGGTTGCTCTACCATCCCAAAATAAGGTTGGACTCCAAGCCAAATTAAAGACAACCATTGCATTCCTATTACCTTGAAAGCCATCTATTCCAGTACTAAATCGAGCAGTATCCGTAAAACCAGCTGATTGGACATGGCACGATGAACAGGATTGGGTCTCATCGCCACTCAATAAAGTTTCGTAAAACAACATTCTACCAAGTTCTACACCTTCTAAAGTAAGCGGATTTTCACTAGGAATAGTTATGGTTGGTAAAGGACTGGGAATAACCAAATCAAAAAGAGTAGGTTCGTTATCAGTTGTACTATCCTCACAATCTGGTTTACAACAGGAGAAGAAACCGATAGTTATGAGAAGTGAAATAGAATAAATTGCTTTCATAGAACATTATCTAAAACAATAGTTAACAAATGTCATACCATCATAAACTATTTAACGCTGGACTCATTTAATAGCTTACAGTATTTAAATTTGTTTAATATAAATATTTTTAAGTCCTGTAAATTTGTCTTGAGCTTTTTGTACTTCTTTCTTTCTAATGGAAAAAATAATTTTACAATCCATTTCCATTTTTTGAGAAACAATATCTACGCCAAGATCTTTTATAAAACGCATAACAGTATTCATTTCTGGATATCCAAAGCTAATTTCGAATTCCTCATCAATGGTACATTCAATAATTTCGGCATTGTTTAAAGCTTCAAGAGCTGCAGTTTTATAGGCGTTCATCATGCCACCAACACCCAATTTTGTACCTCCAAAATAACGTACTACTACCACTGCAACATTGGTTAGGTCTTTGGCATCTATTTGTCCTAAAATGGGTTTTCCGGCTGCATTTGTAGGTTCCCCATCGTCGTTTGCCCTATAAACCGAATAGTCTTGTTTAAACCGATAAGCATAACAATGATGCCTTGCAGTATGATGTTCCTTTTTTAAAACTTCAATTATTGCTTTTAATTCCTCCTCGCTTGTGTAAGGATAGGCATAACCGAAAAACTTTGAGCCTCGGTCTTTAAAAAAACCCTCAGATGGTGAAGTAATTGTTTTGTATGAATCCTTTATTTCGCTCATTCTAAGAAATGGAGATTAGTAAAATGGAGAGCATCGCTATAACAATACCAAGCCAATTTATTTTTGATAAATGTTCTTTAAATAAAACACTAGCAAATATAGCCGATGCAGCCACAATTCCCATATTATTAATAGGAAATACAAAAGTACTTTCTGGAAAATGATGTAATGATTTTAAGAAAAATACGATTGACAATACATTGGGTATACCTAGAACAAAACCAGCAATTACATTTTTTAATTCAATTTTGCGTCCTCTAAGTAATTTAACAATTAAAATGGGAACACCTATACATCCAGCAATGGAATATAAAACTGCACTAAACTTTAACTCTAATCCTTTTGCTACAATTTCATAACTTTCTTGACTGTAAATAAATATAAGATCGATTAAGCCTGTACATAAAAACAATACAACAGGTATAAGTATATAGTTTTGTGAATTTTCCTTTTGTTCAGTATCCTTTTTTGAAGTAAAATAAATAGAAATTAATGCCAAACAAATCCCCGAAATTTTTAAAAAACTAAACTGATCGCCATAATATATAAATCCAAAAATTATAGGAATACAAAGCGATATTTTTGTAGCAACTGATGTAATAGCAATTCCAATTTTTTGAGCTGAAAATGCAATTAAATTAAAACCACAAATAAATAGTATACCTATTAGAAAGGCAGATGTAAACCAAGGTTCATTAATTATTTGAGTAACTCTTAAAGGAGTGTCAGTAACAAAAAAACATATACTACCCGCTGTAATATAATTAAATACAATTGCCTGAAAATTATTGATATTAAATCGCTCAAATAATTTAAAAATAAGCATTAAGGTAGTAGTCAAAAGAATACTTAAAACTAAGTAAATCATAAAGGACAGTATTTAGTATGTTGGGATTTTAGTATAATTATCTAGAGTGAAATTTAGATAAATTAATCAATGTTTTTATTGCTATAATACCAAGTCAATACATCGTTCGAAAACGTAACTTTAGACTGCGGTTTAACATTTATAACTGGGCAGGTAATTCCATTTATTAGAGTGGTTTCTCCTATAAAAACTCTAGCTTCATCCCATAAGTTAAGATTAATAAATGACTGTAATGTTTGTTTTCCGCCCTCTATAATAACCGATTGTATATTTTTTTGATAAAGTACTTTTAGTAATTCAGCGTGTAGAAAATTAAAATTCACTTTTATATATTCAGTGGAATTTGTAGTTTCCTTTTCTATTTCGGTAAATACTAATGTTGTAGAACTTGTATCAAATATTTTTAAATCTTTCTTAAGTTTAAGCTTTCTATCTAATACAATTCGAATAGGCTGATTACCTTTCCATAACCGAGCTGTTAAAGCAGGATTGTCTTTTTCTGCCGTGTTTGTTCCAACCATAATAGCCGCTTCTTCAGTTCTCCATTTGTGTACCAATTGTTTAGATTCGGGACATGTAATCCAAAAAGGCTTTCCTATTTCTTGAGTAATAGGTGCTATAAATCCATCTTGTGTTTCGGCCCATTTTAGTATAATATAAGGTCTTTTTTTCTGATGAAATGTAAAAAATCGTTTGTGAGATTCTGTACATTCTTTTTCTAAAACCCCTACTTTAACATTTATTCCAGCCTCTTTAAGCATAGCAATTCCTTTACCCGAAACTTCAGAAAAAGTATCAATGCAACCTATAACCACCTTTGGTATTTGGTGTTTTATGATTAGAGATGCACAAGGTGGCGTTTTACCATAATGAGCACAAGGTTCCAAGTTTATGTATATGGTAGCCTTTTTTAATACTGATTTATCCACTACAGAATTCACGGCATTCACCTCAGCATGAGCCTCACCAGCTTTTTTATGCCAACCCTCGCCAATAATTTCTCCTTTATAAACAATTACAGACCCAACCATTGGGTTGGGGTAGGTTATACCTAATCCTAGAGCTGCCAGTTCAAGGCATCTTTTCATGTAAATTTCATCCTGCTGCATAGTTCAAAAATAGACAAAATGCTTTAGTTTTAGGCTATGCAAAAAGTCAAAGATATTCGTCCTTTTTTGAAAGCTGAATTGGGTACTCAATTCCCTGATTCAGAGCTTAGAGGTTTTCTAAATTGGATTCTAGAATTTGTATTAGATTTCTCTGTTATGGATGCTTTAATGAAAGAAGATGTCCTTTTAAAGCTTGATGAAATAAATGAAGTTCACAGAATTTCAAGGCTTTTAAAACGAGAAATTCCAATTCAACAAATTGTTGGCTATGCTTGGTTTTATGGAACAAAATTTTCTATTTCAGAAAATGTTCTTATTCCTAGACCCGAAACTGAAGAGTTAGTAGATTGGATATTAAAAGATGGTTTGAAGGGTAAATCAGTTTTAGATATTGGTACAGGATCAGGTTGTATTCCCATAAGTTTAGCTTTAAATAGTACTGCAAAAATATCGAGTTTAGATGTTTCGGATTTGGCATTAAAACAAGCACAATACAATGCTGATTTTCATAAAACAACTATTCATTTTATTCAAGCTGATATATTAAAGGCTAAATCAAAATTACTACTTGGTAAATTTGATGTAATTGTAAGTAATCCCCCTTATGTATTAGAATCTGACAAGGAGAAGATGTCTGCCAATGTACTGGAAAACGAACCACATTTAGCACTATTTGTTCCCGACAATAAAGCTCTTATTTTTTATGAAGCCATTGCAGAAATAGCCACAAAAAAACTCAACAAAAACGGATTGCTCTATTTTGAAATTCACGAGCAGAAGGCACAAGAAACCCTAGCTATGTTATTGGCTAAAGGTTTTACAGAATTGGAGTTAAGACAAGATATGCAAGGAAAGGACAGAATGATAAAAGCTTTCTGGAAATAGTTTTCTTAAAATATCCATCTGTTAAAAAAATCTTTAAACTCTAATTTTAGGGTCGAGTAAGTAATAGAGTAAATCTGTAAAAATAGTAATAACCACAAAACAAATAGAAAGCGTTAAAACAGCTCCCATAACCACAGGTAAATCGAGGTAATTAAGTGCATACACAATTTCCTTTCCGAGTCCGTTCCATCCAAAAATAAACTCTACAAAAACTGCACCTGCCAACATTGAGGCTAACCAACCCGAGGCAGAAGTTACTACAGGATTGAGT
>DKGK01000083.1 GCA_002453265.1 Flavobacteriales bacterium UBA6772 | reverse complement strand
TAGCCTCTTTTTACACATACGATTATAAAAACTTAGTAGCAGAAAGCAAAAGTACTTTTATCATAAATACAACAATAAATTACCACTACCGATAATGAAATTGATGCCAAAGTGTTTGTGCTATATGAGTTTAGTGAAATTGTAGCCTAATTTAATACGAAAACAAGCACTTACATTTCACAGTTCCGTTTAAAGAAATACCTCTATAGCCTTATTATAAGCCGATTCGAAAGCAAGAGCATTAAGCCCAGAGTCTTCCTTTTGTTCATTAAGGAACGATAGCATTTTTTCGGTAGGCATATTACCGGTAAGTGCATCGGTAGCCATAGGACAACCTCCAAAACCCTGAATAGCTGTATCGAAACGAGTACAACCAGACTTATAAGCTGCTAAAACTTTTTCGTGCCAAGTATTGGCTGTGGTGTGAAGATGAGCCCCAAATGTAACGTCTTTAAATGCTGGAATAAGTTGAGAAAATAAAGGTGCAATCGTTTCTTTAGTAGAAACGCCAATTGTATCGGAAAGGGCTAAAGTCTTAACACCCATATTAGCCAAAACCTCAGTCCATTTGGCTACTATATCTACATCCCAAGCTTCATTATAAGGGTTTCCAAAAGCCATAGAAAGGTAAACAACCAATTCCTTATTTTTCGAAACACATAGGTTTTGCATTTTTTCTACTAAAACCAAAGAATCATCTATAGAACGTTTCGTGTTGCGTTGCTGAAAAATCTCTGAGACAGAAAATGGGTAGCCTAAATAGTGTATTTCGTCGAAAGACGCAGCCTGTTCTGCACCTCGGCTATTTGCAACAATTGCTAATAGCTTTGAATCGGTGTCATCTAAATTCAATTTCGAAAGTACAGCTTCAGTATCTCGCAATTGAGGAATTGCTTTGGGCGATACAAAAGAGCCAAAATCTATAGTATGAAAACCAACCTTTAAAAGCATATTTATGTACTCAGCTTTCAATTCTGTTGGAATAAAACCTTCTAGTCCTTGCATTGCATCTCTTGGGCACTCAACAACTTGTATCATATTACTGAAATAATTTTTAATTCTGTCCTTCTATTTATAGCTCTTTCTTCTTCCGAACTATTTGCGTTTAAGGCTTTACGCATTCCATAGCCTTTTGTTTTAATACGTTCAGATTTTAAGCCTCTTTGTAGTAAAGCACGTTTTACGGATGCTGCTCTTTGCTCCGATAAATCTAAATTATAATTCTTAGAACCACTATTATCTGTATGTCCTCCTATTTCTATTACTAGAAAAGGATTCGAGTCCATAAACTGAATAATTTTATTCAACTCTGTAGCCGATTCATCTTTGAGTTGAAAAGCTTCTAATTCGAAAAATATATTATCTAACCTTACCTGCTCTCCAACTTCTAAAGCTTGAAGCTTGAAGTTTTTTACTAATATACTGCCCTCTTTTTTGAGTTGAATATTCTCGGAATAAAATAAATATTTTTTCTTTGTTACTGTTAATGCATATTCTGCTTTAGAGGGTAAACAAAGCATATAATTTCCATCTAAGTCAGAGTGAGAACTTTTATACGATCTACCAGATTGTAGATCAACTAATTCAATATCAGCTTTTATTGGTTTTTTTGTCTTAGCATCTGTAATTATACCCTGTACATAAGCTACTTCTCTTGCTCTACTTTCCTGAGGTAAATCGAAGGTAAAGAGGTCTAAATCATTTCTATCTTCATTAAAGTAAGCTGAAGCGAAATAGGCGGTACGACCATCTTTTGCCACAATTAAAGAGTTTTCATCAGCGGGAGAATTTATAGGATAACCAATGTTTTTTACGGTTCCCCAATTGCCAAACTCATCTAAGCGAGAAAGGAAAATATCGAATCCTCCCATTCCAACAAAACCTTTAGAGGCGAAATAGAGTGTTTGATTATCCCAGTGTAAAAAAGGCGAAATGTCGTCTTTTTTTGTATTAATGTCTTTACCTAGGTTTTTGGCTTTTGTCCAATTGCCTTTTGTATTCTTATACGAAACCCAAATATCCTTCCCTCCTATTCCTCCAGTTCTGTTTGATACAAAAAATAGCTGTCTTCCATCTGCAGAAATCGCAGGTTGAGATTCCCAATTTTCAGTATTTACATTTTCGCCCAAATTGAGAGGTTCGCTCCATTTTCCATTCACTAAATTAGATTCGTAAATATCGCATCTACCAAAGGAATTCGGCCGAGAACAAGCGGTAAAGTAGAGCGTTTTACCATCTGCAGTAATACATTGAGCTCCTTCGTTTTGTTCTGTGTTAATAGGTTTCCCAAGATTTTTAGCCAATTCCCATTGGTCTGTATTATGATAAGATAAAAAGAAGTCTTCATTTCTAAAACCATCTATCTTTTTACTTCGTGTAAAAATTAAAGTACTTCCATCTGCCGATAATGCAGGTAAATATTCATCTGCATCAGAATTAATATTTACGCCTAAATTAACAGGATTAAAACTTACTGGATTACGTTTTGAACTTAGAGAAAACTCACAGGATTTCTTTAAGGCTATTGCCTTTTTACGGTATTTTTCGGATATGTTTTTGGAACTCATATACTTGCGAATATGCTGCAATGCTTCAGAATAATCACCCAATGAATGTTCTGCAATAGCCAACCTGTAGTACATAGGAAAAGAAAACCTAGGAGCTAAGGGAATTGATTTTCTATACGCTTCAATTCCATTTTGCTTATCGCCTAAGCCAATACTTACATCTCCTAATAAAATCCAAGCTTCTACAAAACGATTGTCTATTATTAGAGCTTCGTTTAAGAATATTTTAGCAGAATAAAAATCTTGAATTGCTACAGAAGATTTTGCAGCTCTATAAATTTTGGCCGCTTTTCTGGATTTGGTTGTTTCCTGTGCGAAACACTGAAAACTAAGCACTAAAAAGATTAAAAGGAAACGCATACTAAGGAATTTCCATGTATTTATGGGTTTGTAATGAGATGTTCCATTTTGGATTTTCTTTTACAAACTCAATAATTTCTTTTAAAATTTCAGTTTCCTTAGACCATTCTGCTTGTAAATACAATTTGCAATTGGCAGGTACTTTTGCCGCCTGCTGCTCTGCAAAACGGAAATCGTTGGAGCGTGCAATTACTACTTTTAGTTCGTCTGCTTTTATATAATTTTCAAGTAAAGGTAATTTGCGTTTTTTTGGAGATAATGTAAACCAATCCCAACTTCCACTATAAGGATGAGCTCCAGAAGTTTCGATATGACAATCTATTCCATTTAAATGAAATAGCTCGCAAAGAGTATCTAAATTATGCATTAAAGGCTCGCCTCCTGTAACAACAACTTTAGGTGCTTTTGTTAAAGCCACCCAATTAACAATCTCTTCGGTTGAATGAATCGGATGTTTTTCTTGTTCCCAACTTTCCTTTACATCGCACCAAGGGCAACCAACGTCGCAACCTGCTAAACGGACAAAATAGCAAGGTACTCCAGAATGAAATCCTTCTCCTTGAATGGTATAAAAATGTTCCATTAAAGGTAAAGAAAGCCCTTTTTGAACCTGCTCTTTTAACGATGTATTTGAAGCTTGTTTTGATGTCATTTGGCAAAGATATTTAAAATAAGGAATGAGGTAGTTAGCTTTGATCGTTTTAAATAAAGTTCGATTTGTTTACTTAGAAATGATAAACCTCATCACTTTAGTTTTATTTTGAGTTGCTATCCTTAAAAAATAGATTCCTTGTGGGTATTCTTGTACAGAAATCTTTATTTCATTTTGCTCCTTAGTATTCCACTTTTTAATTTCTAAAACTTGACCTAGCGTATTTAATAGCACAAGCTCACAAGCATTGTTTAATGTAGATCCTGCTCTAATAGTAAGTAAATCTTTAGCTGGATTTGGATAAGCAACAATGTCTAAATCTTGTAAAACATCATTTATGCCAATCTCAGAATTTGGAGCTAAAACTAATTTAAAGTCATCAATAAAGTAATGTACTTGACTCAAAGAGTCTGCAAAGTCGTTAAACACAATTGTGTGTAATTTGTTATTTCCGAATTGAGTGTCTATGGTTTCGTTAAAATTCCAATCAGAAATAATTGTTCCATTTAAATAAAACTCAATAATAGCTCTATCTAAATCAATTAAATGACTGATTTCGCACCACTGGTCTTGTGGGAAATTGAAGAAAGTAGAATCACCACCATGCATAATCTTACCATAGCCGTCTGTTGCAAATTTAATTTTATAGGCGGGAATTGGATTCACACAAGAAGCGTTGTGATAGAGAGTGTAAGCAGCTGATCGTCCTGTTGGAAAATAAGCACTAAAAGATAAATCGTAAGCATTATTGTGTAAACCACCTAAGTCTTTATAAAACGAATTGGCACCATCTAGATCGTTAATTTCTAGATATTGAACGCCTTCGGGAGCAGCAAAGTCTGAAATATTTGCAGCAAAACTATCTGTACAATAGGCTAACCATTCATCAGATTGTAAAAACAAAAGAGAATCCATAGAATACGATTCAAAATTATCGGATTCTTGTACTTGTCCGTAAAATGAAATCGTAAAAGTTAAGTTTATTTCTTGTCCCATAGAATCGTTAACTAAAACAGAATAATCGCCTACAGCTAATCCGCCTAAACTATCGAACTCTTCGCCAGACTCCCAATAATAAGTAAAAGGTGGTATTCCGGAAACTATGTTTAAGCTGATACTTCCATCGTTAGCTACTTCGTTTGAAGCGTGAATAATTTCTGGTGCAGCAATTAATAATGGGGTTCCACAGCCGTTAGACTCTTGCAGCCCGGATCTATGAATTTGAAAGGAATACCGCATTCTATCGGCTTGACCTTGGCTAAACATCACCATACTTTCATCGTAAACATAGTCCATATAATTCATAAACATATCTACTGTTTCGCAAGAAGTTTGTGGATGTTCGGGATTTCCGGCATAGGCAGATTCAGTAATTGGTGTGTCGCTTACCCAGTCGTTATTTGGATCACAATTACCCGTTCCCCAAGGATGTTTTAAGTTTAAATAATGGCCTATCTCATGTACCGAAGTCTTTCCCATTCCATAAGCAGGATTGTCAGTTTCCCCAAAATACGGATAGTTAACAACCAAACCATGTTCTTGTGGCGTAATGCTTGTAGATGTTGGAAGATGAGAATAGCCCAAAATACTGGAGGCTATTTTACCGACCCAAATATTTAAATAAGAATCTGTATCCCAAGCATCCACGCCTCCCATAGTGGCGAATTTTATACTATTAGTTCCTGTAGAAAATGTTTCTACATCGGTAGTATTTCGAGTAATTCCATTGGTAGAAAAGCCTGTAGGATCTACAGTAGCTAAACAAAACTCAATTCCTGTATTTCCTATTAATGATTCAAAAAATTCAGGTGTATTTACCAAATCGGCATTTAAATTATTATAAGTTTCGTTAAGGATTTCAATTTGTCTAAAAATCATTTCATCAGAAATATTCATTTCTATTTCGTTCATATTCTTTACTATATGAACCACAACAGGAATTGTGAATATTTCCAAGCTATCGGATTTCTCTAATAAGTATTTTTGAAATTGAACTTCTTCAATTTTCTGTAATGCTCTAAAGTCTGGCGATTTCAATTCTTCTAAATACAAAGAATCAAAATTACAACGAGGTATGTGTACCTGAGAATAAGTTGCATTTGTAACACAAAAAGCAAGGAGTATAAATAGTTGACGCATAGTGAAGTTTAAGAGGTAAAAATACAATAAATTTAAAAGTAATATACTACCAAAATCAGAACAAATAGCTTGTGAATATATAGTAATTCTTATATTCTATAAAAGTCAATTATTTCGAGAAAATTAAACCAACTGATTGGTAATTACATGAATACTTTTTGGCAAAACTCGCAATTCAATTTTATCGCCTAATAGCTTTGGTTCACCATCTAAATGAGCTTTTGCTCCCTGTGTAATTATTGTAGCAGATGAACATTTTATTATTTGCATTTTTTTATGAAGATGAAATCTTCGAGATACTAAAGCTAATAAAACATGAGGGATTTCGTAAAAGTTAAAGGGTTTAAGGATACACAATTCAATTTCACCATCGTTGTCTATAGACTCTGGAGAAACAATAACATTATTTCCAAACTGTGAGCCATTTGCAAAACTAACCAGTACCGCAGCTTCAGTAAACACCTCTATTCCATTAACATAAACTTGAAAATCCTTTACAGTATAAGTCCACCATTCCGTGAGAATTAACTTTACATAGGTTTTCAGCCCTCGTTTTCTTTCCTTAGCGAAACAATGCGAAATATGACCATCGTAACCGATTCCAGAAACATTTACAAAGAATTGATTATTTGCTGTACATGAATCAATTGCTTTTGTGTTGAGCGTATTTATCAATCGTAAAGATCTATTTACTTGCTGTGGAATACCCAAATGACGAGCTAAACCATTTCCAGAACCTGTAGGAATAATTCCTAAAATAGTACGACTATTTACTAATGCTTGTGCAATTTCGTTTACGGTTCCATCGCCTCCAACCGCAACTACAACATCGGCTTTATCGAGTACTAATTGTTGAGCTATTTTTGTAGCATGTCCTTTTTCATTGGTGTAATGAATAAAAAAATCGAAACTAGAGGAATTTATTTCCTGAGAAATTTTCTCTTCAATATTTTCTTGCTTCCCAGTACCAGAAATGGGATTTATAATAAAGTGTATCTTCTTCTTAATCATTCAATTCTAATTGATTGTGAATCATTCTGTAATTGTATTCTTGGAGTATAGCCTTTAATTTGTTTTCCATATTTAAAGCCAATAGTACATCTGTTTGTAATCTATTTACTTGTAACAAAGAATCTTCTAAAGTATTATACAAAGCCAAGCTTTCTACACCATTAAATTGTAATAAATAATCATTTTCAAAAAATTGATAAATGTTATTTAAGTAATTAACAGCAAAACCTGTAGAATCGAAAATTGAATTTCCAAAATGAACCAAATTCGTGTCAATTTGTAAATAATCTACAACGGTAGGCAATACATCAGCTTGCTGGCAAGCTTTGGTAATTGTGGTATAAGTACTAACTGATGGCTCGAAAATAATTAATGGAATTGCATACAAACCATTCGAGTTTTGATAGGCTTTATGCGTAGCCTTAAAGGTATGATCTGCTGTAATAATAAACAACGTATTAGAGAACCAAGAACTCTTTTGAGCTTCTTTAAAAAACTGTTTTAAGGCAAAATCGGTATAAGAAATACTTTCGTGAATAGGAATTTCCCCTTTCGGAAACTTGTTTTTATAAGCTTCTGGAATAGTATAAGGATGGTGAGAACTTAGTGTGAAAACAGTCGAAAAGAAAGGTTCTTTTAGTGAATCTAAATCTGATTTATAAAATTGCAAAAAAGGTTCATCAAATATTCCCCATTTCCCATCATAATCTGTTTCTGGACCAGTGTAATCGCTAAAATCTTTATAAGAATTAAAGCCCGCAATTTCTGCATAAGCATCAAAACCCATGGTGCCAGGATGTCC
>DKGK01000049.1 GCA_002453265.1 Flavobacteriales bacterium UBA6772 | reverse complement strand
TCACTAAAATCGGTTATTTCTCAAATTAAGGAAGTTTTACCAGGAGAAAGT
Organism: Flavobacteriales bacterium UBA6772; assembly: GCA_002453265.1. Taxonomy (GTDB): domain Bacteria; phylum Bacteroidota; class Bacteroidia; order Flavobacteriales; family UBA7430; genus UBA6772. The sequence goes on along the minus strand of DKGK01000049.1, from coordinate 5,961 downwards.
GTGGGGTATAATCGCTCTTATTATGCAGAAGATAAAATACGCATTGCTATTATCCCAATAGGTTATGCCGATGGTTTAAATAGAGCCTTGAGTAATGGTGTGGGTCAGGTTTATATTAACGATATCGCTGCACCAATTATTGGGAATATCTGCATGGATATGTGTATGGTAGATGTTAGCTTAATGACATCAGAGGAAGGTGATGAGGTAATTGTATGGGATTCTCAAGAGCATATTCATCAGATTGCAGATAGTTTAAACACGATTTCTTATGAGGTGCTTACCAATGTGTCGCAAAGAGTGAAAAGGGTTTTTGTACAGGATTAAGCAGACTGTACTTGCTGGTTTATATTACTTTTTATTTCTATTAGAGCCTTCTATTTCATCAACATTTAAACTAGCTAGCAAGGGAAACATAAACGCCAACATTACTACGCCAGCCTGTCGTTCTAACATACTTTCGGTAAGAAATCCGATGAGTGTTAATCCAACAAAAATTAAAAATAAAGGATGTTTATTTTTCAAGAAAAAAGGAGCAATCATAAGGAAAAGTAAAAGTAAAAAGCCGAGTATTCCAACCTCAGCCCAGCTTTGTAAAAACTGATTGTGGTAGTTTAAACTTTTTCTATTTAAAGGAACATTCTTTTCTCCATCCCAAAAAAGTGCCTCGCAATTTTTTAATGAATTTGTCAGCTCGTCTTTTGCATCTCCTACTCCATAACCCAATAGAGGTTTATCTACAATAAGCTCGGCGGCGTACTTCCAAATATATACACGTGGATTCGTTTGCCTATGTTCATCCTTATCGAACAATTTATTTATTTCGGCATAAGTATCTATAATTCTAGAGCGTGTATTAGGAATAATAAGTACAATACTAATGATTGCTGCAAGCGGAATGATTAGTTTTAAAATTGAAGTTATTGAACGCCTATTTTTACTTAACCATAATATGTATGAAACAATAAACACAAAGATAAATGCGAATAAATAGGCTCTACTCGATAGTAAGATAAGGGACAGGAATAGAATTGAAAATACAATAAGCCAAACTATTTTTTGTCTTTTTACGACAAGCAATTGTCTTAAAGCAATAAACATTGCAAAAGAATAGTACCAAGCTAAATAATGAGGTTTTCCGACTAATAAATGTGGCAAGTTTTTATAATAAAACACGCTAATATTAGCACCATTTGTATATTCTAAAAATGAATAATAAAAATCGTAAACAGCCATACAAGCCATAGAAATTGCAAAGATATTAAGTAATACTATTTTCCTTTGTTGAGAAAATAATAACGTACTAAACATAAAAATTGGCAGCAAAAGCAAAGTGACTTTCAACTCTAAATCGCTCTGCGCAACAGGGGTATTAGCAGAATATAATAGACTCGTTAAATGGAGTAGATAAAAAGTAATAAAACTAAGTGCAAAGTAGTTTTTACGAAGTGTTTTAAATTTTTCTTTAAACTTAAGAGTACCCAACCAAATTAAGCCTAAAACAATAATTCCACCCGTAAGTGGAATCTTGTGAAAGTCTTGAAAGACTAAGCCAATAACAATACTTAGGCAAGCAATAAAATAGTAAAAAGAAGAATGTTTAAGCTTATTTAGCATCTAGTTTACCTGAAAGAATCTCTTTGTATTTCTTAGAATCGTTAAGGACTTGTATCGCTTCATCGAGAACAATATCGTCCTTTAAAGCTGCTTTTACACGCCCTTCTTGATAGTAGTAACGAGACATTAACTCACTTAGTATTAATTCTGAAACTTGAGATTGATATTTGTGAATATCATCTTCTTTGTAAGAGATTAACTTTTCTTTTAAGGATTCTAAATCTTCTTTAAAATCAGCGTAATTATCTTCATCAGCTTGCTCAATCAGTTTTGCTAAATTCTTTTCTGTTTGTGTTTCGTACTCGTAATCCTTATCCGAAACAAATGCTACAAACTCATCATAAAGCTTTTCTGTAATTTTAAACTCTCCTGGTAGAGCAATAGATTTATTTTCTAAAACAAATTCTGTTGCGAAATCAAAAATGAGTTGTTTCGATAAAATACTTCCCACAATTTCGGCATACATATCTTGCTCTACAGTAATGTCTGGGTCTACTCCACCGCCGTCGTAAACTGTACGTCCATTACGAGTTTTAAAAGCTGTCTTTAAAGAGTCTGCTACTTTACCTACACTTCCATCGTCGTTTCTGTTTCCGTAATCTAAAGCTTGAATGCATCTTCCGCTTGGCGTGTAATATTTGGCTACGGTTACTTTTAATTGTGAATTATAACTCAACTTTCTAGTCTGCTGAACCAATCCTTTTCCAAAACTCTTTTTTCCAATTACAACACCTCTATCTAAATCTTGTATCGTTCCAGAAACAATTTCTGAGGCTGATGCGGAACTTTGATTGATAAGTACTACTAAAGGAATCTCTATATCTAAAGGGGTTTTATGGGTTTTATAAGATTTCTCCCACTCCTTAATTTTCCCTTTTGTAGAAACCACTTCTTGTCCTTTTTCTATAAATAGATTGCAAATATCTACCGACTCGTTTAAAAGACCTCCAGGATTTCCTCTAAGGTCTAATACCAAGCCTGTAACTTCGTTTTCGTCTTTTAATTTGGTAATTGCATCTTTTACCTCATTGGCGCAGTTTCGGGTAAAACTTCTTAGTCTTAAATAGGCTATTCCATCTGCTACCATACCCATATAAGGAATAGACTTTACTTTTACCTCTTCTCTAGTAAATACTTTTTTGAGAGGCTTTTCTGTTCCTGGACGCTCAATTAAAAGTTCTACTTCTACACCAGGTTGTCCTTTTAAAACCGAACTTACATCTTGAGTCGTTTTTCCTTTAACCGATTTTCCATCAATTTCTAGAAGTTTATCACCAGCAATAAGTCCTGCGTTGTCTGCCGGAAATCCTTTATACGGTTCTGTAATTACAACATAATCTCCTTTTTTACGAATCATTGCTCCAATACCACCATATTGTCCAGTAGTTTGAAACCTAAAATCTTCTATATCCGATTCGGGAATGTATGTAGTATATGGATCTAGGTCTTTCAACATAGAATCTATAGCCTTCTCAATCATTTCCCCAGGCTTAGTTTCATCAACATAATAAATGTTAACCTCTCTAAACAGCGTTGTGAAAATATCTAAGTTTTTACTTACTTCAAAGTAGCCAGAAACAAAGGCAAAAGAAGAAAATGAAGCTATGGTAATTATAGACCAAAAAGCTATTTTTTTAAAAAGTTTATTCATCATTCATTTTTTTTAGGGAACAGGATCGTAACCATCGCCACCCCAAGGATGACAGCTCCCAATTCGTTTTAGTGCTAAAAGAGCTCCTTTACGGAGTCCATATTTTTTTAATGCATCTACAGCGTATGTAGAACAAGTAGGTGTATATCTGCATGATGAAGGAGTCCAAGGAGAGATTACTTTCTGATAGATTTGAATCAGAACTATAAATACCTTTTTAATTAGACGAGTCAACATTTGCGATAAAACGGTCAAATACTTGTTTTAGTTTAGGTTCCATTTCGGAGCTTTTCAATTTTTCTTTAGAAGTATAGATTAATAAAGCAGCGTAATTGGCATCTATTTTTGTGTACCAGTCTTCTTTGTGTAATCTATAAATCTCACGAATCTTTCTTTTCATTGCATTCCTATCAACTGCTAGCGGAAAGCGTCTTTTAGAAACTGAAAAAGCTATTCTTAATGGTTTCTCTTGTGCTGTAATCACCTTCTTCCATATTAAAACGAAAGGAAATTTCTTTGCAGAATCGCCATCAGCGATTAGATCGCTAAAAGCAGTCTTACTTTTTAATATTTCCGTTTTATTGAAGGTTTGATCCATTGCCGTGTAAATGTAAAAAAAATCACTAAAAAAAGGGCGATTTTCATCGCCCTTTAAAGTTAAATATTCTTAAAATTATTTTTTGTTAGCAGACTTAATGTATTGCTCTAGTGCCATAGACATAGATGGAGCTTTTACGGAAGGAGCTTCAATATTAACTTTTAACCCTGCTTCGGCAACAGCTTTAACAGTTGTTTGTCCAAAAGCTGCTATACGCGTATCGTTTTGAACAAAATCTGGGAAATTTTGAAATAATGACTTAATTCCAGAAGGACTGAAAAATACCAATATATCGTATAAAACATCCTCTAAATCAGACAAGTCGCTACAAACCGTTTTATACAAGATAGCTCTTGTATAATTAATTTTGTTATCGTCTAATAATTGTGGAATAACAGGCTTTAGTAAATCAGAAGAAGGCAATAAAAACGTTTCGTTTTTATGCTTTTTTATAGTGTCTATGAGGTCTGCAAAACGTTGCTTACCAAAGTAAATTTTTCTTTTACGGTAAGTAATATACTTTTGAAGGTAGAAAGCAATAGCTTCAGACATACAAAAATATTTCATTGCTGTAGGAACTTCAAAACGCATTTCTTCACAAACTCTAAAGTAATGATCTACAGCGTTTCTACTAGTTAAAATAACAGCTGAATGTTCTGTAATAGAAACTTTTTGCTGACGAACATCTGCACCATCTACTCCTTCAACATGAATAAAAGGACGAAAATCTACATTTACCTTTTGTTTACGAGCAAGCTCGTGGTATGGCGATCCGTCGCTCTTTGGCTCTGGTTGCGAAACAAGAATTGTTTTTACTTTCAAATCTTAATCGTTTTAAGGTTTCATTCTATAATTTGTGTAATCTAAGCAATTACACTGCTATTAATCAGTCGTTTAAACCGATAAGCAGCCATAAGAATGGTACTATTTCGAAAATGCAAAGATACAAAATTAAATAAAAACCACTCATCGAAATCATTTTTCTCATATAAGTGAAGGTACTCATTTTTGAAAAAGTTAGTAATAGTACTAGTAATACGACTAAAACACTACTTATTTGTTGAGAATTTCCGTAATATAAGTACATAAATATACTTAGTATGGATAGTGGTAAAATAAATAAATTGGCAATTTGTGCAGATAAAACGATAAAATGATTGAACTCTTTTTCTTTTTTAAATAATACAGCTATTAAAAAAAGAGTCAAATATTTGACAAGAATAAATAGAATTAATCCTAATAATGTGATTCCAAACAAATTTGAGTCACCTATAAATGAGGTATAAAAAGTTAAATACCTAGAAACAATAAATGCAGTAATGAGTATAGACTGCAAAGACAATAGTACTATAAAATAATGTGAGAGTCTTAATTGTCGTCCATAATTTATTTGGAATTGCTTGCTAAAAAGAGAGCCATAGAAATACCAAAATCGCTTAGGGTCGCTCTTGTATAAAAATACTGAGATAAGTGCGATGATTAAAAAAAGTAACAATACCCAATTAGATTGCGGGTATGGTCTGAGTATTTCTATCATTAAAATTCCTTTTGGCAAACATAAAAAAAAGGAACCCTTTAGGACTCCTTTTTACACTATTTAATCCTCTTATTGCAGTACAATTCTTTTGAAAGATTGCCCTTTTTTAGAATCCACATTTAGGGTGTAAATTCCTTTTGCTAAATATGCTGGAACACTAAATGTATATTCGTTTTGGTTTAAGTTTCCATTTACCAAAGTAGTAATTGCTCCTTTAACATCACACAAATAAACGTTCGTCTTTTCTCCTGGGCTCTCTTTCCATTTTAGTGTAATTTGTTCTGTAGTAGGATTTGGGAATGCTGAAAACTCAAAATCGTTTAGTTCTTCTAAACCTACACCAACCATAAAGGGATATGAATTACTTATAAATACATCACCATTATTCTCACCATTATTGTTAGTTAACATACTGGTTGCGTAAACAGTTGCTTCTCCAGAATATCCAACTGGTGGGATCCAATTAAAAGACCATAGATGATGTGATTGAAAAACTATTTCTGATGGAGCAGTGCCCGCTGAAGTGTGTGTTACGTAGTCTATGCCAACTATTTTAGT
>DKGK01000069.1 GCA_002453265.1 Flavobacteriales bacterium UBA6772 | reverse complement strand
TACTTTTTTAGGTTCAGCTTCAGAAATTTTAGCAGGATACATCTTGCGAATTTCTTTCTTATTTTCTCCTACAAGTTCTGCATAATAAGCACCATATTTACTTTGTGCTTCTCTATCTCTTAATTCGCGATATGCGGCAGAAAGTTCGTTTTGTACTTTAATGTACATTTCGTACGAAGTACCACGATCGTTCTGTAAAGAAATAATAGCTTTTTGTGGGGTATCAGATAATACAGGGTTCTTTCCCCAGTTGTCTAAGAACGCTTTGGCTCCTTCACGTAATTCCGAAACGTCCATCAACTCTTCTTCAACTAGCAATTGGTCTTTTGCATTAACCAAAACCACATATATATTCTTAGCTTTAATTTGAGAATCGTCTATAATATCTTCCTCCTCTGGCATAGCTGGTAATTTACGTACCAATCCAGTATCTACATCCATTGTAGTTGTTACAAGGAAAAAGATGAGGAGTAAGAAGGCGATATCTGCCATCGAACCTGCGTTAATTTCGGGTAGTGTTCTTCTAGACATATCCTTACTATTTAAGCATTTTAGACACTTCGGAATAGATTACAGAAAGTACTGCTCCAGCTCCAAGTATATAAAATAAGAATAATCCAGTACCTACTTGCTTAGATAAAGTTGCTGTAACACCAAATTTCTCGTAGTGTTCAGTTACTTCGTCTGTTGCTAGTAGCGTAGCGATAATGTAAATTACAAATAACCCACCTAAAGCCATTCCTATTTCTTTCGCCTTTTTAGGGTTAGAAATTAATTGCTTTAATGGGAAGCCAATTGCTAAAATTGAAGCCGCTCCCAGTAGAATATAGGTAAGTACTATACCGTAATTTGTTATGAAATCTTCCATTTCAAAAAGTTTTAACGGTTAGTAATATTATTTTTTTGTAGCTTCTTGACGAGCTAAAATGTCAATCAAAGTGATAGAAGCATCTTCCATAGTGTTAACTAAACTATCTACTTTAGAGATAATGTAATTATAAAACACTTGTAAAATCATTGCTACAATCAAACCAAATACAGTAGTTAATAAGGCTACTTTAATACCACCTGCAACTAGTGCTGGAGAAATATTGTTTTCTGCTTCAATAGCATCGAAGGCACCAATCATACCGATTACAGTACCCATAAACCCAAGCATTGGAGCTAGAGCAATAAATAAAGCGATCCATGAAGTGTTGCGTTCTAAACGACCCATTTGTACAGAACCATAAGCAACAATAGATTTTTCTACCATATCTAAACCTTCCGAAGAACGCTCTAAACCTTGGTAAAAAATGGAGGCAACGGGTCCTGCAGTATTACGACAAACATCTTTTGCACCTTCTACACCTTTAGCTTGAAGAGCATCTTCAATTTCGCTTAAAAGTTTGTCGGTGTTAGTTGTTGCTAAGTTTAGGTAGATAATACGCTCAATTGCTAAAGCTAAACCTAAAATAAGAGTTATTAATACAACTCCCATAAATCCAGCACCACCTTCAATAAATTTTTCTTTCAAAATTTGATGAAAACTTGCAGGCTCTTCAGCTAGTTCTTCTACTACAGGAGCAGTTTCTTCTACAGCTACTACGCTGTCTGCTGCTGCAGAATCTGCAACTAAAGAGTCGGTCATTGTTGAATCTGCAACTTGTTCAATTGCTGTTTCAACATTATCTTGTGCCACTACGGTAAGGGCATTCAAATTCAGCAAACCAAAAATTGCTAGAATAGAAAGTGTCTTTTTCATCGTTTTGTAATTTGGTTGAAATAATTTCAAAATATCCATTGCAAATTTAACTAAATCTTGCGATTAGCAAAGGAGTAAGTAAAATCTTATCGTGGAATGTGCCTATAACGTTAAATTATTTTGCTTTAGTATGATTAATTGCTTTATTATCAAACGATAATAAGTCTATTATGGATTACATAAATTAAAATCATCAATCGATTCACTAATTTTCAACTGATAACCATAACCTCGTTCTAAATTCCCTATTCCATTAAAGTTGTATTCGGGTAAATAAGCAGTGCCTAAATAATCTTTCACAATAATAACCTCATCTACATAAGGAGAAAAAGCATTTATAGCGTTTATAGCATTTGCACAAGAAAAACCGACTAAGTTCCAACCAAAATTTAAATCTAGAAATACATTAAAATAGTCTGATGTATATAAGCACGATTCATTATTAATTGTTGCATTACTGTTGTAGTTTGATCCTTGTTCGTCTGTACAACCAAGTATTTCTATACTATTAGTGTTAATAGTAAAAGAGCATTCTAAAACGTCATAAAAACCTGAATATAACTGTAGTGTAAGTTCCGATTCCCAATTTTCTATTGGTGTTTGTACAGTTAATAAATGTGTAGATTCTCCACTAAGACCATAGTAATCTACTTGTTCTGTTGCTAAGGTGTCTCCCGCCTGGTTGAATATTGCAAACGATGGATAACTATATAAATAAGATGAATTGACGTTTATTAACAACTCAATTACATTGGTTTCTATATTCATAGAAGCTGAAGTTACCTCTATAAGATCGCAGTCGTTTGTGGTACTTATAAAGGGTTCTAAAGTCTCGGCTAAGTTAACAATTGAAGAATAGCTCATAGTACTTACAATTTCTCCAGACGGATTAATTAAAATTCCTTTTGGGTAACCACTTTGGTTGAAAAGTGTAAATATAGCTCCCCCACCTTCTTGTCCGGCTATAACCGGCATTTCGGAGTTATGACTGTTTGAAAACGTAATACATTCACTAGCAGAAGAAAAATTATCTACTCCAATAAAAAACACATTTTGGTTGTTATTTCCATAAGCCTCGTAAGCATTGTTTACCTCTGGAGCTACGCTATTACAAACCCCACAGGTGGTAGAAAAGAAGTCTAAGTAAATATACTGTCCATTGCCCAAAATTTCGCTGGGATTAATAGATTCATCTCCAGTGTTTACAAAATTCATATCAGAGGTGAATTGTGCGAGAACAGAAATGGAGAAGGTTAAAGTGCTTAAAATAAGAAGTCCTACTTTCATAATCAGCTTAGTTTTAAATAATTTCAAGTTTACGAATAAGTAGTTTTACTAACAAAAATCATGCAAATTATCTAAGAAGAGTAAATATAAGAGAGTCCTAAATATTAGAATACGAAACTCCAGAATAAAAACAACACAACTAATGTAGTTACTAACAGGTGTTAATAAGCTTATAAACAAATAAAAAACAGTTAATAACTATATAAACATAGTGTTTACAAACTACGCTTTATACTAATTTTTAGATAATTAAAAAATAATAACTATGTGCATTAAACAAAATTAAAATACGATAAGGACTAAATATATTAGTAAATATTGTCACGTATTAACAAAAATTATAGAAATTAATAAATTTAAAATCGGGCACACTAAGCGATAAAAATGAGATCTTTAATCGAACAAGTAATTGATTCTGAGAATCATTTATTCAAACGTAAAAGATAAAACAAGTAATTTGCTTAAAGTGAGGTAATTATTCCTTGCTGGATTAATTCTAATACATTGATAATTAGAAACCAAAAAGAGTATATTTGCACCTCTCTTCGAGAAAGAGAATTATTAATTAACCGGGTTTCGGACCCTTAAAACAATTAACAAATGGCTACTAAAATTAGATTGCAACGTTTCGGTAAAAAAGGTAAACCAGTTTATCATATCGTAGCTGCAGATTCACGTTCTAAGCGTGACGGTCGTCACATCGAAAAATTAGGTCTTTATAACCCTAATACTACACCTGCAACAATTGATCTTAACCACGACAGAGCACTTTACTGGGTTCAAGTTGGTGCTATCCCAACGGATACAACAAGAGCAATTTTATCTTATACGGGTGTAATGATGAAAAAACACCTTTTAGACGGTGTTAAAAAAGGTGCTCATACTGAAGAGCAAGCATTGGCAAAGTACGAAGCTTGGTTGGAAGACAAAGTAAAACAAATTGGTGATTCATCTAGTGCTATCGCTAAAACTAAAGCTGAAGCTGCTGCTAAAGCACTTGCTGCAGAAAAAGTAGTGAGAGCAAATAGAGAAGCAGCAATTATTGCTAAAAACACTCCTGAAGTAGAGGCAGTTGTTGAAGCAACTGAAGAAGCTCCTGTAGAAAAAGCTACAACAGAAGAAGCTGCAGAGTAATGAATTTGAAGGATTGCTACTTTATTGGTCACGTTAGCCGTAAACACGGATTTAAAGGAGACCTACTTGTAAAGTTAGATGTTGATGATCCTTCGAGGTACAAAAAATTGGAATCAGTCTTTCTTGATAGAAAAGGAAGACTGGTTCCTTTTTTTTTGAGTTCTTGTAAACTCACTCAAAAAGGATTCCTTCACATTCACTTCGAAGGCGTAGATACGGAAATTGAAGCCGATAGGCTTTGTAAATCTGGTCTCTACCTCCCTCTCTCTTTCCTACCTCCTATGGAAGGAAATAAATTTTACTACCACGAAATTGAAGGCTATAAAGTAATAGATCGCTCTTATGGAGAAATCGGGATTATGAAAGAAGTCGTTAACGAAAAGGTACAACCACTTTTTGCTATAGAAAATGGAATTAAAGAAGTTTTAATTCCAATTATAGATTCTGTAATTGATGAGTTGGATAGAGAAAATAAAACGCTTTACCTTACTTGTCCAGAAGGACTAATAGAAGTCTATTTAGAGGAGTAAATTTAAGTTTGAAAGTTTATGCTTAAAGATTGATAGTTAAAATTGGAGACTGAAGCATTAAGTAAAAGGATAGCTGAATCGCTAATTAAGATTACACAAAACTCATGGGTAAGAACAAAAAGAAAGATTCAATTGGCGTAGTTTATTCTACGAACCAAGACTTCGATTATTCATATGATGAGAATGAAGAACAAGAAACACTTCCTCCTAATAAGCAAGATTTACGTATTGTTTTAGATCGTAAAAAAGGTGGTAAAGTAGTTACCGCAATTATAGATTTTGTTGGGACTACCGAAGACCTAAAAGATTTAGGTAAAACACTAAAGTCTTTTTGTGGAGTTGGTGGAACAGTTAAAGAAGGTGAGGTTTTATTACAAGGAGATTTTAGAGATAAAATTTTAGCCAAACTTTTAGAAATGAATTATAAAGCAAAGAAGAAAGGCGGTTAGTCTTTTTCTTTCTGAAATAAAAAATGCCCTCGATTTCTCGAGGGCATTTTTGTTTAAAACAGTTTTCTTTTATTGAACGATTACCATTTGGCTGTAATTGCCAACTCTCACAATATATGTAGCTGTTTGCAAATGATACATTGGCATTGCTAATTGAGTATCGAATACACCTTGTAGTACAGTTTCACCTAAGATATTGTAAATCTTAAATTCTTGATTTCCTACTATAGTAGATTCTAGCTCCAATACATTGTTAATCATTTTTATACTTGTAGTAGATGCTTCTATTTCTTTAACAGATACAGATACTGTAACATCATCTGCCGATCTTGGACATACTTTGTATGCACCAAAAGAATATTCTACAACACCCGTAACTTCGTAAGTTGTAGCTAATTCAAAATCAAATAAATAAATTAAATCATTTGAACTAAAATCAGAAAAAGCCGTAGCAAATATAGCTTCACCGTATTCGTTATTTTCTGTTGAACAAACACCCGAAAGAGTAACTATACATCCTTCATAATCTTCTGTAATTGGTGCAGATAGGTTTATAATAGGGGATACTTGATCTGTAGGGAACGCATTTAGTGTTACAAAATAACTCACATTCTTTAATTGCGTCATATCATAAAATTCAGCCACTTCAGCATCCAAAGCAATTTCATAACCCATTTCAACAACATTCACTGAATCGTAAACAAAGATACCCGACCAAGCTTCTACTGCATCTTGTATAAAATAACCGTCAGAAGTAACAGCAGTAACAGTACCTGAAGTACTTACCATTTGTCCTTCGTAAGGAGAAGTTTCTGTCATTCCTTGAATTTCGGAAATGGTAAGTTCTAGCATTTCATATTCGCAAGAACCATCATCTTGAATAGCTTCAGGATTGTAATTTGTTGCTGTAGAATCTGTACAACCAGCAATACCATCGTATGTACAAGAACCATCATCCATCGTAGCATCTACATTGTAATTATTGGCAATAGTATCTGTACAGCCATAAACAAAGACTAAATCTGTATGCAAACCTAAATAAGTCCAAACTTCATTATCGAGTACAATCCACTCGCTATCTTCAGTAGTCGTTCCTGCAGAAGCGGTCCAATCTGTATTTCCAGCTGTAGTAGAAAACTTACGTAATAATGTATGGTCTTTAGTTGCTTCTGTTACTCCAGCAACATCCCAACCAGAACCTGGATCTGCGTTAAAATCACCTACGAAATCTAAAAGCACATAATCATCTTGTGTTCCAAAAGCCAAAGCATAACCGTCATCACCATTACTCAAGTAAGCATGTGTTTGATCTGCTTGGATTGAGATAAGAGAATCAGCATCTGGATGAGCAATTATATAAACATCTCCAGCAGCAATAGATGCGCCTTCTGTAAAAGCATTCCAATACTCATATTCGCCAGCTGTTGTTGGGTCATTTGCTACACTTGGAAAAGCATATCCGGATAAATCTACTACTGAGTCCGTTGGATTGTAAATTTCTAAGTATTTATTGCTAGAAGAACCTTCTGCATACTCAGAGAAGAATAAAGGGCTTACAGCACTTAAATCTACTGGATATTCACAAGAACCATCATCCGTTACTGCTTCAACATTGTAGTTTATTGCTGTAGAGTCTGTACATCCCATAACAGTATATACACAAGAACTATCGTCTATGTTTGCTTCCGAATTGTAATTGGTTGCAGTAGAATCTGTACAACCATTTAC
>DKGK01000101.1 GCA_002453265.1 Flavobacteriales bacterium UBA6772 | reverse complement strand
GATAATATGTTAGAACTTAATTATAAATGCGATCATTCTTTTAAGGTTGGAATTGCTATGAAGTCTAGCGAAACTGGAGAGATTGTTCGTTTTGAAGCTCTTCATATTGACTCTAGTTATGTGTGGAATAAAATTTATGTTCACATGACCAACCAAGTTAATCTTGGAACTACAGATGATGAATTTGGGATTTTTATTGGAATTAAAAAAAGAGCAAATGTAGAAACGGCAACTTTCTATTTTGACAATATTAAATGGCTCCATAAAGAGTAATGAATAAACATTTACAACAATTAAAATATATAATACTCGATTTATTGTCGGCTTCTTTTGCATGGCTTTTATTTTTTGTTTACCGTAAACAAGTAGTAGAACAAGAGCTTTTTGGAGTTGATGTTCCAATCTTATTTGATAATAGATTCTATACCGGAATTATTTCAATAAGTATATTTTGGCTTTTACTCTATAGCGTTTTTGGTTATTATAGAAATGTATATCGAAAATCTAGACTCATTGAACTCGGTCAAACACTAATTCAATGTTTTTTTGGAGTACTCACCATATTTTTTGTTGCCTTATTAGACGATTTAATTCCAAGTTATAAAAACTACTATAGCTCTATAGCTACCTTATTTTGCATCCATTTTTCTATAACCTATTTATTTAGATTCATATTTACATCTATAACAGTATATAAAATACACAACAGAGAATTGGGGTTTAAAACACTTATTGTGGGTGGAGCAGAAAGTGCTGTAGAAATGTATAAAAGCCTCACGGAGAGTTCTAAATCTGGTGGTAATTACTTTATTGGATTTGTTAATGGAATGGATGAAAAGGGATATCAACTGAAAGAATTTATTCCTTATTTGGGTTCTTATAAATCGTTAAAAAACATTATTGAATCTGAGTCTATAGAAGAGGTGCTAATCGCTATTGAACGTTCTGAACAACATCACATTCTCGAAGAAATAATTAACGAACTAGAAGGCGTAAATGTTCTTATAAAAGTAAAACCAAACAATTATGATATTCTAGCAGGAAAAGTAAAAATGAAATCTATGTTTGATGTCCCTCTCATAGAAATTAAGCACGATTTAATGCCTGTATGGCAATTTATTTTAAAACGTGTTTTGGATCTCGTAGTATCGGTATCTGCTATTTTCATACTAGCTCCGCTCTATATATTAGCTATAACACTGGTAAAACTAAGTTCTAAAGGTCCAGTATTCTATTACCAAGAAAGAATTGGAATTCATGGTAGTTTGTTTAAGATTATAAAGTTTAGATCAATGTTTGTTGATGCCGAAAAACTCGGACCTCAACTATCTAAAGATGATGATATTCGAATTACTAAATGGGGTAAAATTATGCGTCAGTATAGAATAGATGAATTACCTCAATTTTGGAATGTTCTTATTGGTGATATGTCTATGGTAGGACCTAGACCAGAACGTGAGTTTTATGCTGAACAAATAATTGTAAAAGCACCACACTATAAACATATACATAAAGTAAAACCTGGAATTACTTCTTGGGGAATGGTTAAATTTGGTTATGCTAGTACAGTAGATGAGATGGTTGATCGTTTGAAATACGATGTTATTTACATAGAAAATATGTCGATATTTAACGACTTAAAAGTTTTGATTTATACCTTTAAAATTGTCTTCCAAGGAAGAGGAAAATAAAAACAAAGAATGAAAAAAGTAGCAATTATTGGTGCAGGTACTATGGGAAATGGTATTGCACATACGTTTGCCCAATGTGGCTTTGAGGTTTCACTAATCGATATATCTCAAGACTCTCTTGATAGAGGTATAAGTACAATTGAGAAAAACCTTGACCGAATGGTTAAGAAAGAAAAAATATCTGATCAAGACAAAACAAATACCTTGTCTAATATCACCACTTGCACCTCTATGAATGATGGGCTTGTTGGTGTAGATTTAGTTGTTGAGGCAGCTACAGAAAACATGGACATCAAATTAAAAATCTTTACACAGCTAGATGAGATTTGCGAAGACCATGTTATACTAGCTTCTAATACGTCTTCTATTTCTATTACCAAAATTGGAGCCGCTACAAAGCGTCCAGATAAAGTTATAGGGATGCATTTTATGAATCCTGTTCCTGTAATGAAATTGGTTGAAATTATCCGTGGTTATGCAACCTCTGATGAAGTTACTGCTCAGATAATGCAATTGTCGAAAGACCTAAAAAAAGCTCCTGTAGAGGTAAACGATTACCCTGGATTTGTAGCCAATCGTATTTTAATGCCTATGATAAACGAGGCTATTTATACGCTTTATGAAGGTGTTGCTGGAGTAGAAGAAATTGATACTGTGATGATGTTAGGAATGGCACACCCAATGGGTCCACTTCATTTAGCTGACTTTATTGGTTTAGATGTTTGTCTTTCTATAATGGAGGTTTTACACAGCGGTTTCGGAAATCCTAAATACGCTCCTTGTCCATTATTGGTAAATATGGTGACTGCAGGTAAATTAGGCGTAAAATCTGGTGAAGGTTTTTATGACTATTCTGAAGGTCCTAGAAATAAAAAGCTGTCTAAGCAATTTACAAAGTAATATTGAACTAAATTATTCTAAAAGGCAATCCATAATGGGTTGCCTTTTTTGATTAAACTAAAATTATTTCTGCAAAAATTTATACATACAATAATGAGTGCCGATAATAGGAATTTCGTAAGAAGTACCTTTTGTAGAAAAACCTAGTTTACTATAAAAGCCAGTCGCAATTATTCGAGCATCACACCAAAGTAAATCTTGATGTTCTGTTTTTAATTTCTGAACTGCAAATTCTAATAAGGATTTAGCAGTTCCTTTTTTTTGAGCAATTGGTAAAGTTGCCATTGCTCGTAATCTATATTGTTTCGCTTGATTAAATTGGGGATTCTCTTGTTTGAAAAAAGAACCAATACAAACTAATTCATCATTTAGAAAAGCTCCCAAATGAAAAGCTCCTTCTTGAGAATCTATAGCTATTCCACATTCATTTACAGACTTATGTTGCCATAAAACCTGCTGACGAATAGAGTAACATTCTTTGGCTTGTATTTGTTTTACTTTTATCATTCTAATCTATGAAATTCAAAACACTAATTAACCATTTTCACAAAATCACCTCCAGAAGGATGCTGAAAAACTTCTAATCCAAACTCAGGTGCAGCGGCATATAAATGATCAAAAATATCAGATTGAACATCTTCATATTCTCCCCACTCAGTTGTTTTAGTAAAACAATAAACCTTAATAGGAACACCAAATTCAGTTCCTTCTGTTTGAAATACCATACAAGTAAGGTTTGGATGGATTTTATCAGATTTTTTTATATAGGCCTCAGCATAAGCTCTAAATACTCCAATATTGGTTAGCTGCCTGCCGTTAATTAAGAAAGTCTTATCGTAGTTTCCATTTTCATTAAATTTGTTAATCTCCTCAACTTTGGTGTCTAAATAATCTTTTAACAATTCGTAGTTCTTAAACTTAGTCACCATTTCTGTATTACAGAATTGTACAGAACCAGATTTTAAAACGATAGATCGATTAATTCTACGTCCACCCGCTTCTGCCATACCTCTCCAGTTTTTAAACGAATCAGAAACAAAAGAATAAGTAGGAATGGTAGAAATCGTTTTATCCCAATTTTGAACTTTCACTGTATTAAGAGTAATTTTAATCACATCTCCATCAGCACCATATTTAGGCATAGAAACCCAGTCTCCTACTCTGATCATATCGTTAGCCGAAAGTTGTATAGAAGCAACAAAACCTAAAATGGTGTCTTTAAATACCAACATAGAAACTGCGGTAAGGGCTCCCATTGCAGTTAAAATACCTTGAGGATCCTTATCGAATACTCTAGCAATTATAAGAACTCCAAAAACAAAATAACTGATTAGTTTGGCTAACTGAAAATAAGAATCAATTGGCTTATCTTTTAAGGACTCTGTTTGTTTAAAGTAATGTTCTAATGTATTAAAAATAGAAATTGCGACCATTAACATCACTGCAATCATATAAGCATCTGCCATTCTTTTCACAAATGGTATAAATTCCTGAAAGTCTTCAAACACAAAACTTGCAGTAGCTTGAACAACAAGGGCAGGCGCTAAATGTGCCAATCTATCGAATACCTTATTTTCTAAAAGGACATCGTCCCAAACAAATTTGGTACGTTTTACTACAGAAGTAACGATACGTACAAAGATTTTATTGGCTATTTTATCGGCTATAAAACAAAGTAAAACTAAGACCAATAGTTCGAATATAAACAGTAGTCCATTGGCTATATTTTCTGCCAATCCTAAATCTATTAACCATTGATAAACTAAGTGATCGATTCTATTTTCCATAAGTTAATTCTTAATAAGTTTGCTAATATACAATTTTGTAAAACTGCATGCGAAATAGTATTTTAAAAAACATTTGCTTAAGAGCTACTATCTAAATTCAACTTATTATTTCCAGAGGGAATCTCCTATTATTCTATATGAAACGTTCTGAAATTCTCTAATTTTAAAAAAATGAGAACTAAGCTTCTTTTTATTTTCGCTGTTTTGCAGAAATCAATGTATTTTTCAGTAAAGACGCAATGGTCATGGGACCTACACCACCAGGAACAGGCGTAATGAAGGAGCATTTAGGTGCAACCTCATCAAAGGCAACATCACCTTTTAGTTTCCAACCTGATTTTGTTATCTCAGACTTTACACGCGTAATACCTACATCCACAATAACAGCACCTTCTTTCACCATATCTGCCGTAACAAACTCTGGCTTCCCTAAGGCTACAATTAGTATATCTGCAGTACGAGAAATCTCTTTTAAGTTAGTGGTTCTACTGTGTGTTAAAGTCACGGTACAATTACCAATTTTAGTATTTCGAGCCATTAGTACACTCATGGGAGACCCCACAATATTAGAACGCCCAATAACAACACAGTGCTTGCCTGAAGTTTCAATTTCGTAACGCTCTAAAAGCTCTAATATACCTGCTGGAGTAGCCGGTAAAAAAGAAGGTAAATTTAGCATCATTCGCCCTAAATTTATGGGATGAAAACCATCCACATCTTTTTCGGGAACAATCTTTTCGGTTACCTTACTTTCTGAAATATGTTTTGGAAGTGGCAACTGAACGATTAAACCATCTATAGCACTGTTCTCATTTATTTTACGAACCTCGTTTAAAAGTATTTCCTCAGATACATTAGCATCTAAACGTACTAAAGTAGAATCAAATCCTACTTTATCGCAAGCTTTTACCTTAGCATTTACATAGGTTTCGCTGGCACCATTGCTACCAACTAAAATGGCAGCTAAATGAGGTTTCTTTCCACCTTTAGCAATAATAGAATTCACTTCTATTGCTATCTCATCCTTTAAGGTGTTGGCTGTTAACTTACCGTCTAATAACTGCATATTCTTTTTTTTTATTTACCAAGAGGCATATTAGGCATTCCACCACCTTTACCCATCATTTTCATCATGTTCTTCATTCCACCACCTTGCATCATCTTCATAACTTTACCCATGTCGTTGAATTGCTTAATTAGTTGGTTTACATCTTTTACGGTACGTCCGCTACCAAGAGCTACACGATTACGGCGAGAACCGTTTAATACAGAAGGATTCGTCCGTTCCTCTTTAGTCATAGAACCAATCATAGCTTCTACATGCTTAAAGGCATCGTCTTCAATATCTACATCCTTCATGGCTTTTCCCATTCCTGGAATCATACCCATCAAGTCTTTAACATTACCCATTTTTTTAATCTGACCTATCTGCTCAACAAAATCGTTGAAGTCAAATTCATTCTTCGCAATTTTCTTTTGAAGCTGACGTGCTTTCTCAGAATCAAATTGTTCCTGTGCTTTTTCTACAAGCGACACCACATCTCCCATACCCAAAATACGGTCTGCCATACGACTAGGATAGAACACATCTAATGCCTCCATCTTCTCGCCCATACCCACAAATTTAATCGGTTTATTAACCACCGATTTAATTGTTAAGGCTGCACCACCACGTGTATCACCATCTAATTTGGTAAGTACTACACCGTCGTAATTAAGCTTATCGTTAAAGGCTTTTGCAGTATTTACAGCATCTTGCCCAGTCATAGCATCCACTACAAATAATGTTTCTTGAGGATTTACAGCAGCTTTTACCGCTGTAATTTCATTCATCATCTGCTCGTCTATTGCTAAACGACCTGCAGTATCAATTATAATTACGTTGTTCCCATTTTGCTTGGCATGTGCAATAGCTGCCTTGGCAATAGCTACAGGGTCTTTACTTTCTTTATTGGTAAATACCTCAACACCGACTTGCTCAGCTAAAATCTCAAGCTGCTTAATTGCAGCAGGACGATAAACATCGCAGGCGACCAATAAAGGATTTTTCGCTTTTTTGGTTTTTAAGAACAAGGCTAACTTTCCTGTAAAAGTAGTTTTACCCGATCCTTGAAGTCCAGCGATAAGAATTGTTGAAGGAGAAGCTTCGAGGTTAATGCCTGAAGCTTGAGAACCCATTAATTCTGTTAACTCGTCTTTTACGAGTTTAATCATTAACTGCCCTGGTTGTAGAGACGTTAATACATCTTGACCTAAAGCTTTATCCTTTACTTTTTTAGTAAAGTCTTTGGCTATTTTATAATTAACATCGGCGTCTAAAAGAGCTTTACGCACTTCTTTAAGCGTTTCTGCAACGTTAATTTCTGTAATTTTTCCGCGACCTTTTAATACTGAAAAGGCTTTGTCTAGTTTCTCTGATAAATTTTCAAACAT
>DKGK01000066.1:12948-13149 GCA_002453265.1 Flavobacteriales bacterium UBA6772 | reverse complement strand
AAATCTGATTCTACAGCATCGAACCTTGCAGCATCATAACCAACATCGAAACTAGTAGAAGTATTATTTATAAATTTTATTTCTGTTGAACTGGTTCCATTACTAGCCATTGCCAAAATTTTAATACTCGAAAGCCCTGTACTGCGCTCAAACCAATCGCCAGTTTGATGAGATTGCATAGATTCGGTAAAGCTAAAATCG
>DKGK01000066.1:0-12561 GCA_002453265.1 Flavobacteriales bacterium UBA6772 | reverse complement strand
TAGCTCCAGATGATTGGTTTACAATGTTGTATTCTGAAGTGGAAACATTCCATAAATAAAGTGCTTCGTAATTATCGTTTAGCGCAGATGTATTATTACTAAGTATATTGTTTAATGATGCAGAACTAGTACCATTAATAAAACTAGGATATGGGTTTCCAAGTAAATTCCATTTTGATGCAGTTAAAGAAGTCGATTGGTCTGTAGTATTCATTTCTCCAGAAAAACTTACAATTCCTGAGGAGGACCGCAATACAGAATAACCCTTTGCATCTTGAAAACTTCCTGCTGTAGAAGCTTCTAAATTTGGACTAAAACCGGAACCATTATGGAAATAATTCCAAAACTCAGTAGCAGTATTAAATACTGCTAAACCGTAATTATTACTCGCAGAGGTTTGTATACTATTCTCTCCGTTTGTTACAAAACTATTTAAACTTTGACTTTGCACAGGAGCAGCTATTAAATGCCAAGGATTAGACGCTCCACCTGTTAAATATAAATTATAATTGAACGTATTAGTCATCGTTCCATTAACAATAAAAGACCCATTATTAGTTTCATTAGATTGTACATTTAAGACTCCATTATTAGTACAATTCCCACTTACTGTAATTCCAATTCCAGCACTTATCTCTAAACTTGCATTAGTAAAAATTGTTAGACTTAAACATTCTATAGCCTCACTAATTACTACAGCTCCCTTTTGAATAATTATATCTATATCGTTAGACAAAGTAGTTGGAGCAGCTGCATTCGGACACCATGCTGAATTAAAATACCTAAGCTCATTTTCTAAAGCCCCTGGACTCATATCGCTAGTAGTTGCCGTACTAATAGTCCATTCTGAAGCTTGCCAAAAAGGCGTTCCTAACGCAACATTGGTATTCCTTACAGCCTTACTATTTTCGTAGTTCCATGTTTGCCCAAGCCCATTTTCATCTATTATACCGTAAACATCAACTACAGAACCTGTAGAATGATTTCCATTGTAAAATATAAAATACGCATCGTTACCATTTCCATTAATTATGGTATTTTCTTCTGGCGGAATAAAATTATAAGCTGTATTAAATACTGAACTCGATTGAGCAATTAAATGAATGCAACCTGCACATAAACTACCTTGAAGCTGAGTTTCATTCCATAAGTTACCATCGGTTTGAACAGAGACATAATAATCTTGTGTATCGAAATTTATACTGTGATTAGAACTATTCTTTAATTCAATAAATGAAGCTAAACCATTGTCTGAAGGACTAGAAACTTCAGTAATTAACAAGCTTTTTTCGGTAATAAAAACATCGTCAAATCTAATTTGTTCTAAGCTCGAATTGTTTTTAGCTCTAATAATAATTTGAATTGTGCTACCAACAAGACCAGTTTGTATTGGCTTGCTACTAGAAAAATCGTTGGAATTTGTTCCATTCGTTTCAAACAAAACTTCCTCGGCTCCGTCTAATTTATAATAAACATTAATATAATCTGTAGACTCTAAATTTGAAACTTCGGTAATAGACAACCCCAAAACCACCTCTAAATACCCAGTAATACTTACAATTTCAGAGGACCAAACAAACTCACCATCGGCATCTCGTAGCTCAAAAACTTTATTTCCTAATTCATCCTCCTGAACTGCAAGCCAATCGCTAGTGGCTGTTAGTTTTGCAGCAGATGTATCTATAGTCCATTTAGTTACCAAACTCGGGTAATCGCCAGAAACTAAAGCTGCTGTGGGAGAGGTAGAACCGACATAACCTGTTCCTACTGTATAAGATTCAAAATCTTCTGACCATAAAACTTGAGCGTAAATTGAAACCGAACTTGAACAAAAACATAGATATAACAATAGTGTACAGGATGATTTCATAATATTATTTTTAGTATTTTATTATTGATATTAACAAATATATCTAAAAATTTTGAATAAAAAAACAGTAATGATTGATCTAAACTTTGCTAGATTGACCTCTAAATTTCAACTCTCAAAATTCTATATTCAAGTTTCAATCCTTATATTTGCACCAAAGCCCCTCTAAGGGCATTAAAAACAAGTATATGACACTTTTATCGATCTTTTTCGGATTTATGGGAGGCTACGAATGGGTTTTAATCCTTTTAGCTGTCCTTTTATTATTTGGTGGTAAAAAAATACCAGAGCTTATGCGTGGTTTAGGTAGCGGAATTAAAGAATTTAAAGATGCATCCAAAGAAGAAAAAGACCAATTAGATAGCAAAGAAGAGTAATCCTTAATTTCAAGCCTTGAAAAATTTTTCCGCTCTAAGCGAAATCAAAGAATCCTTAGCTAAGGGTTCGGTGAGCTGCAAATCGTTGGTAGAATACTACCTCGACCGTATTATAAAACACCAAGAGTTAAATATATTTTTAGAAGTGTTTTCTGAAACTGCACTAGTGCAAGCCCAAAAAGTTGATCAAAAACTACAAGAAGGTACTGCAGGTAGATTAGCAGGAATGGTCATTTCTATAAAAGACAATATTTGTTTTAAAGGGCATAAAGTTTCGGCATCGTCTAAGATATTAGAAGGTTTTGAGTCGCTTTATAGTGCTACTGTAGTAGAACGTTTATTAGAAGAAGATGCCATTATTATTGGGCGTTTAAACTGTGATGAATTTGCTATGGGTTCTTCGAACGAAAACTCTGCTTACGGTACTGTTAAAAACCCTGTAGATCCAAGTAAAGTTCCTGGAGGCTCCTCTGGAGGTTCTGCAGCTGCTGTGGCTGCCGACTTATGTCAGTTAGCTTTGGGTAGCGATACTGGAGGTTCTATTCGTCAGCCTGCAGCATTTTGTGGTGTGGTGGGTATGAAACCTACTTATGCTCGTGTTTCCAGATTTGGATTGATTGCTTACGCATCTTCATTCGACCAAATAGGTCCTTTAGCAAAGTCTGTTGAAGATGCTGCTTTGGTAACCGAAATAATGGCGGGTAAAGATGAGAATGATTCTACGAGTTCTTCTGTTCCTGTAAGTTCTTACAGTAATTTAGATGCTCCAGTAGAAAAAAGAAAAATTGCTTATTTAAAAGAATATATCGATAGCCCAGGTTTAGATCCAGAGATAAAAGCCAATTTCTTACAATTAATTACCAATTTAAGAGCTAAAGGTCATACTGTAGAAGAACAAACCTTTTCTTATTTAGATGTTATGGTTCCTGCGTATTACGTACTAACCACTGCCGAAGCTTCTTCTAATTTGGCTCGTTTCGATGGCGTTCATTTTGGGTATAGAAGTCCGAATGGACACGATTTAGAGAGTACTTATAAAATGTCGAGAACTGAAGGTTTTGGCGAAGAAGTAAAACGTAGAATTATGCTCGGTACTTTTGTATTGAGTTCTGGTTATTACGATGCTTATTATACAAAAGCACAGCGTGTACGTAGGTTAATTCAAGATAGAACAAAGGCTATTTTTGAAGATTTCGATTTTGTACTAATGCCAACTACCCCAAGTACAGCTTTTGAAATAGGTAGAACAAACGAAGATCCTACCGTAGCATATTTAGAGGATATATATACCGTACATGCTAACTTGGCAGGGGTTCCAGCAATTTCTTTACCGCTGTGGAACTCTTCAGAAAACATGCCAATTGGTGTGCAATTAATGGCGCCTGAATTTAGAGAAGAAGCTCTTTTTGCTTTTTCTAATCAACTAATGAAGCATAAAAACTAGATGAATAACTTACGCAAGTTTCTGATTTTTTACTTTTTAAGTCTTGGCTTTTTTGCTTCGGCTCATAACGAAGAGAATAAAGATAGCTTGAAAGTTGTTTTTTTAGACGATCCTCTAGTTGCGAATTTCGACAGTATATTATTGGCAAACTACGCCTATACTGAGCATTTATTTGGAGCTGAGTTAAACACAAATTCTGTAATACCGGATTTTTCGGATAGTATTTATGAATTTCGAATTAAAGAATTGGACGCTCAAACTCCGATTAATTTAGTCTTTAACCCTTATGTAAAGAACTATATAAACGTTTATACCAAGCAAAGAAGAACCCAGATGTCTCGTATGATGGGTTTGGCAGAATACTATTTCCCTATGTTCGAGGAGGTATTAGATCAGTTTAATTTACCTTTAGAATTAAAGTACCTAGCCATTGTAGAATCGGCTTTAAACCCAAGAGCTAAATCGTGGGCAGGTGCAACTGGCCTATGGCAGTTTATGTACAATACAGGTAAGGAATACGATTTAAAAGTAAGTTCTTATGTAGATGAACGAATGGATCCATATAGAGCTACTGTAGCTGCTTGTATGTATTTTCAAAGCTCCTATAAAGTTTATGGCGATTGGTCTTTAGTATTGGCTTCATATAACTCTGGTAGAGGAAATGTAAATAAGGCTATTCGTCGTTCTGGAGGACATAAAAACTTTTGGAAAATAAAACGATTTTTACCTAAAGAAACACGCAGTTATGTACCTGCTTTTATAGCTGTTTGTTATGCCATGAATTACGCACAAGAACACGGTATAACTTTGGAAAAACCCAAAGTATCGCATTACGAAATAGATACTATTGAAGTTAAGTATCAGATTGATTTTGAGTATTTGTCTTCCTCATTAGAGATTTCTATGTCTGAGTTAGAATTTTTAAATCCAGCTTATAAGATTAATGTAATCCCACATATTAGCGGACGTAAATATTACTTAACACTTCCTATTGAAAAGATGGGTGTTTTTGTAGCCAACGAAAAAGAAATCTATGCTCACTTTATAGATTTAAATACACAAAAACAAAAAGCATATCCCAAGTATTCTGAGAAAGATGAGCGTGTTGTACATCGAGTAAAAAATGGAGAATATTTGGGTAAAATTGCTAGTCGTTATGGCTGTTCTGTTTCTAAAATTAGAAAGTGGAATAACTTAAAGAACGATAATATTAGAGTTGGGCAACGTTTAATATTATATATACGACCTGATCGCGTTTAGCGTTCTCTACTCGTATTCTTTTAAAACACCCCTTTTATGAAATCATCCTATTTATACCTGTTTTTACTAGTGTGTATTGGTTTTTATGCTTGTAAACAAAACACAAAGGACGGACTTAAACCTGCTACTTCACGATCTGTTCTCCCACCTAATACGGGTAATATATCAGAATTGGTAATTGTTATTCCCGATAACTTATGGAGTGGTTCTACGGGAAAAGAATTAAAAAACATATTTCAGACCAATGTATTGGGCATTCCACAACAAGAAGCTTTGTTTGATGTTTTCGCAATAAATCCATCACAGTTTTCTAGTATTTTTCAAACACATAAAAACATACTTTGGTTGTCTATAGACGAGAGAAAATCTGTGAGTAGAACCGAAGAAAAATGGGCTAAAAATCAATTGTTTGTATCTGTAAAAGCTAATACAGAAACAGAACTTACGAATTTACTAATTGAGCAAGGTCCAAAAATAAGTGATTGGTTTTTACAAAAGGACTTAAGTAGGAGGGTTGTAAAACTTAAAAAATCAGCAGAAAAAGAAATTCAAAAAGAAATTCTAAGTGCCTATAATTTCCAAATACTTATTCCAGAAGGATATAAGATAGCGATTGCAGAGGAGGATTTTATTTGGCTCAGAAGAGACAAGCCAAAAGTAAATGTTATTTCAAATTTATGGGTGCAGACAATTCCCTATACAAGCCCAAAACAGCTTAGTAAAGAGTATTTAATTCAGCTAAGAGATTCTTTAGGAAGAACACACGTTGAGGGTGCAAGACCGCAGTCTTATATGACCACGGAAATGCTTTACGAACCCGACTTTAACTTGGTTTCAGAAAATCCATATACCTTAGAAATGCGTGGTTTGTGGACTATGGTAAACGATTTTTTAGGAGGTTCATTTATTTCCTATACAAAACTCGATGAAGCTAATCAGCGAATAATTTATACTGAAGGATTTTTATACTGCCCTAAAGAACGAAAACGTTTTCATATACAGGAGCTAGAAGCGGTTTTGTATAGTTTTAACTAAGCATACTTTCGAGTATCGGTTTACTAGCAAATAACCTTATAAGTTTTAACTTTCAACAAACTAAAATAGGCATATATAAATCCAAACTTAAAGAGCATTACGGTTATATCTTTGAAGATGCCTTACTGGAAAAAATTTGCAATGTCTCAAAATATAAAAAAGTAAGTTCAGACGAAGCATACCTTAATATTGGCGAGACTATACAGTTTATGCCTCTGCTAATAAAAGGTGCTATAAAAGTAAGTCGAGTAGATGCAATTGGAAATCAAGTCTTTTTGTAATATATAGAAAAAGACGATACTTGTGCTATGTCTTTAAGTTGTTGCTTGGGAAATAAAAAGAGCTCAATTATTCCCTTAGCAGAAGAGGAAACAGAATTGCTCTTAATTCCTGTAAACTACCTAAACGAATTGTTGTGTAAATACAGTTCTTCGAAAAGCTATATTTTCGATTCATATAACACACGTTTAAAGGAGATGTTGAAAGTAATAGACAGCTTAGCTTTTATGAATATGGAGCAGCAAAATCTAGTGAAGTTAGCTAGAAATATGGTATACTTATTGACTTGCTGACTCGCATCTGAATAAGTAGAATTAGTAGCACTTAATTTGTTTCAAATAAAAAAGTATGTACGAACTGTTAGGGTATTTTAGTGCCATTATTATTGGAGTAACACTAGGTTTAATAGGCGGAGGAGGTTCAATACTCACAGTACCCGTTTTGGTTTATATTATGGGAATCAATCCTGTTTTGGCAACTGCATATTCTTTATTTATTGTAGGGCTATCTGCCTTAGTAGGAGCTTTTAAAAACGGCAAACTAGGTAATATAGATTATAAAACTGGATTCGTTTTTGCACTGCCTTCTTTTATTGCTGTATACTATACTCGGAGAATATTGGTGCCAGCCATTCCTCAAGAAATCTTTAGTCTTAACCGATTTGTACTCACCAAAGACATGGGTGTCATGTTGTTTTTTGCTTTTGTAATGTTCTTAGCTGCTATATCTATGATAAAAGGAAGGGCAGCATCTACGAGTGTTAAAAACAAAGATTTTAATTATCCTCTAATAATTATAGAAGGTTTATTTGTTGGTGCTATAACTGGACTAGTTGGTGCTGGTGGTGGATTTTTAATAATTCCAGCCTTGGTTTTGTTAGCAGGTTTACCCATGAAAAAAGCAGTGGGCACTTCTCTAATGATTATTGCTATAAAATCGTTAATTGGTTTTACTGGCGATTTGGCAAATGAGCTTGTTATAGACTGGGAATTCTTATTTTCTTTTAGTGCTTTATCAGTAGTTGGAATTATTTTGGGTACCTATTTAAGTAAGTCTATACAAGGAGATAAATTAAAAAAAGGATTTGGGTATTTCGTATTAATGATGGCAATTACCGTAATTATAAAAGAACTCGTTTTATGAAAATTATAGGGAAAGGATCTAAGTCCTTTAGTATTTTACACAATAAGTGTCCGCGTTGTAGTAAGGGTGATTTTTTCTATTCTCATCCTTATCATTTAAAATATTTTGGGAAAAAACATTATAATTGTAGTAACTGTGATTTGAAATTTGAACGAGAACCAGGATTCTTTTTCGGTTCTATGTTCGTTTCCTACGCTTTAAGTGTCGCTCTATTTGTGGCTTGGTGGATTGCTAAATCTGTTCTTTTCCCTCAAATGCCAGCAGGCGAAATGGTGCTAGTGATGATTGTATTGCAAGTTGGTTTTGCTCCCTTAAATTTATATCTCGCCAAAATTACTTGGCTCAACTTGTTTGTAAAGTTTGATGAAGATTTTACAAAATAAATTAATATTTAACATTCCTAATTTTCTAGTACTGTAGTAGATTAGCAAAAAAGAATACGCATGAAAGTAGAACAAATATATACCAAGTGTTTAGCCGAAGCGGCTTATTATATAGAGTCTAATGGCGAGGCTATAATTATAGATCCTCTTAGAGAAATAGAGCCATATATAGAAAGAGCAGCACTTGGGAACGCTAAAATTAAATACATTTTAGAAACACATTTTCATGCCGATTTTGTTTCTGGTCATGTTGACTTAGCTAATAAAACAGGTGCTACCATTGTCTTTGGACCAACAGCAACAACAAATTTCGATATGAAAACTGCTATCGATGGTGAAATTCTTGAATTTGGTAATGCCAAGATTAAAGTAATTCATACGCCAGGACATACTATGGAATCTACCTGTTATTTATTAATGGATGAGACTGGAAAGGAAACTGCTTTATTTACAGGAGACACCCTTTTTATAGGCGATGTTGGTAGACCAGACTTAGCTATAAAAACTTCACTTTCTAGAGAAGATTTAGCGGGATATTTATTCGATTCATTACGAAACAAAGTAATGCCTTTAAGCAATGAGATTATTGTTTATCCAGCGCATGGTGCGGGTTCTGCTTGTGGTAAAAATATGAGTGAAGAAACTTTCGATACTTTAGGAAATCAGAAGACTACAAACTATGCACTTAGAGCCGATATGACAAAGGAAGAATTTGTTACCGAATTACTTGCTGGAATCCTACCGGCACCTCAGTATTTCCCTAAAAATGCTTTAATGAACAAGTCTGCAGACAATAAGTCTTTTGATTCGATTATAGAAAAAGGAACAAAAGCTTTAAGCTTAAACGTGTTTAACAAAGAAGTAGATAACGGTGCTTTGATACTTGATGTTCGACACCAAAAAGACTTTATTAAGGGCTATATTCCTGGTGCTTGGTTTATTGGTATTGACGGTGGTTTTGCTCCTTGGGTTGGAAATTTGATTAACGATATAAATCAAAAAATAATTTTGGTTTGCCCAAAAGAAAGAGCCAAAGAAGTTGTTACTAGATTAGCTCGTGTAGGTTACGATAATACAGTAGGGTTTTTAGAAGGTGGTTTTAAAACTTGGACTCAAGCAGGAAATAAAATTGAGACCGTAGCACAAGAATCTGCCGAAGAATTTGCCCTAGCTTATGAAGATGGGATTGATGTTTTAGATGTTCGTAAACCTGGCGAATATAGTGCTGAGCATGTTGAAAATGTTAATCACCTACCTTTAGATTATATATTTAATCATTTAAATAAAATAGATACCGATAAAACATACCATGTACACTGTGCTGGTGGTTATCGTTCTGTAATTTTTATTTCTATTCTTAAAGCAAAAGGTTTTAGTAAACTAATTGATGTTGCTGGTGGTTATGGTGCTCTTAGACAGACAGCAGTTCCAAAAACAGATTTTGTTTGCCCTACGGTAATCAAGAGTAATTAAACTACATTTACATCAACAAAAAACAATGACTATGAAAGACATAAAAGTATACGGTGCCGACTGGTGTTCTGACTGCATAACTGCAAAGAAATTTTTAGATTCAAAAAACGTTGCCTACGAATACATAGATATTACCGACAACGATACTGCTATTGCATTTTTAGAAAAAGTGAATAATGGAAAAAGAATTATTCCTACCCTTTTAATTGATGGAGTTAGTTATACCAATCCCGGAATCCCTGGTTTAATAAACTTGACTAAATAACAATTCAATTAGCTCAAGTATAAGTTGGTAAAGAGCTTGTATAAAACAAAAAAGGCTTCCTAAATTGGGAAGCCTTTTTTATGAACTTAAAGTTGCATGTTAAAGATTGTATTAGAAATAAGAGTATAGTTTTTCATTCTATAAACTTATAATTCATCACTCAAACATTTTTTAACACGTCGCAGTTCATTTCCTTGATGAAAAGAATCAAAAATTATGAATATTTTCTTTCTTAACGCTACAGAAACTTTAAAATGGCTACCAAAATGAACTCACTAGCCCTCACGTGAGCTCAAACAGCATTTTGTTACGCACATTTTATGCGCTTCTTTCAGTAGAAGAAAAGAGGTGGGAAACAAATAAAACAGGGAAATGGGAATGGGAAATTCATTTGTTAACCGATATTTTAACTTACGGCTCAAAACTTTTTTCATCTTACTACCTATTTCCTAACCGAACTTTTGGTATAAGCCCTATTTTGACTTGTTTAAATTAGTAAATGCAAATTAGATTTTGATTGAAGTAATTTTTTAAAATAATAAGAGAGTGAGTCTATAGAAATGCTTACCTGATAATATACAGGAATTTTAAATAGCCAACTTCTATATTCTGACTGCCCCCTGCTATATGCTAAGAGAACTTACTTCCCGTTAAACTGGGTCATGGTTTGAGCAGCGCCAATAGAAACAAAACTCTTTGCCATTTCTGAAGCAGTTTCTATGCGTTCTTGTAATTGAGATTTTTCTTCTGAGGACCAGTTTCCTAAAACATAATCAACTTGTTTACCAGTAGAGAACTCGCTACCAACACCAAATTTAATTCGTGTAAAGTTAGGACTATTTAGCGTTTCAGTAATATGCTTTAAACCATTGTGTCCGCCAGGGCTACCTTTAGTACGCATGCGTAAAGCTCCAAAAGGGAGTGCAAGGTCGTCGGTAATAACAAGGATGTTTTCTGGTGCAATATTTTCGTATTGCATATAATAGTTTACTGCTTTACCACTTAGGTTCATATAAGTGGAAGGTTTCACCAAAAGAACGGGTCTGCCTTTAATTTTAAGCTTTGCCGTATCGGCATAACGATTTGGCACAAAAGAAATATTGGACGCACTAGCGAGTGCGTCCAATATCTTAAAGCCTATAT
Organism: Flavobacteriales bacterium UBA6772; assembly: GCA_002453265.1. Taxonomy (GTDB): domain Bacteria; phylum Bacteroidota; class Bacteroidia; order Flavobacteriales; family UBA7430; genus UBA6772. The sequence goes on along the minus strand of DKGK01000066.1, from coordinate 1,889 downwards.
TGTGACGAGTATTAACATACTCAGCGCCAATATTACCTAAACCTATAATTAGGTATTTCTTCATACTTATTCGGCAGCAGGAGCTTCAGCAGCAGGAGTTTCCTCTTCCTCTTCTTCTGCACCACGAGCAGTTTTAACAGAAACGATTACTGCGGTAGCAGCTGTTAAAATATCGAAGTTTGTAGCTTCTACATCTCTAACATAAATCTTTTCACCAATCTTCATTTCAGAGATCTCAAGAGTTACGTTATCTGGCAAGTTTTCTGGAGTAGCACGTACACTTAATTTACGAAGTGTTTTACGTAATTTACCACCATTCATCACACCAATTGCATTACCATTAAATACAACAGGGATTTTAGTGTTTACTTCCTGACCAGGAACAAGTTCGATAAAATCTACGTGTAGAATTCTATCGGTTACTGGGTGAAATTGAACGTCTTTAATAAGGGCATTAATAATAGCACCCTCAATATCGATCGCCACCGAGTAAACATTCGGTGTATAAACTAGGTTGTTTAAAGCATTCTCTTTTATCGCAAAGTGTTGGTTTGTTTTCCCTCCGTAAATAACGCAAGGTACATTTCCAGCAGCTCTAGATAATTTAGCTTCCTTTTTCCCCAAATCTACACGCTTTACAGCGCTAACAGATACTGATTTCATTTGTTTTGTTTTTTGGTTTGTAAATAATTAACTAATAAAGTTTTTACTAATAGACTCGTTATGAACAACGTTTTTAATCACGCTCGCAAACATCGGAGCTATACTTAATACTTTTATTTTAGGACTCGGTATACTTGGTAAAGTATCGGTAACTATAAGTTCTAGTATTTTAGAGTTTTCTATACGTTCGTAAGCAGTTCCTGAAAGAACTGGGTGTGTACAAACTGCTCTTACAGACAAGGCCCCATTTTTAAGCATCATATCTGCCGCGGTGGCAAGTGTTCCTGCGGTATCCACCATATCGTCAACTAATACAACGTTCCTACCTTTTACATCACCAATAACACGCATATCCCCAATTTCGTTGGCTTTTTTGCGGTGTTTATAACAAATAACCATTTCGCAACCCAAATGTTTTGCATAGGTATTAGCTCTTTTAGAACCACCCATATCTGGAGAAGCAATAGTTAAATTTTCTAAGTTTAAACCACGAATGTGGTCTATAAATACCGATGAAGCATATAAATGATCTACAGGAACTTCCAGAAACCCTTGAATTTGATCGGCATGTAAATCGCAAGTCATTACACGAGTTGCACCAGCAACAGTAAGCATATTAGCCACTAACTTAGCTCCTATTGGAACTCTAGGTTTGTCCTTACGATCTTGGCGAGCCATACCGAAATAAGGCATTACGGCAGTAATTTCTTCTGCAGAAGCACGTTTTGCGGCATCAATCATCAACAGTATCTCCATTAAATTATCTGAAGGAGGAGGTGTAGATTGAATAATAAACACTTTAGAACCACGAACCGTTTCTTCAAAAGAAGGAATAAATTCACCATCACTAAACTCTGAAATAATAATATTTCCTAAGTCAACCCCATAGTTTTTAGCAATTTGCTCTGCTAAAACTCTGGTTGCTCTACCCGAAAATATCTTTACTGTTGATGCCATAGTATCCTAATACTTTGATTACAGAATGATTAGCCACTCTTTAAGGGCTGCAAATGTAAGGAATTATATTCAAAATAAAAGATTGAAAAGTGAAAGTTTTGTCCTAATAAGACAACGCTTTACTTGGTTGAGATTAAACTACAAAACCTTTTGAGGGTTTCAAACTATTATTACTTTTGCAACGTCTTTAAGATATATGCCTTGGTGGCGGAACTGGTAGACGCGCTGGATTCAAAATCCAGTTCTTTCGAGAGTGCGGGTTCGATTCC
>DKGK01000007.1 GCA_002453265.1 Flavobacteriales bacterium UBA6772 | reverse complement strand
CGGTTATAGACTGGAAGTTTTACGAAATTATGTACACCGAACGTTTTATGGATACACCGCAAACAAACCCAAAAGGATATGAAAGTGCGAGTCTTTTAAATAAAGCAAAAGACCTGCAAGATAAATTACTGATGATTCACGGAACACAAGATGATGTAGTTGTATGGCAACATTCCTTGGCATTTGCACAAGAATGTGTAAGTGCAGGAGTACAACTAGATTATTTCCCTTATCCTGGGCATGCACATAATGTACGAGGTAAAGACCGAATACACCTTATGCGAAAGGTAATCGATTATATAGTAGAAAACAACCAATAGCTAACACTAAAATGCTTTGTGATAGCCACACTATTACGAAGCATTTTATATATTTGACAAAAGATAAAAATCTAAGGAAATGGGAAGAGCATTTGAATTAAGGAAAGGACGTAAGATGAAACGATGGTCTGCCATGTCTAAAATATTTACTCGTATAGGGAAAGATATTGTGATGGCTATTAAAGATGGTGGCCCAGACCCTGACACAAACTCTAAGCTAAGAGCTGTTATTCAGAATGCGAAAACAGCCAACATGCCTAAAGATAATATTGAACGCGCTATAAAGAAAGCATCCGATAAGGATGTGTCTAATTATAAAGAAGCCATGTTCGAAGGTTATGCTCCTCATGGAATTGCCGTTTTAATAGAAACCGCTACAGATAACAATAACCGTACGGTTGCCAATGTTCGTAGTTACTTTAATAAATGTGACGGATCTTTAGGTACTTCTGGATCGGTAGAATTTATGTTTGAACACAAATGTAATTTCATGATCGCCAACACAGGACAAGATGTAGAAGAACTAGAGTTTGAATTAATTGATGCTGGAGCAGAAGAAGTTTTCGAAGACGAAGGCGGAATAATGGTTTACGGAGACTTTCCTAACTTTGGGAGTATCCAAAAATCCTTAGAAGAAAATAATTTTGAAATTCTAAGCTCTGGGTTCGATCGTATTCCTACTATGATTAAGAAAATTTCTGAGGAACAAGAAGCTGATGTTTACAAGCTTTTAGAAAAAATTGAAGACGACGACGATGTACAAAACGTATATCACAATATGCAAGAATCTTAATCAATTCTGTGCTATTCTAACAATACAAAAAGCCTCCAATTGGAGGCTTTTTTTGTGAGCTATTTTTTACTTCTTCTCAAATATCTGAGGATTGTACTTCTCTACAAAACGAGGTGCTTTATGACTGAAAAAATCTTGAATGATAGTCATGTCTTTTTCAAAATCGCCACTTAGGTGTACAAGAGGTCCAAAACCAACTTCTTTCTTTTTAAAATCTACAAAACCCAAAACTAAAGGCACATTTGCTCCAGTAGCAATATGGTAGAATCCAGTTTTCCATTTTGGCACTCTCGATCTAGTCCCTTCAGCAGGAACAGCTACAATCATCTCATCAGCCTCTTTAAGCGTTAAAGTCATTGCATCTACCAAGCCTATGTTTTTTGTTCTATCTACAGCAACGCCACCAGTAGCTTTAAAGAACAAGTTCATGGGAAAGAAAAACCAACTTTTCTTAATAAAATACTTTAGGTTTAAGCCTGAGATTGTAAAAGCAGACAAAGCCAAAGGGAAATCCCAATTAGAAGTGTGTGGAGCACAAACCAAAACAGCTTTTTCAACTCCAGCAGGCATTTCGCCTACGAGTTTCCAGCCCATAATTTTCAAAAACAACTTACTAACTATCTTCTTCATCAGCAAAAAAATTAGGTTTAAAACCTATTAAATAAACCGTTTCTACAGCTCTTGTAAAAGCGGTGTACAACCAACGTAAATATTCTTTATCTACAGTAGGTTCGGGTAAATACCCTTGCTCTATAAATACATTTTTCCATTGTCCACCTTGTGCCTTATGGCACGTAATGGCATAGGCAAACTTAACCTGTAAAGCATTAAAGTAAGGATCTGCTTTAATAGCCTGAAAACGTTTATACTTAGTTGTTATATAAGCATACTCTCGCTCTACCGATTTATACAATCTATTGCTATCGTCGTAACTCATAGAAGGTTTATCTACATAAATACAATCTAAAAGCAAATAAGATTCAAACTCTGGTTCATCGGGATAATCGACTAAATTAACCTCGGCTTTAGCAAAACGAAATCCGTGTTTCTCTTCTATAGTTGTAATTCTTTTAACAACAATTTGATCTCCATTGGCAATAAAACCAGCTTTCGACTCTTGAGGCAAACAAAAATAATTATTCTTTACGACCATTAAATGATCACCACCGGTAATTTCGTCTTCGTACCAAAGAATACGGTTTCTAATTTGCTGGTTGTAAATATTAGCTCGTTTATTAGACCGCAATACCACTACCGAATCTTCTAAAGACTTACTAGAATAAGCGTCGTTTAAAGCGTCTTCTAAATCGTGTTTTTCAGACAATCGAATTACATCAGGATATAAATCGAAAATAGGATTGTATTTATCTTGGTCAGAATCTAACAACTCTCTTAAAGAAGTTGCATTGCTTAATATACCCGATTCTGCAGCTTGACGAACGACTTCTTTTAACTCTACATGATGTACTTCTTTAAAATAGCGCATTTGCAATTCTTCAGGAATCAAAGCAGGACTCATTGTTAAACCTACGGGAGGTAACTGAGCAACATCTCCAATAAGCATCACTTTACAATTTACACCTTGATCTACAAAACACATAAGGTCGTCTAAAAGAGCATTTCCTCCAAAAGCATTATCTGTTTGATTCCCAATCATAGAAGCCTCATCTACAATATAAATGGTGTTGCTAGCCTTATTCTTTTGCAATTCAAAAGTAAGCGAACCCGATTTTATTTTCGGATAATAAATATGTTTGTGAATAGTATAGGCCTTTCGCTTGGTATAAGCACTTATAACTTTTGCGGCACGACCTGTAGGAGCAAGTAAAACCGTTTTTTTATTAAAAGTAGGTAAAGCTTTTATAATAGTACGTATCATAGAAGTCTTTCCAGTACCTGCATAACCACGCATCACAAAGATCTGATTAGGATCTATGTCTAAGCAAAAAACCGACAAGGCCTTTATAAGCACCAACTGATCTATGGTAGGATCGTGTGGAAAATGTTGCACCAACTGCTTTTGCAGTTCCTTATTTTTTAGTGTTGTTTTCAAGACTTCAAAGATAGGTATTAGCGACTGCGAAAAAAAATGTGATTAATGTAAAAAAATTGTAGATTTGCTCAACTCATAAAAGAGTTACATTTAATATGGAAAAAGGTATTCGCATTGGACTTTGGGTTTTAGTAATTGGATTGGGTTACGCCCTTTACTCGGCAATTATGAACCCTATACAGTTCACCAAGGAAAAGAAGAGACGCTCGAAAGATGTAATTGAAAGATTAAAAGAAGTACGTCAGGCTCAAATTGCTTTTAAAGAAGTAAACAGTTATTACGCTTCTAGTTTCGACGAATTGATTCCTTTAGTTGACACTGGTGTTTTTACTATTGTACAACGTCGTGATGAAGAATTGAAGTTCTACAACGAAGTATATAGAGAGTATCAATTAAAAGATACTACTTATATAGACACATTAGGTTTCGCTAGTATTAAAGATTCTATTTTCGGTGCTGACTTCAATATCGAAAAACTACGTTTCATTCCTCATGCTGAAGGAACAGAATTAGAACTTAGAGCAAATAAAATAAAATCTGGTAGTCTTACTGTACAAGTCTTCGAAGCGAAAGCGCCAAAAGAAGAGTATTTAAAAGGTTTAGACAAAGATTTGATTAAGAACACCACTAAAGACTTACAAGTAGGTTCTATGGTTTCTGCGAAAATTAACGGTAACTGGGAATAACATAAAAGCTACACTTAGTCATATCGACCCACATTTAGAGCTGAATAAATCGGCTTCATGTCATTTATCCATCCAAGTTAGCTTGGATGGATTTTCTTTTGCTCTGCTCAATATTAGGGAACAGAAATACATTGCTCTAGAATATTACGACATACAAGATTGTACTAATTACAGCGAAGTTGCACAACAAATAGACGGCATTATAGCTCAGCAAGAATTATTACAGCAAGACTTTGCTTCTGTTTCTACTAGTATAAGTAATTCCCTAAGTACCCTTACACCAAAAGCACTTTACCAAGAAGAAAACGGAAAAGATATCCTAGGATTTAATCAGGCCTTGCTACAAAACGAAAATGAAAGCAACGATTGGTTAGCTTCAATTCAGGCTTATAACTCTTATATTATACCTCAAGAATTGGAACGTTGTTTTAACAAACACTTCCCAAATCATAAGTGGAAACACCATAGCAGTGTATTTATAGAGAGTTTACTCCACCAGTTTAAGCTACAAGAAGGTTGCAAAATATACCTATCTGTACAAAACAAGAATTTCGAAATAGCTATACTAGAAGGGCGAAAACTGAAATTTTACAATGGGTATTCTTATCGATCAGCAGAAGATTTAATCTATTACCTACTCTTTGCTTGCGAACAACTAGGTCTCAATCCAGACCAAATACCATTGGTTATTTCGGGCGAAATTGAGGAAGAATCCGAAGTTTATAAATTCCTTTACAAATATATACGAAACATCAGCTTTATAAAAAGGAATCCAAATTACCAATACAGCTTTATTTTAGACGAAGTAAAAGAACATTACTACTACAAACTACTCAATTTACATCTATGCGCATCGTAAGTGGAACCCATAAGAGTAAACGTATAATAGCTCCAAGAAGCTTACCTGT
>DKGK01000056.1 GCA_002453265.1 Flavobacteriales bacterium UBA6772 | reverse complement strand
GGAGTAGAGGTTTATGCGGTTTGTACAGAATTTGACGATGCTATGTGGAAAGAGTTTATTGTTGAGTTTGGAGTGGAAGATTGGATTAATGTAAATGACATAGAAAATATTTCTAATTTTAGAGGAAAGTACAATGTTATGGGTACGCCTCGTTTATTCGTTTTAGATGCTAAAAAGGAAATTATTGCCAAGCAAATTGGTGCTGATGCTTTGGATGAGATTTTAGAAAATGAATTTAGATTGTTGGATAATAAATAGTAGTATTCACTTCCATCAGATATTCAATCCAAACTTTCATCTGCGTAGTAACATTTAATCCTAAAAATAGATTTTTAAAGCAGTAGATTCTTATGAACTCAAAGTCTAAAATTGACCAACTTAGAACAGAATTAGCAGTACATAACCATGCTTACTATTTATTAGATAATCCTACAATAAGCGATTTTGAATTCGATCATTTATTAGAAAAATTAATTGCACTCGAAACAGCAAATCCTGAATGCTTTGATGCGAACTCTCCATCGCAACGTGTAGGAGGTACAATAAACAAGAACTTTGAAACGGTAAAGCACAAACAGGCCATGCTTTCTTTGGGTAATACTTATTCTGAAGATGATTTAAGAGATTTTGATAAGCGTATTCAGAAAGTTATTACAGAAACCTATACTTACGTTTGTGAACTAAAATATGATGGAACCTCTATAAGTTTGCATTATAAAAATGGCTTTCTAATACAAGCTCTAACTCGTGGCGATGGTTCTCAGGGTGATGATGTGACTAGTAATGTTCGCACAATAAATACCATTCCCTTAAAACTTTCGGGTAATCCGCCCACAGAATTCGAAATTCGTGGTGAGATTTTCATGCCTCATAAAGGATTTAAGTTAATGAATACTGAAAGGGTAGAAGCAGGCTTAGAAGCTTTTGCTAATCCTAGAAATGCAAGTTCGGGTTCTTTAAAAATGCAAGATAGTGCAGTTGTTGCCAAACGTCCACTCGATTGCTTTTTATACCACGTACTAGAAGAAAAAAAAACCATCGATTCTCATTATTTAAAGCTTGAAGAAGCTCGGAAATGGGGATTTAAAATTCCTACTGAAACAAAAACCTACGAATCTATAGAGGGTGTTTTGTCTTTTGTTTCCTATTGGGAAGCGGAACGTAAAAATCTAGCTTACGATATAGACGGTATTGTAATAAAAGTGGATAGTAGCTTTCAACAAGAGGAATTAGGTTTTACTGCAAAATCGCCTCGTTGGGCTATTTCGTATAAATTTAAGGCGGAACAAGCAGTTACTAAATTAAATAAAATCACCTACCAAGTTGGTCGTACTGGAGCTATTACTCCAGTAGCAAATTTAAAACCTGTTCAATTGGCTGGTACCATGGTTAAAAGAGCTTCACTACATAATGCCGATCAAATAGCCAGACTAGATATTCGTGTGGGCGATACAGTATATGTAGAAAAAGGAGGGGAAATAATTCCTAAAATTGTGGGTATTGCTCTAAAAGAAAGAGATTTGTTTTCTCAGCCTACAGTCTATATTACTGAATGTCCGGAATGTGATACCCAATTAATACGCAAGGATGGAGAAGCACAACATTATTGTCCAAACGAAAAAGCTTGTCCACCCCAGATAAAAGGTAAAATAGAACATTTTATTAGTCGTAAGGCTATGAACATAGATGGACTAGGTACAGAAACAATAGATCAATTTTTTAAAGAAGGTTTGATTTCTAATGTTGCTGATTTGTATTTTCTTACTAAAGAGCAAATTCTTCCTTTAGAAAGAATGGCTGATAAATCGGCATCTAAGGCAATTGCAGGAATACTAACTTCCAAAAGAGTACCCTTCGAAAGAGTTTTGTATGCTTTGGGAATTAGATACGTTGGTGTTACGGTAGCTAAAAAATTAGCTTTTCATTATCAAAACTTAAATTTATTACAGTGTGCCGACTTAGAAGACTTAACTAAAGTTGATGAGATTGGCGAGCGTATAGCTCAGAGTTTACTCAATTGGTTTAAGGTAGAAGAAAATAAAATATTAATAAATAATCTAGTAGAAGCTGGAGTTCAGTTAGAAATAGACGCTGTTTTGTTAGCAGATAGAACTCATGTTTTACAAGGTCAATCATTTGTTATCTCAGGTGTATTCACAAATCACTCTCGAGAGGAGCTTAAAAAATTAATAGAACAAAACGGAGGAAAAAACACTTCTTCAATATCTAAGAAAACAAGCTATCTTGTGGCAGGAGATAAAATGGGTCCAAGTAAAAGAGAAAAAGCAGAAAGTTTATCGGTTTCTATAATCTCCGAAGATGAATTTATAGAATTGTTAAAATGAAATTACTTACAGACATAAAGTGTTGGTTTGGTGAGTGGAAGCTAAAACATTTCGATTTGGAGTCGAACCGAAAACGTGCTGTTTTTAATTTAAAAACAGCTAATAGAATTACTATTTTGTTTAATGCTACAGAGCCTGAAAATATCCAAAAAGTTAATGAGTTGGTAAAAACTATATCTATTGGAAAGAAAATAGTTTCTGCCATGGGTTTTGTTAACGAACAAAACATATCTTTTGAGCATATGTCAACTTTACATTTCGATTATTTCTCTAATAAAGATTTAAATTGGTACGGAAAACCTCAAGGAATGGTCATCGATAATTTTATTAAAGAAGACTATGATATATTAATAGACTTAACCTTAACAAAATCCTATCCACTTACTTATATGGCTGTAGCATCACCTGCAAAATTTAAAGTAGGTAGGTGTAGAGCAGATATAAGTGTTTTTGACCTAAGTATAGACATTACTAAAGACCAAAGTTTGGATGCTTTAATTAAAGAAATAACGCATTATTTAAATCGTATAGAACCGATATGAAAACAGATTTGAAAGGTACTGGAGTCGCTATGGTTACTCCTTTTAATAAAGATAAATCAATTGATTATAAAGGCTTAGAAAACCTTATTGAATATTTAATTGATGGCGATGTAGAGTTTCTAGTTTCTATGGGTACTACAGGCGAAAGTGCTGTATTATCTACTGAGGAGAAATTGAATGTTGTCGATTTTTCAAGAAAGATAATCAATGGACGTTTACCTTTTGTAGTAGGTATTGGTGGAAATAATACTACTGCTGTAGTCGCTCAAATCAAAGCTACCGATTTTACAGGTGTAGATGCTATACTTTCTGTTTCTCCTGCTTATAATAAACCTACTCAAGAAGGAATTTACCAACACTTTAAAGCTATTTCTGAAGCTTGTCCTATAGATATTATCCTTTATAATGTTCCTGGTAGAACAAGCTCCAATATGTCTGCAAGTATTACGCTGCGTTTGGCAAAAGACTTTGCAAATATTGTAGCAGTTAAAGAAGCTTCTGGCGATATGGAGCAAATAATGCATATTTTAAGAGATAAACCAAATGGGTTTAACGTTCTTTCTGGAGATGATGCACTTACTTTACCAATGGTATTAATGGGGGCAGAAGGTGTAATTTCTGTTCAAGCTATGGCTAAGCCAAAAGAGTTTTCTGAAATGGTTCGTCAAGGATTAAAAGGTGATTTAGAAAAAGCAAGGGCATTGCACTATCCTCAATTAGAAATTATAGATAATTTGTTTGTTGAAGGTAATCCCTCAGGAATAAAAGCCTGCTTAAAGATTAAAGGAGTTTGCGATGATTACGTTCGCCTTCCTTTAGTAGGAATATCTAGCGAGCGGTTTTTAAAACTCGAAAACTTATTAAAATAACAAAAAAGGCTCCATTTGGAGCCTTTTTTGTTATTCACAAGTTGTTGTTGTAATAATA
>DKGK01000035.1:6487-10294 GCA_002453265.1 Flavobacteriales bacterium UBA6772 | reverse complement strand
TCAAAATCACAATATTTTAACTTTGAGCCGTTTTTTAGGACTTTGAATGCCATTTTTTAGTGGATTGTGGAGATACAGCTAAAGGATTTTCGTTTAACTGATTGTACTCCAATCTATTTTTATACAGTTTACAGGCTGCATATACAGCTTCTCTAAATGAAGATTCTTGTGCTTCGTTTTTTCCAACCAAATCGTAAGCAGTTCCATGATCTGGAGAGGTTCGCACTACCGAAAGTCCAGCTGTAAAGTTTACGCCTTTGTTAAACGAAAGCGTTTTAAACGGGATTAAACCTTGGTCGTGATACATAGCCAAAACCGCATCGAACTGTGTAAAAGTATCTGATGCGAAAAAACCATCTGCCGAATAAGGTCCGTAAACCAACTTTCCAGAATCGAAGGCTTTTTTAACCGCTGGCCTAATCACCTCTTCATCTTCTTTTCCAATAACTCCTTTATCGCCACTATGTGGATTTAAGCCTAATACGGCAATTTTAGGGTTCCTGATATTAAAATCCTTTTTTAAAGAACTCGAAATCTGTTCTATTTTGTGGGCTATTTTTTCTCCTGAAATTGCTGAAGCTACTTCGGCTATTGGTATATGCCCAGTAACAACTCCAACACGCAAAGCATCAGCTACCATAAACATTAAAGCCTCTCCGCCTTCAAATTCCTTAGCCAAATATTCAGTATGACCAGGGAAATTAAATTCTTCGGATTGAATATTATGTTTATTTATTGGTGCCGTAACAAGGGCATCAACTTCTCCCTTTTTTAACGCTGCTACAGCAGCCTTAAGGGACTTTAAAGCATAAGCACCTCCCTCAGGAGTCTCTTGCCCTAATTTCAAGTCCACCTCTTCTGTCCAGCAACTAATTAGGTTTGCAGATTTAGGCATCAACTTGGCATTAGGTCGCACAAAATTAAAACTAAAACCCTTGATTTCCAAGGCTTTTTGATAAGCCATGGCAAACTTTGAAGAGGCATAAACTACAGGTATACATAAATCGAATATTCTACTATCCGAAAAAGTCTTCATGATTACCTCTAAGCCTATTCCATTTATATCGCCCACAGAAATACCTAATCGTATTTTCTTTGGATTTTGTTCTTGCTCGTTTTTCATTCTAAATATATTGAAAGTTGAAGTTGATTTGAAAATTATTTACACGCCATAATTCCCAAAATCAAGTCTCTAACCATTACTTTTCTTTGATAAATAGTCAAACAAGATACGAACACCAGAACCTGTCCCTCCTTTTAATCGGTAGTGGTCGTCTGCAGAAAGGAAAGCAGGACCTGCAATATCTAAATGCATCCAAGGGTAGCTTGTAAAATGCTCTAAGAATTTACCCGCCGTAATTTGCCCAGCTTCTGCAGGACCTAAATTGGTCATATCGGCAATGTCAGATTTTAATAAGTCTTTATATTCATCCCAGAAAGGCATCATAGCTAAACGTTCGTAGGTATAATGACCACTTTCGTTAAGATCTTTTTCCACCTCTTCTCCTGCATTACCCATTGCTACAATACCAAACTGACCGATAGCTCTAACTGCGGCACCTGTTAAGGTAGCGAAATCAAACACCAATTCTGGATCGTATTTCTTTGCGTAACACAAGGCATCGGCTAATACCAAACGCCCTTCAGCATCGGTATTTAAAACCTCTACTGAAGTATTGTCCATCATATGTATTACATCGCCTGGAGCATAAGCATTTCCACCTGGACGGTTTTCGGTAGCTGGAATTAAACCAACCACATGTATAGGTAAATTAGCCTTTGCAATCGCATATAGAATTCCTACCACAGAAGCACCTCCACCCATATCACATTTCATGATATCCATAGAATTGGCTGTAGGTTTTAAACTTAATCCACCCGTATCGTAGACAATACCTTTACCAACCAAAACAATAGGATTAATGTTGATTGCATTTTCTGGTTTATGTGTAAGAATATTGAACGTTGGAGGCTCAATAGCTCCAAGATTTACAGCTAGTAAACCACCCATTTTAAGGGATTCAATTTGTTTTTTGTGAAGTACTTCAACCTTAAAACCAGCTTCTTTACCCAAACGTTCCATTTCTTCAGAAAACTTTACAGCAGTAAGGAAAGATAATGGCTCGTTCACCAAATCTCTAGCATGTAAAGTTCCATCTACAAGTGCATTTAAATCTTGTATAGACTCATCTTCTGCTTTAACTAGAATAGATTTTAAAGAATTTTCTTTTTTAGCAGCATCGGTAAAATACTTAAGAAACTGGTAATTAGCCAATGCCATACCTTCGGCAACAAAAAGAGACAAATCGCTCTCTGATGCAGAGACAAGTAAAACTTCTTCAATTTTTAAAGCATTGATTTTCTTTACCAATACAGCACCTCTTTCTCTAGATTTTTCTAGACTTTTACTTTCTGTTTTCTGTTCTTTAAAACATTCTATAAAAACGGTACGTGTGTACTGATTTATAGAAATAGACAAGTGTTCGTTTGCCAATTCTTTAGTAACAAATTCAAGCTCTTGCTCGTTTAAACCAAACTTTGACCAATCGGAATCTTGTGTTCCTAATACAACTAAATGAGAAGTTGCATATTGCTTGGTAACTTTATGTATAATACTGTACATTTTTTCTTAATTTTGAAATGTAAAAATAGGCATTTTAATGGAGACACAGAAGCTATTAGATAGGGCAATGAAATTTGAATATTTAAGCGCAGAAGAAGGCGTTTATCTTTTCGAAAATGCGCCAACCTCAGACTTAATGTTTGTGGCAAATGAATTGAGAAAAATACAAGTTCCTAGTAATAAGGTAACCTGGATTATAGACCGAAATGCGAATACTACAAATGTGTGTAATGCAAATTGTAAGTTTTGTAATTTCTTTAGAATCCCCAAGCACAAAGAAGCTTACATTACTACCATAGAAGAATATACTCAAAAAATTGAGGAAACTATTCGCTACGGTGGGGAGCAATTACTATTACAAGGAGGTCATCATCCAGACTTAGGCTTGGACTTTTACTGCGATATATTTCGTCAGATAAAAAAGAAGTTCCCTGCCATTAAGCTGCATGCTTTAGGACCTCCAGAAATTGCACACATCAGTAAAATTGATGGTAAATCTCATAGAGAAGTACTAGAAGCTTTAATTGAAGCAGGACTTGACAGTCTACCAGGTGCAGGTGCAGAAATTTTAGACGACAGAGTTCGTAGAATGATTTCTAAAGGTAAATGTGGTGCACAGGAATGGTTAGATGTTATGCGTGTAGCACATCAGCTAAATCTTACGACCTCGGCTACTATGATGTTTGGACATATTGAAACAACATTGGAACGCTTTGAACATTTCGTGAAAATTAGAGAAGTCCAGTCTGAAAAATCTGCCGACGTAAATGGATTCCTTGCTTTTATTCCTTGGCCTTTTCAAGATGATGGCACCTTACTAAAACGCGTTAAAGGAATCACTAATAATGTAGATGGTGACGAATATATTCGAATGGTCGCTCTTTCGAGAATCATGCTTCCTAACGTAAAAAACATACAAGCATCTTGGTTAACTGTTGGTAAAGAAGTAGGACAAATGTGCTTACACGCTGGGGCAAACGATTTTGGTTCTATAATGATTGAGGAGAATGTAGTTTCTGCTGCAGGAGCTCCACATAGATTTACTTCGCTAACCATACAAGATGCAATTAGAGAAGCGGGATTTGAGCCACAATTAAGAACGCAACAATATGAGTACAGAGAAATTCCTGTAATTATGGAAGAACAGGTGATTGATTATTGATTCAGGAGGCAGGAGTAAGGAG
>DKGK01000035.1:3767-6162 GCA_002453265.1 Flavobacteriales bacterium UBA6772 | reverse complement strand
AGGAGTAAGGAGAAGATAGAAGAAGTTAGAGAATTTTGGCTTTTTAGTTTACTACTAAAAGTAGTTATAATTTAGGAGGTGGAAAGAAATTGAAGCCTTCGGCTTTTCATTAAAACTTAAAGCTATTTTTTTCTTTTGACTACAAGGCTATTTTGACAAAAAACACATCAAGTGTATGTTTACAGGAATTATTGAAGAATTAGGAGAGGTGAAAAATATTGTAAAAGAGAGTGGAAACATTCATTTTACAATAAAGGCTACTATGTGTCCTGAGTTAAAAATTGATCAGAGTGTAGCACATAATGGTGTTTGCTTAACAGTGGTTTCCATAAATGGGAATTGCTATACGGTAACCGCTATTCAGGAAACACTTACTAAAACCAACCTTGGTAGTATAGCTATTACTGATATGGTTAATTTAGAACGCTGCATGAAAATGGATGGACGTTTAGATGGTCATATCGTTCAAGGTCATGTTGATAAAACAGCCATTTGTAAGGAAGTAAAAACCGAAGATGGAAGTTGGGTTTTTAGTTTTGAATACGATAAAAACGCTCCATCAGAAGTAACGGTAGAAAAAGGCTCTATTACGGTAAATGGAACTAGTTTAACAGTTGTAAACTCAAAAGATAATGGCTTTTCTGTTTGTATAATTCCTTACACTTTTGAAAATACTTGTTTTAAAAATATTAAAAAAGGGGACTCGGTAAATTTAGAATTTGATATTATCGGGAAGTATGTTGCTAGGATGATGAATGTGTGAAAAAGGAGTTATAGGACTTAGAGAAGTTAAGAATATTGAGAAATAAGTAACTGGAGTCGCTAGAATAAGAAAGGTAGAGAAGTGAAAAACATTAGCCAGTCTTAAACTTAGTTTACATTTTCTAAATTTATTGTAAACTTCTATCTTACGATTTATATAAAAAGAGGACTCCAATGGATTCCTTTTTTTTGCTATATGTTGTTTGTAATGGATAATACCGACTAATCCAATTAGGTTTTATTCCTGCTTAAAATATTATTTAGTATAATAATTCATCTCGTCTATATACTCCCAAACATTAGGAGGTAACATTGGACGAACGTCTTTTTTATCCTTAATAGCATTTCTTATAAAACTAGAGGAAATTTGCATAATTGGAGCTCCTACCAAATTTACGTTTTCATGATTATCTAATAAGCCTGGCATAGTAGCTAGTCTTGGATAAACGTACAATTTGTGGTTTTTTAAAATGTTCTCATGATTTTTCCACTTATGAAATGTACTTAAATTATCGCCACCCATAATAAGAGAAAAATTATTATTGGGGTACTTTTCAGTAAGAGTAGCTAGCGTATTTACGGTATAAGAAGGCTGGGTAAGGCTAAATTCTATGTCTGAAACACGAAGTTTATCAAAATCCTTAATTGCTCTATGAACCATTTCTAAACGAGCATAATCGTCTAATAAATTCTTTTTATTTTTAAATGGATTATGCGGACTAACCACAAACCAAACCTCATCGAGATTGGTATAATTAGCCATATGGTTGGCAATAATAAGATGCCCAATATGAATGGGATTGAATGTCCCAAAATACAAACCTATTTTCCTTTTACTATCCATTTATAAAATCCATTACTTTGTTGTACGCTTCTTGCTGAGCTATCGTTAAATTGTCGTTTACAATAAGAACATCAAAGTCTTTGGCGTAAGTCATTTCTTCTTCAATTTTATCTAAACGCATATTTAGATTGGCTTGGTCTTCCGTATTACGAGCTATTAATCGTTCTTTTAAAACGGCAAACGAAGGCGCTTTAATAAATACCGAAAGTGCTTGTTCGCCATATTGCTTTTTAAGGTTTACACCACCTACAACATCAAGATCAAAAATAACCTGTTTTCCTATAGCCCAAATTCGTGCTACTTCAGATCGGAGCGTTCCGTAGTATCTCCCTGGATACACTTCTTCCCATTCCAAAAATTCATCAGCTGCTATTTTTTCTTTAAACTCCTCTGGAGAAATAAAATAATAATGTTCTCCGTGTTTTTCTTCTCCTCTTGGAGCTCTACTACAAGCCGAAATAGAAAACTCTACGGGTACACCTTGTTCTAATAAATAGTTTACAATAGTAGATTTCCCAGAACCAGATGGCGCAGAAAAAATAATGAGTTTATCTTTAGTCATTAGAGTACGTTGAGCACTTGTTCTTTAATTTTCTCTAGAGCATCTTTCATCTCAACTACCAATTTTTGAATTTCTGTATGGTTTGCTTTAGAACCCATTGTATTAATTTCTCTACCTAATTCCTGAGAAATGAAGCCTAATTTTTTACCGTTAAAATCTCCTGTGTTCATGGTTTCGATAAAATATTCACAATGATTTTTTAAACGCACTTTTTCTTCTGAAACATC
>DKGK01000035.1:0-3372 GCA_002453265.1 Flavobacteriales bacterium UBA6772 | reverse complement strand
ACATCTGTAAGTTTAGAAGAAATACGTTCTTTTATGGTAATAATACGTTCTTGCTCGTATTTAGGCACTTCGTTATGAAGGCTATCTATAGTTGCAATTTGATGTTTAATATCTTTTTCTAAAGAAAGCCCTTCGGATTGTCTGTAATCTACTAAAGCTGCGACGGCCTCTTTAACAACATTCATTACCGCCTTCCATTCATCTTTATCAAACTCCTCACGTTCTACCTTCATAGCATCTGGCAATCGCATAGCAGTGGTTAATAAAGCACTACTCGAAACATCCGCTAGACCAACCTCTTTAAGGGTATTCATATAACTAGAAACAAGTTCTTTGTTAATTTTATGCTGAGAATCAGTTCCTGTATTTTCCACAAAAATCGCCAATTCAATCTTCCCTCTTCTTAGGGTATTGGTAAGAAGCGAACGCACTTCTAGCTCCTTTTCTTTATAAAAAGAAGGAATTCGAGTATTTATATCTACCTGTTTAGAGTTTAAACTCTTTACCTCTACAGTTATTTTCTTTTTTGGTAAAACTAAAGTTGCTCTACCAAAACCGGTCATCGATTGAATCATAATTAAAATATTTGCTGTAAAAATAAGTACTTTTTTTAAACAATCTGTTGTCCTCTCTTAGGAATCCATTTTCATTTACAATTGAAACAGGATATTATATTAATAACAAGCAAAATTGTTTTTCTGTTTGTTACTAAGCAGTAAGTAAAGGTTCTTATTTATTCTTTTATAAAAGGGTAAGTTTTCGTAAAACCATTACCTTCTATTCTTATAAAGTAAATTCCTTTGGGGTATTTATGTACCGAAACAACCTCTTGAATAATCGTTTTCTGATAAATTATTTCGCTCATGGAATTAAAAATAGATACGGCTGCTTTTGTTTGCAATTCAATATTTACATAATCTGAGGTAGGATTTGGGTATAGACTAATTAGATTGTCAAACCCCTCATTAAAACCAATTACATTTATATGTACTGTATCTGTAGAGCCACAATCGTTTATAGGATCGTACAGAAGCACTCCATAAACACCATCTTCTAAGAGATGCAAAGTATCGTTATGTTCTAATGGAATTACGTTTTCGTAGTAAAGCCAAGTAATTTCTAAACTATCGTGTTGTGTTTCTACTGTGAGTATATTTTCTAGCTGATTGTAAAAAATAGAAGCAGTAATTAAAATACAAGAACCATCATCGTTAGTGGCAGTTTCCAGATAATTACAAGCGAATATATTTGTACAACCTTCAATTTCAAATTCATCACATATACCATCTCCATCAGTATCGTTTACGCATTCGTCTTCGCAATTATAATAAGGTACAGGATAATAACAGTCATCGCTTACTTGAGTAGCATCAGGATTGTAATTACATGCCATAGGTTCTAAACATCCTATAATTTCTAGTTCATCGCAAACGCCATCGTTATCGGTATCTAAAATACAATTTCCAGCACAGTCGAAGTAGGCAACAGGAAATTCACATGTACCGTTATCCTGATTTGCAATAAGGTTATAATTACATGCAGTAATATCCATGCATCCCAAAATAATACCTGTACAATCATAGCTAATTGATCCAGAAGTTATAACGCTAATTCCATTAACACTAAATATGATTTCAATTATGTTAACGGTGTATAAGTCTGCACCATCAACAATTTTCAAAAGGATTGTATCTCCAGATACAGCTCCATCAATTTCTTCAGTTTGGGCATCATCTCCCCAAGCAGCAATGGCTTCCTGAAACACAATTTCACCATCTTCATCTACAAGACTTTTAGAACCTACAACTAAATTACTTTCTGTTATTGCTACTATGTATGCGCTAGAAGTGTTTAATTCTAAATTAGAAAGAAAATCTTGATGTAACAAGATAGACATATTCGAACCTGTGTTTAATCCGCCATAAGCAGCAGGAAGTTCACAAGACTGAGCTATAACAAATGTAGGACTTAAAAGAAAGAAAAATGCAAAAAGATGTTTCATAGCTATGTTTAGGAAGTACAATTTAATTAAAAAACAGTTTATATCTTATACTGAAGCCCAAAACCAAGGATTTTCAGATGGTCCGGGTTGTTTTTGTTTTGTTCCCTTTGAGAGCGAACAAACATTTTCATTTTCAACTTCTTCATCATATCCCAGGAAAAACCTAGTGTTGAACGTTTTTTACTGAGTTCGTTTATAGCTGCCATTTTCCAATAAATTTCATGTGAAAAATAGGGATTAATGAATTTGTTTTTTAGTGCAATCGCCCATTTTGTTCTAAAATGCATATTATCAATTTCGCCGTCATCTTTCCATGATTGTTGTAAACGGATACGCTGTTTTAAACTTATAGAAGTTCCCGAGGGACTGTATTCTGAAATAAAGTCTAAGTTCATACGTATGTTTTTATCCTCTTCAAACTCATTTACAATACGAACATTTAAACCTAAATAATGTGCTTTTGTGATTTTATACCTAAAGCCTAAATCTGTGAAGTTTTTTTGTTGCTGACTCAAGCTATCATTCCAACGAATTTGCTCTTGGAGCTCAAACCGGACTTTAGAATTCACCTTTTTGCTAAACTTTACAGAACCCCAAAGTTGAAAATCTTCCTTTTGAGCGAAAGCAGCAAAAGGAAGAATTAACAGAAACAAGAGAGCTGTTTTACTCTTCATCTTGTTCCATTTCTGTTCCCCAAACAACCTCTTTTAGATCTGCTTTGTAGAAAATTGTTACCGAAGCTACATCGCGTAAAAAGTCAATCTTTCCTATTTGGACCTTTACAATATCTAAGCCCGTACGTTGTCTTAAATCGCTAATCATCTCCAATCTGGTTTCCTTTTTTATGAGATCTATTCGCTCGTAAATTACATTCTTGGTTTGTACTTCGTTGTTAAACCAGAGTTTTTCGAAACTTAAGGTTACCAATAAAATAGTAGAATTTACAAACATCAATTCAGCCCAAGAGATCTTCTTATTGGCTAGGGCATTTATCATGGCTAGACCAATAACAATAAACAAATAGGTCATTTCCTTAATAGGAATGGGTTCTGTACGATATCTTAAGATACCAAATACCGCGAATAAACCGAGTGCAAATCCAAGTTCCATAGGTACTTTTCGCAACAAGAAACAAATGAAGAATGTAAGTAAGTTGAATACGAAAAAAGTAAATAAATAATCTTTTCTACGATTAGCAGCAAAATACAAAACTCTAATAATCACAAATGTGAAAGAGAAGTCAATTAAGAAACGGATAAATAACTTAAATAAGTCTTTTTGATTGAATAATTCTACGTCTAAAAATTCCATATTTTTTGAATCTTGTTAAGGTCTAGTAATCTCGATTTAAATCGATTATATTTGAGTTT
>DKGK01000023.1 GCA_002453265.1 Flavobacteriales bacterium UBA6772 | reverse complement strand
AAGGGCTAATAACTTTTTCATTATAGTGGTTTTAGGTTTTGTAATTGATGTGCTACCAAAGTTAATCCTTCATGGATGCTTTTTGGTTGGTAGTTAAATTGCTTTATCGCTTTGATAATATTTAGCTTTGTTTTTACTGGTCGTTTAGCTGCCTGATTAAGGCTCGAAGTTTTTATAGACTTGATTAAATTTCGGTCTAAACTCCAAAAATCGGCTATCTTATAAACGAGGTCTAATATACTGAGAAACTCTTTCCCTGAAACATGAAATACTCCTGTTGCTTTTTGAGCAACTACATCAGAGCAAGCCAAAGCTAAATCCTCTGCTAGTGTAGGGCATCTATATTGATCGTCAACTACATTAATTTCTTGATTTTTCTCTAAAGCACCCTTTGCCCATAAGACAATATTAGAGCGAGACAAATCTTCTAAAACACCATAAACCAAAACGGTACGGAGAATAGAATATGGAAATGATACATTTTCGAAAAGCAGCTCTGATTTCCATTTAGAAGTTCCGTAATAACTCAAAGGATTAGCCTTTGAATCCTCAAAATATTCATCTTCATCGCCTTCGTAAATAAAATCTGTAGAGATGTGAACCAAGTGAGTTTGACGATTTCCTATGGCTTGAATAATATTTCGAGTTCCTTCAATATTAATTAAATCACATAATTCTCGTTGATTCTCGCAAGCATCAACATTCGTCATTGCTGCTGCGTGAATAATGGCATCTGGAGAAAATGTATTTACTACTGAAATACAAGCTTGTGCATCGGTAATATCAAGGCTTTGATAAATAACATTATTAGGAATTGAAAAACGAGCCTCTCCTCTAGCAGTTGCTATAAGTTGACAATTCGATTTATTTGCAAGAAGTGAAACTAGCTTTTGTCCTAAGAGACCATTAGATCCAGTAATTAAAATCTTATTCATTTAAAGATTTAAGAGTTTGTTAAGAGCACAAATTTGTTCTCTTTTACCCAAAACAAATAATTTAGAATTTGCTTCTAAAGCAGTGTCTGCTCCAGGGTTTACAATATAATCGCCAGCGTAAGATTTAAAACCAATAACGGTACATCCTGTGGTATATCTAGCTTCTAAATCACCTAGAACACGCACTGCAGTATGGTCTGGGAAATCGGAAACGGTTAATTCTTCGAGGTTGATATCGCCAGTACCTTCAACAGAAATATTATCTAAAAACTCAACCACGTCTGGAGTAATAACTAAAGAAGCCATATGAGAGCCGCCTACCTTATCAGGCATAATTACATTATTTGCACCTGCTTTTTTAAGTTTAGAATCTGACTTCGTTTCTGAGGCTCTACTAATAATAGTAAGCTTAGAATTCTGCTCTTTCGCACTTAAAACAATAAATACATTGTCGGCATCTTTTGGTAACGTAGTAATTAAAGCTTGAGCAGACTGAATATTCGCTTTTTCGAGTGTAGAATCTAAAGTAGCATCATCTTCAACACATAAAATATTGAATTCTTTTAACAAGGCTATTCGTTGTGGATTAGATTCTATAACAACAAATTTTCTCTTATGTGCTTGTAATTTTCGAACAGCCTCTTTTCCATTCCTTCCATATCCACAAATGATGATATGTCCTGATAAATTATTGATTTGTTTTTCCACTTTGTAGGCTTTTAAAAATAATTTAAGCTCACCATCAATAAAATAAGAGGTTAGAACCGAAATAGCATAGGCGTAAATACTAATACTAAAAATAATCAAAAATGCGGTAAATAAACGTCCTTCTTCCGATAGCGGTTCTCCCATAGATAAACCAACGGTAGAAACCGTTATCACGGTCATATAAAAGGCATCAATAAATTGATAACCTTCAATCCAATGAAAGCCTAAAATACCTACAAAGAAAACGAGGCAGAGGAAGAATACAGCTAAGTATATTCTCGAAAAAAACGATCTTAACTTCATATTTTAAAGGTCAAATACAGAGCTTTTTTTTGAATTCACTAAATCTTTCAATCTTAAAACAAATGCTATTAGTAAATAAACGAATAATGGCGACCCTAAAGTTAAAAAGGAACTGTAAATAAAAAAGAATCTCACCGAAGAAGCTTTCATGCATAAAAGCTCTGCTAGGTAAGAACAAACTCCAAAAGCTTGTTTGTCAATTTTATTTCTAATCCAGGATTTCACTCTTATTTAAGTATTTGATTGAACACTCTGCAATTTAAACATTTTCGTGGAATGCAGTAATACTCGTGCAAATGAATTATTGCTTGGGATTTATCGGCCGATTTAACCTGAACCTTAGCTTCTATAAAGTAACGAATTATTTTATTATCCTCAGGACTAATACTTTGATAGGCTTCTACGACTCTAACCAACATTTCTAGATCCGATTTTTGCCTAGCATAAAAAAAGCAAAATGGTAAAACAGCATTTATTAAAATTAAATCTAAAGTCGATTTCCCAATTTCTTTGTTCGATTGCTTCGTTGTTTTATCGAATACATAATGCCTATTCCAGTAGTCTGAAACTTGTAATTTGAAAAATGGTACAATTGCTTTTGTATTTTTAAAATTGAATAGTTGTTCAAATATAGCATCGGACTTGAGTACAAAATCAGCTAATTGCGAAATACGCAAACTGGGAAATGAACTCGGACGAAGTCGAAAGAATTTCCATTGGGTAGGAGAATTGGGTTTCAACTTGTATTTTTGAGCCAGAAAGGAATAGGCACTCTGTAATGTTATTGGATAGTCTGTATTGTATTTTCGAATGAGTAAACCGCTTTGTCCATACAAAATCGCTTCTACGATCATTCTATTGTCTCTGTGTTTCTGAAGTAGCAATAGCGGACTAATTTTGGCTAAATCTAACATTGCCTCAGCATTAATTTTTAAACCCAATGCATAAGCTAAAAGCTGATAAAAACACTCTTTATAGTCTTTATTGGCTTCAATAAACAGGTTTTGAATTTTATGCATTTTAGACTCTAAGCGTTCAATAAGTAATTTTTCGCTATACGAAGTCCAAAATAAAGAGTCGAGTTTCCCTATAGCATAGCCACAAGGAAGATTAGATATAGAATGAAACAAGGTATCGTACTCGTTAAGGTACTTTTCTGGAATAAGACTCTTCAATTCTAAACAAGGTAAAACAGCCTCATTTTCTAGTTTAATTTCAATATCATCCTCAAAAACGACGTGTAATACAACTGTATTGTAATTTTCGTCGAGCTGATGTTTGTGCTTTAACCAGTCTGAACTTTTTACATGAAGTTCTACATCGCCAAACCAAATAATAGAATTTAGTTTAACTTTTGCATTCAAAAAATCGGGTCCAGCATTATGATTATGCAAGCCCGGTTTTAGAATTTGTAAGTCTTGCTGTTCTGTTGTTTTTAAATTGGAAAAGTCAAAGAGCTGAAATTTCCATATAAAATGTAGAAATTCTTCATTTATCATTAGTGTATTATTAAATTAGTATTTCTCTAAAATACAAAATCCTGCCAAATTAATGACAGGATTTAAAACAAAAAGACCCGCTTTAGAGGATCAATATTTTATTAAATTTTAAAGAACATTCGCTTTAAGTAATTCTTTCTCCATTTGTTGTTGTAGCTCTTTTGCTTTTTCTCTGGCAGCTTTAGCAAAGTCTTTTTCGGAAGAAGCGTAAATAATACCTCTGGAGGAATTCACTAAAAGACCGCAATCTTTATTCATTCCATATTTGGCAACTTCTTCCAGACTTCCGCCTTGTGCTCCTACTCCAGGAACAAGTAAAAAGTGATTTGGAATTGTTTTTCTTATTTCAACTAACCAATCGGCTCGTGTAGCGCCAACTACATACATCATATTAGAATCTGTTCCCCATTCTGAAGAAGTTTCTAATACTTGTTGGTAAAGTGGCTTTCTTTCTGATTCTATTAATTGGAAATCTTTCCCTCCAGCATTGGAAGTTAAAGCCAATAAAATTACCCATTTATTATCGTACACAAAAAAAGGTTGAACTGAATCTTTCCCCATATAAGGTGCTACGGTAACAGAATCGAAATCCATATTTTCGAAGAATGCTTTTGCATACATGGATGAGGTATTTCCAATATCGCCTCTTTTAGCATCCGCAATAGTGAATATATCTTTAGGAATATAATCCAAAGTCTTTTGTAAAGATTGCCATCCTTTAATCCCTAAAGACTCGTAAAAAGCCAAATTAGGTTTGTACGCAACACACAAGTGTTTGGTTGCATCAATAATTTGCTTATTGAACTCGAAGATAGGATCTTCGTTATCTAAAAGGTGTTTTGGTATCTTATCTAATGCAGTATCTAAACCAATACATAAGAAAGATTTTTTTGCTTTAATTTGAGCTATTAATTCGGCTCTAGTCATCGCTACCTTCCTTTAAACGCTCTGCATTTTCAGCTACGGTTAATTCTTCAATAATTTTATGAATATCGCCATTCATAATATCGCTTAAAGAATACAAGGTTAAACCAATACGGTGATCGGTAAATCTACCTTGAGGATAGTTATAAGTACGAATTTTTGCAGAACGATCTCCGGTAGAAACCATAGTCTTACGTTTACCGGCAATTTCTGCATTACGTTTTGCTAATTCGATTTCGAAAATACGAGATCTTAAAACCTGTAAGGCTTTAGCGTAGTTTTTTATCTGTGATTTCTGATCCTGACACTGAGCAACAACTCCCGAAGGAAGGTGTGTTAAACGAACGGCAGAATAAGTGGTGTTTACAGATTGACCACCTGGACCAGAAGAACAATATGTTTCTTTCTTAATATCCTTATCGCTAATCTGAACATCAAACTCCTCGGCTTCTGGCAAAACAACTACCGAAGCAGCAGAGGTATGAACTCTTCCTTGTGTTTCTGTTTGCGGAACTCGCTGTACACGGTGTACTCCCGATTCGTACTTCAATGTTCCATATACGTCATCACCTGAAACATTCATTACAATTTCTTTGTAACCACCTGCAGTACCATGGGTAACATCAACCAATTCTGTACGCCACTTTTTATTTTCGCAGTAGCGAGAATACAATCTATATAAATCGCCGGCAAAAATACTAGCTTCATCTCCACCAGCACCGGCACGAATTTCAACTACTGCATTTTTAGAATCTTCAGGATCTTTAGGAATTAGTAATACTTTAATTCCTTCTTCAATTTTAGCTTTCTTTGGGATGGCATCATCTAACTCCATTCGAGCCATCTCTTTCATTTCAGCATCGTCTTCTGTGTCCAAAATTTCTTTCGACTCTTCGATGTTGTCACAAACAAGTTTATAGGCTAGATAAGCCTCCACAATTGGACTAAGGTCTTTGTATTCCTTATTCAATTGCACATAACGTTTCATGTCGTTCATCACTTCAGGTTCGATGATTTGCTGCGCAACATCATCAAAACGAAGTTTAATCATTGCCAATTTATCTAGTAATGCCATATTAGTATATGAATTCGCCGTATTGGCTCTTAATAGTCAATTTCTTTCCTTGGTGCTTTTCTACTCTTCCGATAATTTTCGCATCTACACCAAAACTTTTAGAAATGTTTATGATGTCTTGTGCGTGCTCTTCTTTCAAGTAGATTTCCATACGATGTCCCATATTGAACACTTTGTACATTTCTTTCCAGTCGGTACCCGATTGTTCCTGAATTAACTTGAACAATGGAGGCGTATCGAACATATTGTCTTTTATCACGTGTACATCGTCCACAAAGTGAAGGACTTTAGTTTGTGCACCACCACTACAGTGTACCATGCCGTGAATATTATTTCTATGAGAATCTAAAATATTTTTAATTATAGGTGCATAAGTTCTTGTTGGTGAAAGCACCAATTTTCCTGCATCTATAGGAACCCCTTCTACAGCATCTGTTAATGCTATATTTCCAGAGTAAACTAAATCTGAAGGTACAGCAGCATCGTAACTTTCAGGATATTTAGTAGCTAATTCTTTATGGAACACATCATGACGAGCAGATGTTAATCCGTTAGAACCCATTCCACCATTGTATTCTTTTTCGTAGCTTGCTTGTCCGGCAGATTCTAAGCCAACAATTACATCGCCACCTACAATATTGTGATTCGAAATTACATCCGAACGTTTCATTCGAGCAGTAACAGTAGAGTCAACAATTATAGTACGAACTAAATCACCTACGTCTGCAGTTTCACCACCTGTAGAATAAATTTCTACTCCTTGAGAACGCAAGTCTGCTAAGATCTCTTCTGTTCCATTGATAACTTCAGAAAGAACTTCTCCTGTAATTAAATTCTTATTTCTTCCAATAGTCGAAGAAACTAATATCCTATCTACTGCACCAACACAAAGTAAGTCGTCGATATTCATAATCAATGCGTCTTGAGCAATTCCTTTCCACACAGAAACATCACCTGTTTCTTTCCAATACATATAAGCCAAAGACGACTTTGTACCCGCACCATCCGCATGCATTACTATGCAATAATCCTCATCTCCTGTTAAACGATCTTCTACAATTTTACAAAATGCATTAGGAAATAAACCTTTGTCAACATTTTTAATGGCATTATGTACATCTTCTTTTGATGCAGAAACGCCTCTCATCATATATCTTTCTTGAGTGCTCACAGGTAGAATGTATTGCGGGTTAATTTGCTGCAAAGATACTTAAATAAAAAAGCATCCCATAGTACTATGGAATGCTTTTCAATATTGTTTATAAGCTTAGTACTTACCGTACTTTTCTGAATCTACAGGATCCGTTTCAATTTGTTTAAAATCTGTTCTCCTGTTCATTTGGTGTGCTAAATTTCTTCTTCTTTTAGAACGTATAGATTCGATAAATTCTTGAGATAAAACATCTCCTTTGGTAAATCCACTTCTATCATCTTGTAAAGTTAAGGGTTCAGCCTCTCCCATACCAACTGCCTCTAGTCTCGATTCTTCAATTCCTTGTTCGATAAGGTAAGAAACACAAGCATCGGCACGTTTTTGAGATAAAGCTAAGTTAAAGTCATCACCAGATCTAAAGTCAGTATGAGATCGTAATTGAATTCTTAAATCTGGGTTTGTCTGTAAGACACCAACTAATTTATCTAAATCTTTTTTAGCCATTTCTCTAAGTTCAGCAGAACCTAAATCGTATTCTATTTGAGGTAACACTACTGGTAATCTATAAACTTTAAGAGATAAATCTACAGATATAGTGTATAAGAAACCTTCGTCTGTTGATTCGAAATCGTGGATTGTTAAGTCTTGTGTAGTTACCGTATCGTTAACAGTTACATAAGTATCTTTAGAATAAGCAACCTCGTATTCTACTCCTTGCTTAATCGCTTCATCACCTAGATCAAAGAAACCTTCTTTATTCGTTATAGCATCAAAAGAAGAACCATCAGAACCTTCAATATGAATTGAAACTCCTTGTATTGGATCGGTAGATTCTGTATCAACCAAAATACCTTCCATTTTAAATTTAAGATCTGAAAGTTTTACTTCGTATATATCATCACCACCACGGCCACCTCTTCTGTTAGAAGTGTAAAACCCATTCATAGCACCTTTACCAGAGAAAATAATACCGAAATCATCGTAGGAAGAATTAATTGGGTATTTCATATTCTTAACCTTTCCAAATTGACCACTTGGTCTTTTAGTAGCTCTAAATATATCGAAACCACCCATCCCTACATGTCCTTTTGAAGCAAAGAAAAGTGTACCATCTTTATGTACGAAAGGAGCAATTTCAGAACCAGCAGTATTTACTTCAGGCCCTAAATTTACAGGCTCAGCCCAAACATCTTTTCTTTTATTATATTCCGACATCCATATATCAAAATCTCCTTCACCTCCAGGCATATCGGAAACAAAGTATAACGTTTTTTCGTCTGGAGATAAACATGGAAATATAACCATATAGTTCGAGTCTATAGGAAGAGCTAACTCTACAGGCACTTCCCATTCGCCACCTTTTTTAGTTGACGAAAATACACGAGGCACGTGAGCTTCGTTTTTCTTCATCATGGCTCGATTGAAATACATTAAGTTTCCACGTTCGTTTAAACTTACTGCACCTTCATCAAATTTTGTGTTTATAACCTCATCAGTTCCTAAAAACTCACCTAAAGATATTGGCTCAGACCATTTTGGTTTAGCTTGCTTTTTACCAGTTCTGCCTCTTTTCTTTTTACTTTTCTCTAATTCGGCAGCCCAAACATCCGTAAAATACTGACCTGTTTGTTTACTAATTTTTCTACCCATAACCCCTTTTCTGGCAGTCGTGAACAATAATAAAGAATAATCATTTTTACCAAAGGCTGGCATTCTATCATCATTCTTAGAATTCAACCCTTTCATATTTGTTACAGCATAACGAGTAGGGTTTTCAGTCCACTCTATGGCCAATTCACAAGACTCAATAGCTTCTTGAGCTCTAATATCTTCAGGGACTTTTTCGCTGTATAAACCAAATGTTTCAATAGCATCGTCAAATTTACCTAGATTACGTTGCATCATTGCCAAGTACAGAAGTGCAATTGGATCGTCATAACGCATTTTTATAGCACGTTTGTAATAGCTTTCAGCTTGACGGTAGTTTCCAATTTTACGAGCACATTCAGCCAACTTAAAACTCATCTCAATTTTCTGTGTTCTGTCAGAAGATTTTGAATAAGCTCTTTTAAAGTGAACCATTGCTTTGTGAAATTCATACTGATCGAAGGCAATTTCAGCTTTTTTATACTGTCTACCTTGAGCTAATGAATTTGTTGTAATCGCTAAAGAAGCGATAAATAAAAGTACTATTTTAGTAAATCTCATTGGTTTGAGTTAATGAGTTGTTGTTTCGGCTTGCTCTGCAATATCTATGCAAAAGATTGCTAAAATAACTAAATTTATAGCAAATAAAAAAGCTTAATGAATATAAGAGCACTTGATAATTGAATATTTATGATTTCCAATCAAAAAAAGCACCTAAAAAGGTGCTTTTTAAAAGTCAAAACGACTTATTTAATATCTGCTTCAGAAACTGTTTTCACAATTCTAGAAGCAATTTTGTAAGGATCACCATTTGAAGCTGGACGACGATCTTCTAACCAACCTTTCCAGCCTTGTTCTACAGTAATAATAGGAATTCTAATTGAAGCACCTCTATCTGAAACACCAAAACTAAACTCATCCATAGAAGCTGTTTCATGTAAGCCAGTTAAACGTTGGTTGTTATATTCACCATATACGTCCATATGCTCTTTTACAACTGGTCTAAAAGATTCACATACTTTTTCGTAAATCTCTTTAGAACCACAAGTTCTTAAAAGTGTATTTGAAAAGTTCGCGTGCATACCCGAACCATTCCAGTCACCTTTAATAGGCTTTGGATGATATTCTATATAATAATCGTATTTTTCTGTAAGTCTGTCTAATAAATAACGAGCAACCCAAAGCTCGTCACCAGCTAGTTTAGCACCTTTAGCGAATAATTGGAATTCCCATTGTCCAGAAGCAACCTCTTGGTTAATACCTTCGAAGTTAAGTCCAGCTTGAATACATAAATCTGCGTGTTCTTCAACAAAATCTCTACCATGCGTATTTTTACCTCCTACGGAGCAATAATACATACCTTGAGGTCCTGGGTAACCACCCATAGGAAAACCTAATGGCAATTCAGTATGCGTGTCCATAATGAAATACTCTTGTTCGAAACCGAACCAGAAATCATTATCATCATCGTGAATTGTTGCTCTTGCATTAGATACGTGTGCCGAACCATCTGCATTTAAAACTTCTGTCATCACTAAATAGGCATTATCTCTCTCTGGATCTGGGAAAATAGCAACTGGTTTAAGTAAACAGTCAGAAGATCCACCGACAGCTTGTCTAGTTGAACTTCCATCAAAAGACCACATTGGACATCCTTCTAATGTGCCATCAAAATCTTCTACTACTTTAGTTTTACTTCTCATGTTCTGAGTAGGAAAGTATCCGTCGAGCCAGATATATTCTAATTTAGTTTTCATAACGATGATTAGGGTTAAAATTAAGCTGCAAATATAAACTCAATAGTTGAGAATAATTTAAAATTTATCAAGTTTTTGATGAAATTTACAGAAGGATAGAAAAGTATGTGCTTTCAGAAATGAAGGAGTACAAAAAAACAAGCGTTAATTGTTAAAACGTTAGATGTTAATTATTTAATGTGCTTTGAGGAATAACTGTAGGACAAACATGCTGTACTCAAAAAACTACACAGAGATTCACAAAGAAAATAGAGATGCACAGAGAAAAATTATTCGTCCTTAAATACTATTTGCAATTTCCCTACACCCAATTTACTGCTTTACTAATTCCTTTTTTTATTCCCGACCTTTTTTTTTTAGTGAAAGAAGCCTATAAAATGAGCGTAGCAAAATGCTGTTTGAACTTGCCTGACTGGACGAAGGCTAGTGAGTTCATTTTGGTAGCTATTTTATAGTTTCTTAAAGGTTAAGAAATAATTAAAAATCATGAGATCCATTGAAAATAGATACACACGAATAAAACATTCATGTTTTTTTGGTTATTTCAGCAAATAAAAAGAAACAATGACTAGTTTTTTTGTCCTGCATCGTAAACGATAAACACAATAAATTATCAACAAAAGCTACCGACTTATTTAGGAACGATTATAAACAGAGCAACGCTTATATAACAATACAATTCTTTTTAAACGATATTCACTAAAAAAGAAAATAAATATAGGCGATATATACTAGAAGTAGTAAACCACCTTCTACTCTACCTATATGTCCTTTATGAAACAGAAACATCATTGGAAAAATAAGAAGAGAAACACCAAACATCCACCAAATATCATTGGTTAACAAACTCTGATCTACAATAGCTATTGGTTTTATAATAGACGTAATCCCTAAAACTGCAAATACATTAAATATATTTGAACCAATTAAATTCCCAACAGACAAGTCTCTTTCCTTTTTAAAAGCTGCAATTATTGAGGCTGTCAACTCTGGCACAGAAGTCCCGAAAGCGACTATAGAAACAGAAATTATACGTTCGCTTAAGCCCATTACACGAGCTAATCCACTAGCTGCGTCTACTAAAAAGCGAGAACCGAAATACAAACAAATCCCACCAGAAACTAAAAACATAACCAGTTTGGGTAAAGGCATTTTATCTTCTTGTGTTGGGGCTTTTAGTTTTTCTTCTTTACGAGAACGCCTAATCAAATATATGGTTAGAAACACTAACAAACACACAAATATAAATCCTTCCCAAGCTTCTAAAACAGAATTGGTATATAAAAAAAAACCAAACAAAAAGGAAGCAAAAAGCATTACAGGAATATCAAACCGAAACAATCTTTGCTTGAATGCCAGAGGAAACAATAAAGTAGTCAAGCCTAGAACCAATGATAGATTGGCAATATTAGAACCTATTACATTTCCCAATGCCATGTCGGGATGCCCTGTTAAGGCAGAATAAACACTTACAATAAGTTCGGGTGCAGAAGTCGCAAAAGAGACTACAGTTAAGCCAATAACCACCATAGAAACCTTCATTCGAACAGCTAAGGCTACAGAACCTTTTACAAGAAACTCTCCTCCTATAATAAGGATAATAAGACCGAGAACTAAATAAAGTATATTTTCCACAAATTAATTATCTAAGGATTTTTTAACACCTCTTTTTACAGACTGTGTTAAGTTTTCAATTTCTTTAAGGTCATTTTTCATCTCGGAAGTAACAGAATCTATTCCTTGAGAACTATCGTGAATTTCTCTTTTAATATCATCACTTGCATCCTTTACTTTACGAATTCCTTGCCCAACAGTCCTAGCAATACCCGGAATTTTATCTGGACCAAAAAGTAAAAGAAAGACAAAGGCAATGAGTACAAACTCGCCAGTACCTAAAAAATTTAAAAACAATAGAGTGTATACCATAGTGCAAAAATAAAAAAAGTCCTGCTAATGCAGGACTTTCTTATGAATCTTAAAAAAGATTATTTTTTAGCTTCTTCTTTTAAGGTATCTACCATAATTGGTGTCGCAATAAATAAAGAAGAATAAGTACCAACAACAACCCCAATCATAAGGGCGAACATAAATCCACGAATTACTTCACCACCGAATAAGAAGATAACGAATAATACGAAGAATGTTGTTACAGAAGTATTAATAGTACGACTTAAAGTACTGTTAAGAGCTGCATTTACAATTTCGTGAGTTGTACCAGATTTCTTAGCAAAATACTCACGTACTCTATCGAACACAACCACTGTATCGTTTAATGAATAACCGATTACAGTAAGTATAGCTGCTATAAATGCTTGATCTATCTCTAAAGAGAAAGGTAATCTTCCGTAGAAAATAGAGAATATAGATAACACAATTAATACATCGTGGAATACAGCAGCTACCGCTCCTAAAGAGTAAGACATCTTACGGAAACGAATTAAGATGTACATGAAGATTACAATTAGCGAGAAGATTACTGCCCAAAGTGCAGACTGCTTAATATCATCAGCAATGGTAGGTCCAACTAATTGTGAACTCATTACTTCGTAATCCATACCAAGAGAACCTAAACCTTCAGCTAATTTAGCGTCAACAATAGCATCTGATCCTTTTTCATCGATCATAAACTTAGTTGTAATTTTAACTTGATCGGCTTTACCAAAAGTTTTCACTTCGGGAGCAGTTTCGAATGGAGTAGCAAGAGAAGAACGAACTTCTTGTGTAACCACATCTTGATCGAAACGAACCACAAAAGTACGTCCACCTTTAAAGTCAACACCTTCGTTTAATCCACGAGTAGCTAAAGAAGCAATACCTAGAACGATTAAGATAGAAGAGAAAATATAAGCAGATTTACGTTTTGCCAAGAATGCAAAATTGTTTTTCGCAAACCAGTTTTCGGTCATCTTAGAAGCGAACTTGATTGGTTTCTTAGAAGCCATTTTAGATTCAAACACTAAACGTGTTAAGAATATAGCAGCAAACAAAGAAGTAATAATACCGATAATTAAGGTCGTAGCGAATCCTTTAATTGGACCTGTACCAAAAGTATATAATATAATACCTGTTAATAAGGTAGTAACATTTGCATCGATAATTGCTGCATAAGCATTGTTATAACCATCAGAAATAGCTAAACTCATACCTTTACCAGCTCTTAACTCTTCACGAATACGTTCGTAAATAAGAACGTTTGCATCTACCGCCATACCTATAGTAAGTACAATACCAGCAATACCAGGTAAAGATAATACAGCACCTAAAGAAGAAAGTACACCAAAGATGAATAAGATATTTAATACCAAAGCAAAGTTAGCCGCAAGACCAGCAGTTTGGTAATAGAAAATCATATATAGTAATACAATCAATAAAGCGATTGCGAAAGAAGTAAATCCAGAGCTAATTGCTTCAGCACCTAAAGAAGGTCCAACAATTTCAGATTGAATAATTTTTGCTGGAGCTGGAAGCTTACCTGCTTTTAAGATGTTAGATAAATCTTCACCTTCTTCAATCGTAAAGTTTCCAGAAATGCTTGAACTACCGTTTGGAATTACATCGTTTACTGTAGGGAAAGAATATACATAACCATCCAATACAATAGCAACCTGACGGTCGATGTTGTTTTCAGTTAATTTTTTCCACTTCTTTGCACCTTCAGCATTCATACGCATACTTACGTTTACAGAACCTGTAGCATCAATTTGAGTATTAGCATCTACAATAACATCTCCACCTAATTGAGGAACGTCGTCTCTGTTAGATTTAATGGCAACATATTCTAATCCTACCTCTTCTCCATCAACAACTAAAGATTTAGCAGACCATAAGAATTTAGTATTTCTTAAGTCTCCAGCTAAAAGAGAACGGATATCAGTACGATCCATTATAGCGTTAACTTTAGCAGTATCTTCAATAGAAACAACTCCTAAACGAGCACCAAATGCATACTGCACACCCATTAATTCGTAGAATTGATTTCC
>DKGK01000019.1:19548-34293 GCA_002453265.1 Flavobacteriales bacterium UBA6772 | reverse complement strand
TTTCATTAGGTGCTAAAGTTATTATTCGTGGAAAAATCCGTAAATAAGGTGTAGCAAAATTTTGCCCAATACCTGGTTCTGTTATTTCTTCAAATCCTCCATATTCATTCATTCTAAATTGAGTAAATGAAACATTATATATAGCTGTATCTTGCCCGGTATTAGAAAGTGATAGTTGCTTTACTCTTCCTCTATCTTCAAATACAAGGCGCTTTGGGAAAATTAATAAATTTCCTTGAGCCAGTATATTTGTGTACAAGAAACAAGTAAAAATAAATACTGGTAATTTAAGTTTTAAATTACTATCAGTAAAGTCTTTTCTTTTTAATACGTTGCAAAATACAGCCATAATATTTTATTTTTAATTGTAATTCACTTTAACATCAAAGGCAGTAAGACTTGCATAACTTCCAGTTAGTTGGTCACCAGATATATTCAATGTTGCTCCAACATATAGTACTTGATTACCATTAGATGCATCTAGGAATCCATCTCCAGCACCAGTACCAATTGAACTTGTGAAATTATTTACTATCATTACATCTGTAGTATTAGTATGAGTAATGGTATGATCTCCAGTTGGAATTGTAATTGTGTAAGTGTACGAATTTTCTCCACTAATAGTAAATTTTGCAGCTGCAGATGATCCTCCTGTTGCTGGTATAAAAGCATCACCACCTATAGTTAACCCTCCTTCTGATGAAGGAGCTATTAGTACAGTTCCAACCCCAGTACCTATTGCTATATTTCCAAAACTCATATCTACAGTTTTATTAATCGCAATCGGATTAATAATATAAGCAGAAGCTGATGCAGTTCCAGTTTCTTGTTTTTGTGCCATTGCAGTGTTTGTAATACCAATTGACATTAGAGCAATTGCCATTAGTAAAATTTTCTTTTTCATAAGTGCTAAGTTTTTTTGTTAAATAATAGAACAATTCTATTATTATTGCTTGCAAATGTATAAGGCTTTAGGTTTATACATTAAAAAAATAGTTGAATGGACTTAGTTTGTCGGTGAACTGCAGTTTAGTTTAGTTTAATGGTATTTAATACACTTAAAGTATTTTATTAATTCTTATTTTTTCTATCCTACAATAAAGATTATCTCAACAAAATACTATAAAATATTTTTTAATTGAGGAATAAAAGTCAGTTTTATCTAAGCCTATCAGATATTATTACTTTAGTTTTCTTTGTCAACTATTGTTAATATTATATTTGAGAAATAATATTGGATAAAATAACAGTTTAGTCATCTGAGATTTTATAAATCTTTAATTTGTAACAAGAATTAGCAAGCTATTTAAAACACATTAGATTACTAAATCTATAACACTTAAACATCTGGTTATTATTACAAAAAAAAATAATCAGTAATTCTACAATTGTAAATTATATATTTATTTACGCATACCTTTTTATTAAGCAGTTAGGATTGTCGTTTATAAAATTTATTGAGAATTTGACCCTGCTTTTTCTTTAGTATACTCAATTGTATGCTATTTATTTTTAAAAGCATAATATTTGATTCTTAATTTAAATCAGATAAACTACTTCTTTTAAAAATTGATTACAAATATGACTCTTTCTTGAAAATTGTAGAACATCTAGAATAGCGATTATAGTATGATTATTCTTTTATAAGCTTCCTAATTGTATTTCAAAGAGAAACAAGTGCCCAATAAAACACAAATCTATTGGGTATAAAATCGGAACTTTATTTTTCAAAAAAGCCTATTGTTAATACGCAATACAATTGCGTACTCAGCCAACTCTGTCTTGGTTGTTCTTAACAAAACTAGCCCAAGATGATTTTCCTTTTCCGGATGTAATAGCACCATTTTGTAAACCATGGCACATCGCAGTAGCTAAACCATCTGTAGCGTCTAAATATTTAGGCATTTCCTTAATGTTTAACATTTGCATTAACATAGCAGCAACTTGCTCTTTAGAAGCGGAACCTCTGCCAGTAATAGATTTCTTAATTTTTAAAGGTGCGTATTCTGTTACAGGGATATCTCTTTGTAAAGCAGCAGCCATTGCTACGCCTTGTGCTCTTCCTAGTTTGAGCATAGACTGAACATTTTTACCGAAAAAAGGAGCTTCTAAAGCAACTTCATCGGGGTGGTAATGGTCGATTATGGCAAGTGTTTTCTGAAATATTTTTTGGAGTTTCAGATAGGGGTCATTTATTTTGGTCATTATTAAAACATCCATCATAATCATCTCAAATTTTGATCCTGTTTTTTTTATCAGTCCAAAACCCATAATACTTGTTCCGGGATCTATACCTAAAATGATTTTCTCTTCCTGCACTTAACTATTTTTAGTGTTTTAGTAATCCGATAAATATACTCTTTTCAATTGAGAGTATTCCATCACTTGGAGTTATATAGGTTTCTAATTAAATTTTAACTACCACCCTTTGTAGAAGCCTATAAAATAATTATTAGTTAAATTCGTTTTTTCTAAAATTTTACTTGTGAAAAAAATTATTTTAAGTAGCTTACTAATACTTTCCTCTTTTGTACAAGGTCAAAACAATGATAAACTTTTTGCATTTTTAGATTGCGCTTGGGGCTGTGATCAGAATTACATTCAAACAGAAATTCCTTATATTAACTTTATAAGAGAACCTAAAGAATCCAAAGTCCATATTATTGTTGCTCAGAACGAAACCGGTGCAGGAGGGAATAGCTATTCGTTTCGATTTATAGGGCAACAAGAATTTACGCATCTTAATGATACATTAATTGTAAATATGAGACCAGATGCTAGTGATGATGAAACACGTATTGCTCATGTAGATATATTAAATAAGGGCTTATTCGATTTTGTAAAACACAGTTCAGTCGCTAATAATATCTCTATTGTTTACAAACCTATTATTGTTGACGAGCTATTATTAGAAAAAGACCCATGGAGTTATTGGGTTTATAAAATTAGAGCTAATGCTAGATTAAACGGAAGAGAAACCTACAAAAGTGAATACTTAAGTTTGCGATTATCAGGAAATAAAATAACAGAAAAATTGAAAGTAGAAAGCTCTTTAAACCTTAATCATGAGAAAAATATATTCTTGTATGACGGAGAAAAAACAATAATTACTACAGAATCTAATTACGCTAACCTGCTAGTTGTAAAAAGTGTAAACAAACACATTTCTGTAGGTGCATTCACAGACTATACGCACAGTACTTATTCAAATTTAAAATCAGGTATTAGTTTCTTACCAGCCATAGAGTACAATATTTTTCCATACTCAGAAGCCAATGAGCATCAGTTGAGGTTTTTATATGGTATCGGTAATCAGTATAATAACTATATTGATACCACAATTTTCTTTAAAACTACCGAAAATTACTTTTTCCAAGAACTTAGTGTGAACTACGAAAGTATTCAGAAGTGGGGTAGTATAGACATAGGTTTACAGTCAAAAGATCTATTCTTGCCAGGAAATAAATTTGATTTAAATTTAAATTGCAATCTAGACATCAGAATACTAAAAGGGCTTAACCTAAATACGTGGTTTTCCTTTGAGTTTAATAGAAGTCAAATTGAATTATCTGGTGTTGGCGTAAATTATGAAGATGTTTTATTACAACAAAAAGAGCTGGCTTCTAACTATAACTACTACGCATTTATAGGCTTAAGCTACACCTTTGGGTCTTTATACAACAATGTAGTTAACACAAGATTTGACTAATGCAAAAACTTATTTTTCTTCTTTTTATTTGCGCTAATTTTTCTTCTTTTGCCCAAAGTAGTATGCCTTTTTTAAACGGTGAACAATTAGAATACAAGGTGCATTATGGACCTTTAGTCGCTGGGACAGCATTATTAAAAGTTACCGAAAAAGAGAATACCTATCAATTTAGTGCTTATGGAAAATCTACTGGTTTGTTTAACTTCTTTTTTAAAGTTAGAGATTATTACGAAAGTATTTCAACAGATAGTTGTTTGTGTCCGCTCTATTTTAATAGAAATGTAAATGAAGGTAATTATAGTAAGAACGAAAATGTGTTTTTCAACTACGAATTAAACCAAGCCGAAAGCACAAGAGATACAATAACTCTAACTAACAACACACAAGACATTCTCTCGATGTTTTATTACTTAAGAACTTTAAATCAAGACAGTATTGCTATTGGGCAAAGTATTCCTTTGCAAGTATATTTAGACGATTCTTTTTTGTCTTCGGAAATTATTTACAGCGGAAAAGACACGATAAAAACTAAATTTGGAAATATTCCCAGTACAAAATGGATTCCACAACTTGAAGCAGGTAGAGTATTTAACGATGAATACGGAATGTGTATTTGGGTTAGCGATGATGAAAATAAAATTCCTTTGCGCATAGAAACAAAAGTTATGGTGGGTTCTATTAAGATGGATTTACTAGAATTCAAAGGCTTAAAAGCACCTCTTCAATTTATTATGGAGAAGTAATTATACATTCAATTCATTTGTAAAGATTTCTTCCAAGAAATCACAGTTTTAATATCTTTACTGCTCAAACTTAAATTGATTGTAGCAATACAAGTACAATATTAAGTTACACGTTTGTTGGTTATACAGATCAAAAGACACAAGTAAATGG
Source organism: Flavobacteriales bacterium UBA6772 (assembly GCA_002453265.1). Classification (GTDB taxonomy): domain Bacteria; phylum Bacteroidota; class Bacteroidia; order Flavobacteriales; family UBA7430; genus UBA6772. Next base: position 29,690 of record DKGK01000019.1, on the reverse strand, counting down.
CCGCTCCGTAATAAACATTACTTTACAAGAGGGAATGTTTTTACAAAGTTTAGAAATTGTAGGGACTAGATCTCCAAATCGTACAGTTACAGAAAGTCCTGTAGCAGTAGATGTGATCAATATTTCTGAAATAGCTAATAGTGTAGGACAAGTAGATATAAACCAATTACTTCAATATGCTGCACCTTCTTTTAACTCAAACAAGCAATCGGGAGCCGATGGTGCAGATCACCTAGATCCTGCAACCCTTAGAGGATTAGGTCCAGATCAAACACTTGTATTGGTAAACGGTAAACGTCGTCACCAAAGTGCTCATGTTAATATTTTCGGTTCGCGTGGACGTGGTAATACGGGAACAGATTTAAATACCATTCCTGTTTCTGCTATCGAACGTATTGAAATTCTTAGAGTTGGGGCTTCTGCACAATATGGTTCAGATGCCATTGCAGGAGTTATTAATATTGTATTAAAATCTAGCGTAAACGAATTTAACAGTTCTGTTATGACTGGTGCATACAATGCAACTACACCCACAGACATTAATGACTATATAGATCCAGCTTACAATAAAAAATTTGATGGAGAAAAAATGCACTTAAGTGGAAACTACGGTGTAGAGATAGGTGATGGTGGATTCTTAAATATGACAATCGATTATTTAAAGAATGAACACACCAATAGACCCTCAAATCCCGGGCACGAAGACTACGAAGGTTTAATTTGGAGACGTCAAATTGGTTTAGCTTCTGGCGATAACCTAGCAACTTACTTTAATGCACAAATTCCTTTGAGTAAAAATGCAAACCTTTACGCTTTTGGTGGATCTAACTACAGAGATACACAGGCTTATGCTTGGACGCGTGAAGCAGATGACAGTCGTAATATACCAGAGATTTACCCGTATGGATTTGATCCAAAAATTAAATCTATAATCGGCGATAAGTCTTTTTCTATAGGAGTAAAGAGTATTTTAAATGGATGGAATATTGACATGAACAATACTTTTGGAGCAAACAACTTTCACTATTTAATAGATGGAACTTTAAATGCTTCCCTTGGAGCTTCTTCATCTACAAGCTTTGGTGCAGGTGGATATGGCTTGAGCCAAAATACCACAAGAGTTACCTCCTCTAAATATTTTGAAAATATTATGAATGGACTAAACATAGCTGTGGGTGCTGAACATCGTATAGAACGTTATAATATTTTTGCAGGAGAAGAAGGTTCGTGGAAAAACTACGGAGTAATAGACACAGTAATAGATGGAATTGTTACTCAAGTTGATATTGCTGGACTTGCCGCTGGATCTCAAGGATTTCCGGGATTCCAACCATCTAATGAACTGAATGCTTATCGTTCGAATGTAGATTTATATGTAGATGCAGAACTAGACATTAATGAAAGACTAATGATCGCTACAGCACTTCGTGCAGAAAACTACAATGACTTTGGGAAAACATTAAACTATAAAGTAGCATCTCGCTATTAAATTCGTGAAAAAATTGCTGCCAGAGGTTCATTCTCAATAAGCTTTAGAGCGCCTTACTTAGCGCAAGTTCACTTCAACACAACTTTTACTGAGTTTGTGGGAGGTACGCCAATAGATAAAATTATTGCATCTAACGACAGCCCACTTACAAGAGCTTTAGGTATTGAAGCTTTAAAAGAAGAGAAAGCGACTATTATGAGCATTGGTCTTACAGCAAAATTAGGGACATTCTCTGCAACTGTATATTTTTACTCAGTTGATATTAAAGATCGTGTAGTTCTTACAGGTGCTTTTGGAGATGATGACGAACAAATTGGTGCAGAATTACAAGCACTTAATATTGGTGCGGCTCAATTTTTCTCGAATGCAATTGACACAAGAACCAAAGGGGTAGATATTGTAATGTCTTATGCAGATATGTTCGGAAAGCACCGTATTGTTGCATCTTTGGCCGCTAATTTTAATTCTATGGAATTAGGCGATGTAAATACTTCTGAAAAATTAGCTGGAAAAGAAGATATCTACTTTGGAGACAGAGAAAAATCTTTCCTTTTAGCTTCTGCTCCTAACAGTAAAATTAATTTAACTGTAGACTACAAATACGAAAAGTTTAAAGCAATGTTAAGATTTGTACGTTTCGATAAAGTAGAGCTACTAAACTGGGACTTCTACTTTGAAGATGTTTTAGTAGAAGGTGATGAAGGATATGATGCCTACAAAGACCTTGTTACAGACAACTACGATAGTAGAATAACAGCAGACCTAAATCTAAGCTACGACGTAAGCAACAAATTAACAGTAAATATAGGGGGTACAAATATTCTTAATAAATACCCTACAATGCAACATCCTGTAGCTACCGAAACTGGTGGAATTTGGGATTCAGTACAAATGGGATTCAGTGGTGCTTTTTACTACTCGAAACTTACTTTCAAGTTTTAATAATACCCGAAATATATTCTAAAAAGGCTCCATTTATGGAGCCTTTTTTTTTGTAATATATATCTGATTTTTAAGACTGAAATTGTAAATTAGCCCACAATGATTCAAAAACAAGACAAGTTCAATAAAAGAAGATTACGGTCTTCTTATTTATCCGTTATTATAAGCATGACCTTGGTCTTGTTTTTAATAGGACTGCTTAGTACTGTATTATACCATTCTAAGTCTATTGCCAATAAAGTACAGGAGAATATTACTTTTACAGTTTTACTTAAACCAGAAGCAAAGCAAGTTGCTATAAAACAATTTCAGCGACAGCTTGAGTTGAGTGAGCATATTAAATCAACCGAATTTATATCTAAAGAGGAAGCTGCAAGTAAACTGGAAAATGACTTAGGAGAAGACTTTATTGAATTCTTAGGATTTAATCCACTTACTGATGCAATAGACGTTCACTTTCAGGCTTATTATACCCAAACAAACGAAGCCGAAAGTATAGAGGCAGAATTACTTGCTGTAAATGTTGTGCAAAAGGTTGTTTACGATAAATCGCTTTTAAAACTTTTAAAAGACAATCTTAAAAAAGTAAGTTATACGCTTTTGTTATTAAGTCTGGTATTTAGTTTAATCGCTATAGCCCTGATCAACTCGTCTATACGATTAACAATTTATTCGAAACGTTTTTTAATTAAAACGATGCAATTAGTTGGTGCTACAAAATCGTTTATTCGTAAGCCATTTATTTTTAAAAGCCTAAAAAATGGACTCATAGCATCTCTTATTTCCATATTATTTATAGAATTATTGGTGCGGTACAGCGTAAATTTATTACCCGAAATAGAACGTTTACACAATACAACTGCACAAATAACATTATATTCAAGTATCTTTATAATGGGCTTGTTTATTCCATGGTTCTGCACTTATTTTGCAGTGCGTAAATACTTAAAACTAACTACTGACGAATTACACTATTAAGATGGAAAATAACGGATTTTTATTTACAAAGAAGAATTACCAATTAATGCTACTTGGAATTGCATTTATTGTAACAGGATTTATTTTAATGTGGGGTGGTGGTGCTGCCGACGACACAAGTTTTAATCCAGAAATTTTCAGCTTTACACGAATTACCCTTGCACCAATATTTATTCTTGTTGGATTTGTAATCGAGATATTTGCCATTATGCACAAGCCCAAAGCTAATTAACATGGCAATTATTGAAGCAATAATTTTAGGAATTGTTCAGGGCTTAACCGAATTTTTACCTGTTAGCAGTAGTGGTCACCTAGAAATAGCAAAAGAACTACTAAGTGTTTCGGAACAAGAACAAAATTTATTAATGACGGTAGTGCTTCACGCAGCAACAGCTTTAAGTACCATAGTTATATTCCGAAAAGATATCGTCCTAATTTTTGCTGGTTTATTCCAGTTTAAATGGAATGAGGAAGCTAAATTTTCGGTTAAAATTATTTTATCGATGATTCCTGCTGCTGTGGTAGGATTGTTTTTTGAAGATGAGATAGAATCGTTGTTTGGCGGACAAATACTATTAGTCGGTTGTATGCTTTTGCTTACAGGAATGCTTTTGTTTTTAGCTGATAAAGCGAAAAAAACAGACAAAAAAGTAAGTATATTTAATTCTATTTTAATTGGAGTTTCTCAAGCTATAGCTATACTTCCGGGAATTTCTAGATCTGGTGCTACCATTTCTACTTCTGTATTATTAGGAGTAGATAGAGAAAAAGCAGCTCGTTTTTCTTTCCTTATGGTAGTTCCCTTAATTCTTGGTAAAATGGCTAAAGATATGTTAAGTGGCGATTTAGTTTCAGATTCAAGCAATATTCTCCCATTAATATTTGGATTTATTGCAGCATTCTTTACAGGTTTAGTAGCTTGTAAGTGGATGATTAGATTGGTGAAAAAGAGTCAACTGAAATATTTTGCTTACTACTGTTTTGCAGTAGGAATAATATCTATAGCTTCACAATTGGTTTAATATTGAAAATTTATTGCTTCAGAAACCTTAATATAATAAGCCTTTCCATGCTGTAAAGCTCCTATATTATTAAAGTTGAATGCAGGTAAATACACATTTCCAACTTCATCTTTTACAATGGTTACATTGTTGATAATAGAATTAAAATACTGTGTGGAATTGATCGATTCCGTTGCATAGTAGGGTATTATATTCCAACCTAAACCTAAGGGTACTATAAATTCAGCGGACATTAATATGCCAGTCCAATTTACGCTTACATCATTAGAAAATTTAGCTAAATAACCTTTAGTATTATCGTAATCGCCAATGGTATTCAGATTAAAACTTGGCCAAAACACATCACCTGCAGCGTCTTTTAAAATAATCAAATCGGTAGAAACATCTGCAAATAATTCTTCCATAGATTCATTTTCGGTTAGAACACGTTTTGATAGTAAATTCCAACCGTTATGAAAATCTAAATTTTGGGTAAAGTCTAGCATTGGGCATCCATTTTGTTGAATTCCATTTTCTAAAAGAAGTGTATTTAAAGTGCTATACGTGGCGGCACTTGTGCCTTCATATAAAATAACTCCGCTAGTATCTATTAATACATAAAAAGGTAAACTTGTTACCTCGTATGCATCATGAACATGAGAGCCTCCACCCTCTAAGCCACTAACAATGGGATGATCACCTTGGTACAAATTATGAAAAACTTGTGTATCATAATCCGAACCATCTAAACTTATAGAAAGCACCACTAAATCACTTTGATTACAACCAAAATCGTGGTAGATTTCTGAAAATTCTGGAACGCCTTCTGCACAAGGACCACACCAAGTAGCTAAAAAATCTATAAGAACAAACTGACCATTATTTAAGGTTTCGCTCAAAACAAAAGACTCTCCTTGATTAGTCGTAACTGCAAAATCGGGAGCTTGAGCAAACAAAAATTGCTGTAAAAATAATAGACTTAAAAATAATACCTTTTTCATACATGCGAAGATATTAATAAATTTCAAAGATAAAGAGCTCTCAATAGTAAGCTATTATATTCCACTCACACACATTTAAAATTAGCTTACCTTGGCTCGTCTATAGTAAGAAGAATATAAATCCATACCATGAAATTAATTTACAGCCTAGTACTTAGTCTACTTATCAGTACTATAAGTATAGCTCAAACAGAAAAAAGTGCATTATTTATAGGTAATAGTTATACCTATGTAAACGACTTGCCAGGAATAATAAATGACATTGCAATATCTAAGGGAAATACATTTAACCACCAAAGTCATACTCCTGGAGGTTCAACTCTTGCACAACACGCCTCAAATTCTAATGTGCAAACACTCTTAAATTCAGTGGAGTGGGATTATGTTATTCTTCAAGATCAAAGCCAAAATCCATCATTCCCACCTAGTCAGGTAGCCAATGAAGTTTACCCTTATGCAGCTAGTTTATGTGATGATATAAGACAAGCAGATACCTGTTCTCAACCTGTGTTTTTTATGACCTGGGGAAGAGAAAATGGGGACGCTCAAAACTGTGAATTTTATCCTCCTTTATGTACCTACGAAGGAATGCAAGATCGTTTAACGGAATCGTACACCGAAATGGCAGAAGACAATAACACTCTTTTAGCCCCAGTAGGGATAGCCTGGAAGAGCATTCGAGAAAACCATCCAAATATAGATTTATATTCCTCCGACGGCTCACATCCTAGTATTCATGGTTCGTATTTAGCAGCCTGCGTTTTTTATTCAGTTATGTTTAACGATTCGCTCATAAATGCATTTATTCCCAATACTATTTCTTTTACAGATGCTGTTATAATTCAAGAAACAGCTTATAATTCTACATTAGAAAACGAAATAAATTTTTCTCAGATTCCAGAAGCAATAGCCAACTACGAAATTATAGGAGATAGCCTCTATTTTTACAACGAGAGTCAAAATTATACTTCGCTAAATTGGATAGGGATTTCACAAAATATTATTTCTGATGCTGAGACCTTAATTTTAAATATTGCTGATTTTACAGAGATGTACGAAATTGATTTAATGGTTTCTGATGGATGTATAGAATCTACAACAACACTTCAAATTAATAATCTTGCTCTACAATACCTTGAAACTGGTATTTCCATTTTCCCAAACCCATCAACAGGAATACTAAATTACAAGGGCGAAGCCAATTTATTAAAGTCTGTATATGTGTACAATACATTAGGGGTTTGTGTCTATAAAAACAATCAACTTACAACCAATTCTTGGAATTTCTCTAATCTTCCAGAGGGGATTTATTCTATAGAATTCACTTTAAAAAATACGAATAAAAAACACCTAAACTGGGTTAAGAAAAACTGATTAGCTCGTATTTTAAGGCGTTCTTTTATATTACCTTTGCGTTATGCAAGAACAGGTAATTATAAGTGGAATGGGGAGTATATCTTCCATGGGTAGTAATGCTGCTGAAGTTTGGAAAAACTATAGTGCACAAACAACGCGTATTACTTCTTGCTGTTTTAATAACTGTGATACTGAAGTAGGAAAACTTCATATTGAGGATGATAAACTTATTAAGGAAATCCGGAAAGAAAATTTACATTTCAGAAGATTAGACAAAACTGTTTTACTTTCTATTTTTGCAGCTCGACAGGCAGTAAAACAAGCCAATTGGAAAGCCGAAGACAATATGAGTGTAAACTTAGGTTCGTCTAGAGGAGCTACACAGTTATTCGAAAAATACCATAAAAACTTTTTAGAAAACAGCAATAAACGATTAAGTCCTGTAGTATCGCCAACAACAACTTTAGGGAATATATCCTCTTGGGTAGCCTACGACTTGGGGACTAAAGGAGCCAGCTTTTCTCATTCTATAACCTGTAGTACTGCACTGCATTCCGTTTTAAATGGTATCGCTTGGTTACAAGCGGGCATGGCTGAAAAATTTATTACGGGTGGAGCTGAAGCACCATTAAGTGATTTTACCATTGCTCAAATGAGAGCTTTGCGAATTTATTCCGAAGAAAAAGGAATCTTCCCTTCTTTGCCTTTAGAGAAAAACAAAAAAAGCAACTCTTTAGTCTTAGGAGAAGCAGCCGCTGTATTTTGTCTGGAAAGAGAAAAGGGGCAAGAAAAACTAGCAACCATTAAAGGTTTTGGATTTGCTACAGAATTAATAGAACACAACGTATCGCTTTCTGCTGAAGCCGAATGCTTAGAAGATTCTATGAAAAAAGCATTAATAAATGCTAATTTAACTGAAGTAGATAGCATAATAATGCACGCCCCGGGAACTTTAAAAGGAGACAAAAGCGAATATAAGGCAATTAAGAATCTGTTTGGAGAAAAGATCCCTCATTTAATTTCCACCAAATACACAACAGGTCATACTTTTGGTGCATCTGGCGCATTGAGTATGGAGCTCGCTGTACTTATGCTACAACACAATAAACTCATTAATTTCCCATACGAAAGTCTCAAAATGGGAAATCCTAAAGAAGTAAAAAACATCATGATAAATGCAACTGGATTTGGAGGAAATGCAGTAAGTATCATTTTATCAAAATAAAAACAGCTTAAAAAAAGAAGGCTTATATTTGGGCTGAAAATCAAGAATAAAGAGAATGGAGAATAGGAAAAATTGGACTAGAAAAGAAGTTCTTGAACTTTATAATAAACCATTAATAGAGCTAGTCTTTGAAGCAGCAACAGTCCATAGACTACACCACGATCCACTCGAGGTTCAAGTGAGTACTTTACTTTCTATAAAAACTGGTGGTTGCCCAGAAGATTGTGGCTACTGCCCGCAAGCAGCTCGTTACCATACAGACATAGCAAAAAATGATTTAATGTCTGTGCAAACAGTAAAAGCTCAAGCCTTAAGAGCTAGGAGTTCTGGCTCGTCAAGAGTATGTATGGGTGCCGCATGGCGAAATGTAAAAGAAGGCGAAGACTTCGATCAGGTTCTAGAAATGGTTCGTACAGTTAGAGACTTAAATATGGAAGTATGCTGTACTTTAGGAATGATTACACCAGATCAAGCCAGAAGACTTTCTGAAGCTGGACTCTATGCTTACAACCACAATTTAGACACTTCTGAGGAGCACTATAAAAAAGTAATTTCTACGAGAGGATACCAAGATAGAATTGAAACAATTGGAAATGCTCGTAAAGCTGGACTAACTGTTTGTTCGGGTGGTATTGTTGGAATGGGCGAATCTATTGAAGATCGTGCTGCCATGTTGGTAACACTTTCTAATTTGAATCCTTACCCAGAATCGGTTCCTATAAATGCTTTAGTTCCTGTAGAAGGAACGCCAATGGAAGAACAAGAACAAATTCCTATTTGGGATATGATACGAATGGTTGCAACAACACGTATTGTGCTTCCTACAGCTACGGTTCGTCTTTCGGCAGGTAGAACAGAAATGACAGACGAAGGACAAGCTTTATGCTTTATGTCTGGTGCAGGTTCTATTTTTGCAGGGGATAAGCTACTTACCACTCCAAATCCTGATATTAATAAGGATATGAAATTATTTAGTACCTTGGGTCTTGTACCTCAAAAAGCTTACAAAAAAGGAAACAAACCTGAGGTCAACGAAAACTATAAAAATAGTAATTCTGAGGGTAGAAAAGTGAAATGGTCGAGACCTGCTCACGACATTGATGCAAATATTGCCGCTACTAAAAGTGCCAAAGAAAAACGTAAAATTGAAGCAAACTCTTAAATTATGAAAAAACTAATCTTATCGATCGCATTACTCGGTTTTACTTTAAATAGTGCCGCTCAAGATTTTTCTTGGGGACCAAAACTGAGTATCTCCTCTCCTAGTTTTAACTTAAAAGATGTAACTAGTATAGGTAATGGTGGTGATGCCATACAGTTACTAAAAGATACAGACCCTGTTTTAGGCTATCAACTAGGTGTTTTTGCACGTATTTCCTTGATGGGAATATATGTACAACCAGAATTACTTTTTAGTAATACAAAATCTGAAATATCTTATGCTGTATTATTAGATACAGATGAGAATACAAGTGCAGAAACAATCGTTGGTGAGGTAAAGCTAAACAAGATAGATATTCCTGTAATGTTTGGAAAACGATTTTTAAAAGTTTTTAGAGTAAATGCTGGGCCTGTTTTTACACTCCCTTTAAGCGATAATATTAGTTTAGAAGGATTAGATGAGGCAATTAAGGAAGTGGAAACTAATTACAAAAGCGTAACTGTAGGAGCTCAAATTGGTGCTGGATTAGACTTATCTATCCTTACCTTAGACTTCCGTTACGAAATCGGCTTACAATCAATTTCCGATGGAATCACCATTGGTAACGCAACATTTAATCCAGACCAAAGACTTAACCAATTCTTAGTTTCTGTTGGGCTTAAATTCTAAACAAAACATAACCTTATTTAATGCCTCTGTTTTTAGAGGCATTTTTTTTGATAAACATTTTAAACTTTCACCATAGCAAATAACAAGTTAAGAAGGAATAGCTTATTTTTGTGTTCCTAAATAAAAGAGCATGTTACAAGTAGCGTATATTAGAGAGCACAAGGAAGAGGTAATCAAACGATTAGCGATAAAAAATTTCGATGCTAAAGACATTATCGAAGAGCTAATTACCTTAGATGAAAAAAGACGAAATACACAGTCTCAAAACGATGCGATTTTAGCAGATTCTAATAAATTATCGAAAGAAATCGGTATGCTT
>DKGK01000019.1:0-19176 GCA_002453265.1 Flavobacteriales bacterium UBA6772 | reverse complement strand
AACCGCTGAGCTAAAAGAAAAGACGAAAGCCTTACACATAGTCCTTTCTGAAACACAAGATGAGCTTCATAATAAACTTGTTCAAATACCAAATATACCACACGAATCTGTGCCTGCAGGTACCTGCGAGGAAGATAATAAAATTATTAGTCAAGAAGGGAAGCTACCTAACTTAGGCGAAAATGCAAAACCACATTGGGAATTGGTGGCTGAGAAAAACATCATCGATTTTGAATTAGGCGTAAAAATTACAGGAGCAGGATTCCCTGTTTACCGTGGAAAAGGAGCTCGATTACAACGCGGTTTAATCAACTATTTTTTAGATAAAAACACCGCAGCTGGATACGAAGAAATAATGCCTCCGCATTTGGTAAACGAAGCTTCAGGATTTGGTACAGGACAGTTACCTGACAAGGAAGGGCAAATGTACCATGCTACAGAAGATAATTTATACTTAATACCTACAGCAGAAGTTCCGGTAACAAACATTTTTAGAGATGTAATTGTAAAAAAGGAAGACTTCCCAATTAAATGTACTGCCTACACCCCTTGTTTCCGAAGAGAAGCTGGGTCGTATGGGAAAGATGTAAGAGGTTTAAATCGCTTACACCAGTTCGATAAAGTTGAAATTGTACAAATTCAACACCCCGATGAGTCCTATAAAACACTCGATATAATGGTAGAACATGTAGCGAATATTCTTCGTGAATTGGCCTTGCCGTTTAGAATTTTAAAACTCTGTGGTGGTGACCTCAGCTTTACTTCGGCACTAACTTTCGATTTTGAAGTGTATTCTGCAGCACAAGACAAATGGCTGGAAGTAAGTTCGGTTTCAAACTTCGAAAGTTACCAAAGTAATCGATTGAAATTGCGTTTTAAAGACGATGATAAAAAGACCAAACTATGTCATAGTTTAAATGGATCATCTTTGGCTTTACCTCGTATTATGGCTGCATTACTAGAGAACTATCAAGATGCAGATGGAATAAACATTCCGGATGTATTGGTACCTTATTGCGGATTCGATAAAATCTAATAACTAACCTCAGCTAAGACCTCGGTTTTTTATGATGTTAAAAAAAATATTCTACATATTCGTTACTGCATTGTTTGTTACTTCTTGTCAAGAAATAAACATCAATAAAGAGGTAAACTACACTTTGCTTCTAGATTCATTATTGCTTCATCAAAATGAGCTGTTAAGTGAAATTGACAGCACAAAAATCAACTATTGCATAGAAAAATCGAAAGAAAGGTTAGCTTTATTTGAACTTGAGGCATTGAACGAATTTCAGAAACAATGGTTGTATCATGAAAAAATAGCCTATAATAAAATACACTACAACCTCTCAAATTTCAACATACAAGTGGATAGCTTACGAAGAGATTTAGGTTTTTCTAAGAAACAAATAAGTGCTTTAAAAGAAGACTTAATACATAGACATTTAAGTAAAAAACAATTTGCAAACTACTTTATAGAGGAACAAAAAGCATTGGGGAAACTTAATACTGTGAGTGAATATTTACAGAATACATTTATTCAAAACACAGTGGAATTTGATTCATTAGAATCGAAATTAAAAGGGATATTTTTACAGTTAAACACCTTAAAAAGTCAACATGAATAGTGCATTAAAATCTACAATTATGCTACTTTTTGTAGCACTACTTATTCCAATGTTTAGCTGTGCTCAGAATAATAATCAAGCACAATTAGCCAATCAGTTTTTTAAATCTGGTTCATACCAAAAGGCGAGCGAACTGTATTTAGGTTTATACAATACACATAAATCACCCAATTACTACCAAGGTTTATTAGATTGTTATATTGCTCTTTCTGAAATTGATGCCGCCGAAAAGCTCGTAAAAACACACAGTAAGAAATATGATGAAAACCCTTCTGTTTTGGTTGACTATGCTCATGTTTACACCTTAAAAGGGGAGACTAAAAAAGCATCTAAAAAGTTTAAAGAACTATTAAATCAACTAAAAGAAAACGATCATTTAGTTTCTGTTACGGCAAACAGACTTTATAAATTAGAGTATTTTGACTACGCTATTAAAGCTTACAAAATTGGTTTACAAAACCCAAATAAAAGCTCCTTGCGTTTTCACTTAGCTAGAATTTACGGAAAACAAGGGAATATTGAATTAATGTACAAGAATTATTTAGAGCTGATCGTTAGTAATAAACAGTATTTACAGAGTGTAAAAATAACCTTAAACAGAACTATTAACAACGATTCTGAAAATCAAAACAACCTCTTACTAAAAAGTGTTTTACTTAAAAAAGTTCAGGAAACTGGAGATGAGAATTTAGGTGATTTACTCATTTGGCTATTTATACAAGAAAAGAATTTTTCGGCTGCATTTGACCAAGAAAAAGCAATGGATCTGAGACTAAACTCCGATCAAAAAAAGATTTTTGTTTTAGCCTCAATTTGCAGAAAAAACAAAGCTTTTACAGTCGCAAAAAAATGCTACACATACATAATAGACCTCGGTATAGAATCGATTTATTATTTAGATGCCCAATTGGCTCTAATGAACGTTAACAAAGAACTACTTGAAGCTCAGCCCAAAACCACCAAACAAGAATGGGCGTTATTAGAGCAAGAATACATTACTAGTTTTTCTGTTTTAGGAAAAACGAGCTATACCATTTTACTCATTCGAGATTTGGCTCAAATACAAGCCTTCCGTTTATACGATTTAGACAAAGCATCAGCTACTATAAAAGAAGCTTTGGAGTTGCATTCGGCAAGTATGGAAAATTTAGCTCAGTGCAAACTTGTTTATGCAGATATTCTACTTTTACAAAACGAAATTTGGGATGCCATACTTTACTATTCCCAAGTAGATAAAGCCTATAAACATGATGTATTAGGGCATGAAGCAAAATTTAGAAGAGCTAAAATTTCGTATTATCAAGGTGATTTCGATTGGGCTCAAGCTCAGCTCGATGTGTTAAAAAAATCTACTGCTAAGCTAATTGCAAATAATGCAATGGAATTATCGCTACTTATTCAAGACAACCTAAATATGGATACCACTACGGTAACCATGGAAATGTTTGCTCGGGCAGATTTGCTTATTTATCAAAACAAGCTAAACCAAGCCTACTATACACTCGATAGTATTATTATAGACTACCCAGGACATAGTTTAATAGATGAGGCTATTTACAGACAGTATCAGATAAAAATAATTCAAGATAAAAAGGAAGATGCCAGCGAATTATTAGACCAGATAATAGACTTCTTTTCTTTTGATATATTAGCAGATGATGCAAAGTTTGCACAGGCAACATTGCAAGAATATCATTTTAATAATATTGATGCAGCACTCGAACTTTATCAAGATATAATTACCAATCACCAGGATAGTTTTTTCCTCTCAGAATCGAGAAAACACTACCGTGAATTAAGCAAAGAATAACATGATTATTTATAACATAACTGTAAATATAGAAGAGTCCGCCCAACAAGAATGGTTGAAATGGATGAGCGAAACTCATATTAAAGAAGTGCTAAATACAGGCACCTTTACTTCTGCAAAAATGAGTAAAGTTTTAGTGGAAGAGCAAATGGGTGGAATTACTTACTCTATACAATATACTTGTGAGAGTCAAGAAAAACTCGATGTTTACAACAAGGACTTTGCTCCAGCTTTACAAGCAGAACACAACAATAAGTTTCAAGGTAAGTTTGTTGCCTTTCGTACTTTGATGGAAGTAATTAGCGAATTTTAAATATGAAAGTAGCTAACAAAAAAAATCAATTACAGAGATATGAAAAGGGTAAGAGCTAAAAAACACTTAGGGCAACATTTCCTAAAAGACCTCTCTATTGCTAGAGCCATAGTAGATGGCTTAAGTTGCGAGGGCTATAAAGACGTAGTTGAAGTAGGTCCAGGAATGGGTGTACTAACGCAGTATTTATTACCAAAAAAAGAATTTACGACTCATGTAATAGAGCTCGATAGAGAATCTGTTACTTACCTTCAGGGTAAATACCCAGAACTGAGTCCTCGCATACACTCTACAGATTTTTTACAACTCGATTTAACAAAGCTTACAAGAGGGCAATTTGGACTTATTGGAAATTTCCCGTACAATATATCCTCTCAAATATTATTTAAAGCACTCGAATACAAAGAGCAGGTTCCCGAAGTTGTAGGGATGTTCCAAAAAGAAGTTGCGGAGCGTGTGGCTAGTGGTCCTGGAAGTAAAAAATATGGAATTATTTCTGTTTTACTTCAGGCATATTATGACATTGAATATTTATTTACCGTGGAACCTGAAGTGTTTGATCCACCACCGAAAGTTAAATCTGGCGTAATACGCTTACGCAGAAACAATAAAGATAAACTAGACTGTAACGAGAAGTTTTTTAAACGTGTTGTTAAACAATCTTTTAGTCAGCGAAGAAAAACACTAAGAAACTCACTTAAACCACTTATTGGGAAAAGTGATTTTAACGACCCTCTTTTAACCGAAAGAGCCGAGCAATTATCGGTGGAAGATTTTGTGTATCTTACCAATCAGCTGGAAAAAATTCAACCATGAAATTTGAATTAACTAAATATTTTATCCAAGATGTAAGCGAGAAGCTAGAAAGTAAAGACTTTAAAGTCTTAAAATCTGAGCTTTCCGAATTACATCATGTTGATATTGCTGAGCTTATTGAGGAACTCGACGAAGAACAGGGTAAAATACTTTTTGAACTTTTTGAAGATGAGGATTCTGCTAATATCCTCATTGAACTAGATGATGAAAACAGAAATTTTGTATTAGAAGATTTAACTTCTCGGCAAATTGCTGAAGTACTTATTGAGAATTTAGACTCTGATGATGCTGCAGATATTATTGCAGAATTACCAATAGGAAAAAAGGAAGCCGTTTTAGCTCACATAGAAGATGTTGAGCATGCCAGCGATATTGTAGACCTCTTATCTTATGCCGAAAATACTGCGGGTGGATTAATGGCAAAAGAACTTATTCACGTAAACGAAAAATGGTCGATTTTGCGCTGTGTAGGAGAAATGCGTAAACAAGCCGAAGACGTAGATAAGGTTTACACGATTTATGTGGTAGATGATAACCAAATATTACTTGGAACCCTTTCACTAAAAAAATTGCTTTTATCTCCAGAAAAGAACTTCATTAAAAATATTTATAACGAAAAGGTAATATCTGTAAAAGCGAATTTCGACGATGAAGAAGTGGCAAATATTATGGACAAATACGATTTAATTGTCTTGCCTGTAGTAGATGATTTAAATCGTTTAATCGGTAGAATTACCATAGATGATGTGGTTGATGTGATGAAGGAGGAGGCCATGGAAGATTACAATAAAGCTTCTGGTATTTTCGAACAAGTAAATTCCTCCGATAATATAGTAACCTTAACTAGAGCACGATTACCTTGGTTACTTATTGGTTTAATGGGTGGTATTATGGGAGCTCAAGTAATGGGGATTTTCGATATTGAAAACAATATAGAGTTGGCCTTTTTCACACCTTTAATTGCTGCTATGGGTGGAAATGTAGGTGTGCAATCTGCCGCTATTATTGTGCAAGGTCTCGCTAGTAATAGCTTAGGGATGGATACATTAAGTGAACGATTGATGAAAGAATTGGGTGTTGCTATGCTTAACGGTATCATCTGTTCTGGATTAATAATGCTAATTACATTCTTATTGGGTTACCCTAGTTCAATATACTTTACAGTGAGTATTTCCATAATGGCTGTTATTATTTTCGCAGCATTATTTGGAACTTTTATTCCATTAGCTCTTAACAAATACAAAATTGATCCTGCATTAGCTACAGGCCCTTTTATTACCACCGTAAACGATGTACTCGGTTTATTTATCTATTTTATGATTGGTAAACTATTTTTAGACCTCTAATGAAAGTCCTTTTTGTAGATAGTGTACATAATGTTTTAGAGGAAAGACTCTTAAGTTTAGGCTTTGTTTGTGAACACGATTATACTTCTAGTAGAAGTGAAATATTGGCTAAAATATCCTTGTACCAAGGATTAGTAGTTCGTTCTAGAACTCCTATAAATAAGGAGTTTTTAGCGGCAGCAACAAGCCTAAAATTTATTGCTCGTTCTGGTGCTGGTTTAGAAAACATAGACTGTGAAAAAGCAAAAGAATTAGGAATTCATTTATTTTCTGCTCCTGAAGGAAACCGACAAGCAGTTGGAGAACATGCTATAGGAATGTTACTAAATTTGTTTAATAAACTTTCTACTGCTGATGCTGAAGTTCGAGCTGGAAAGTGGAATAGAGAAGAGAATAGAGGTGTTGAACTCTCGGGTAAAACAGTTGGGATTATTGGCTATGGTAACATGGGTAAAGCATTTGCTAAATGTATTTCTGGATTTAATTGTACTGTTTTAGCTTTCAATAATACGAAAACAGACAATTCTGATACTTATGCTTATGAATCAACTTTAGAAAATATTCAAGAAAAGGCTGATATAATTAGTTTTCATACACCCTATAACCAAAGTACTCACCATTATTTAGATTGTAATTTTATCGCTAAAATGGCGAAGCCTTTTTATATTATTAATACAGCGAGAGGAAAAGTTGTTCGCACTGAAAGCTTAGTAAAAGGCTTGAAAGAAGGTGCTATTTTAGGAGCTTGTTTAGATGTTTTAGAATTTGAAAAAGCAAGTTTCGAAAATATGTTCGATACAGAAATTCCTGCTAGTTTTCAATATTTACTAGATTCAAAAAAGGTATTATTAAGTCCGCATGTAGCAGGATGGACGGTAGAATCGTACTATAAATTATCTTCTGTATTGGCCGATAAAATTGAAATGACTATTATATAATATATAAATAGACAGAGGAGGCTTTCCAGCTGGTATCTATTTGTTAGAAGTAAATGGCGAGAACGAAACTGTAAGAAAGCATCTTTCTATTCAATAATTACATATTTCCAATTTTTAAATATAATAGTTATGGGCAATATTATTAATCAATAGACCTTAAGCTTAATGCAACTAAGCTCTATAGTTTTGCCTTCTCAGTACCATTGTTAAATGGTTTAGAGAGCAAGTTTTAAGACTTCTATTTTCGATTTTGTTCTTAGAGTAAAATGTTGAATTCAAGTAATAAATAATTTCAATTAAATAATAATTGTTCCATAACAAATACAGGATTTTCAAATTTCAGTCTTTTCCTAGTTTATTAATTAATTTTGTTCAATTTCATTTACTCTTCTTAGAGTAATTATTTAGCGTTTAAATTATGAGAAAAATTAATTGTTTTTTCACTGTCATCTTACTTCTTTTAGTACAAATATTAGCTGCTCAAGAATGTGATCAAACGTCTGTTCAGTTAATTCTTAACTCCGGCGATTGGGCAGAGGAGATTTCTTGGTCAATTACAGATTCTAATGGTGTTTTAGTAGACACATCAGCAATAAATTATCAGAATAATATAGAGTATTTAGACTCATTTTGTTTACTCAGTAATACTTGTTATCAATACAACTTATACGACTCTTATGGAGATGGTTGGAATAATGGTTCTTATGTTTTACAATATGAAGATTCTCTTACCATTGCTTCTGGAGGCTTACTAGCAGGTTTGTCATTTGGTTCTGCTCAATTTTGTATCAACGAGGCTGGTTTATGTGCTTCAAATCTAGTGTCTATAAATATTCAAACGGAAATATGGGCAGAAGAAATTTCCTGGTCTATTACAGACACCTTAGGTAATTTAGTCGATTCTATTGCTATGAGTTATATTGACTCTAGTGATTATAATTTTTATGTATGTATTGAAGATGACTGTTATTATTTTAATATGTACGATACCTATGGCGATGGTTGGCAAGGTTCTTCATTTGAAATTTCAAATGCCAATGATGAAATAATTGCAAATGGATTACTTGCTGAAGGATCATTTGGACAAGTAGTGTTTTCTTTGAATTCTGATTGTAATATTGATGTTTGTGATGATGAAAATGCATTAAATTACAATCAACTAAGTTCTAATGGATCTGAATGTTTTTACCAATCAAATAATGTAAACCTATTATTTAATTGGTCCGATACAAGTCTAGAAATAAATGGTTTAGGAGGGAGCTATTCTGAGGTGTATGGTTATGCTGAAAACGGAAGAGAATATGCCATTTTAGGTTCTACTTTCGGAACACATATTATAGATGTAACCAATCCTCAAGATTCTTATGAAATAGTAAGAATTGCAGGTGCCTATAGTTCTTCTAGCGTTACCCATAGAGATTATCATACTATGGGAAAATATTTATACGCAGTTTGCGATCAAGGAGAGAGTACGCTTCAGATTCTTGATTTATCTAATCTCCCTGACACCGCTATAGTGGTTTATGATTCTGATGATTTATTTAGTAAATCTCACAATATTTTTATTGACACACCTGCCCAAAAACTCTATTCATGCTCAACTAAAGGCTATGATGCGTTAAATAACTATTGGACTTCTTCTTTATGTGTGTACGATATTAGTAATCCTATACAGCCTTTAAACCTATACAATATGGATGAATATATTCCGAACACACATGATATATGGGTAGATAATGATACTGCTTTTATTAATTGTCCTGGTACAGGAACACTGATCTGGGAGTTTAATGGAAGTCCAAGTCAACTTTCAACCTTTACTGCATATCCCGATTTTGGCACAAACCATTCCGGGTGGAAATCTGGAGATACATATGTTTTTGCAGAAGAAAATAACGGTTATGATTTAAAAGTAATTAACACCTCTGATATTCAGAATTTAGAACTGATTTCTACGTTGAATTCGGATGTTAACGAATTTTCAATTGCCCATAATTTAATGATTAAAGACGATTTGTTGTTTATCTCCTATTATTGGGATGGATTGCAGGTCTTTGATATTTCCAATCCAGAAAACCCTATAAGAGTCGCTTTTTACGACACCTATATACCCGAAAATTTTGGCGGTTATAATGGAGCTTGGGGTGTTTATGCATTTTTACCATCTGGAAATATTCTAATTTCTGACATTGCTAATGGCTTGTTTGTACTGGAGATAAATTTGATTGAAAAACAAGAAATTCCAATTATGGAAGGTTGGAATATGGTTTCTACCTATTTAATAAACGAAGACTTAGACGCATCCTTATTTATTAGCCCAAATAACTCCAATGTGGTCATAATGAAAAATGCTCTTGGTATGGCTTATTTACCCGCTTGGGGTTTTGATGGTATTGGCTTACTAGAATATGGGCAAGGCTATCAATTAAAAGTAAACGAACTAGATACACTTATAGTTAATGGCGTTTATAATTCTGCATTGAATAGTATAGAACTTAGCGAAGGATGGAATATAATGTCTGTACTTTCAAAAAACGAAATGAATTTAGAATTAGTTACTGCAAGTTTAATTGATGACTTAGTAATCGTAAAAGACAATATAGGCTTGGTCTATTTACCAAATTGGGATTTTAACAGCATTGGTAATGTTATACCAGGTCAAGCTTATCATATTAAAATGACCAACCCTAGAGACTTAACTTATTAGTTAATCAATTCGTTTTTTAAACCTATAATTAACTAGTTGATGTTGGGTTGAAAATTGGATATTTGTTAAAAATAATCATACTGATGAAAAAAGTACTTTTTATATGTTTTATGTTTCCCTTGATGTGCTTCGCACAAAAGGAAACTTATCAAATTTTCAATTCTCAATCCAGGCAAGTAAAATATTCTAAGCTTCTGAAAAAGGCTGCTAAAGCAGATGTTATTTTATTTGGAGAATTTCATGACAATCCTATTATACACTGGTTGCAATTAGAGCTTACAAGTGATTTATTCGAATTAGATTCAAACTTGATTTTAGGAGCCGAAATGATGGAGTCTGATAATCAGTTGATAATAGACGAATATTTAGCGGGTTATTACAATTCTAAAAAACTCATTTCTGAAAGTAAAACTTGGCCAAACTTTGAAACAGATTATTTGCCACTATTAGAATTTTCTAAAACTAATAATCTAAAATTTATCGCAACAAATATCCCACGTAGATACGCTTCTATGGTTTACAATTTTGGTGTAGATACCCTATTAAGCTTATCAGATAAGGCAAAAGAATTAATAACACCACTTCCTTTTATTTGCGATACAACCTTAGAATCCTACAAAGAAATACTTGAGATGGGAATGGGACATGGTGGAGATAATCTACCCAAATCTCAGGGGATTAAAGATGCTACAATGGCTCATTTTATTAATAAAAACATTAATGTAGATGCAAAATTCATTCACTTTAATGGTGCTTTTCATTCCAAAAACTATGAAGGAATCTATTGGTATCTTAAACAATTAAAACCTGACTTAAATATCCTTACTATTGGGTGTGAAGAGCAAGATGAAATTGCCACACTTAACGACAAACACAATAAGGCTGATTTTATTATTGTTACGCCTACTAACATGACAAAAACTCATTAAAAAAACACCTATGAAAAAGACAATTTCAATTTTAAGTTTAGCTACTATTTTTGCCTGTGGAACTCCTTCAGAAACAAAAGTGGAGATATTTTACGGAAACAAAATTACTTCTGATTCACTTACTGAATATCCAGATTTAGTAGAACAAGTTGAGCTTTCTGGACAGGTATCTACTAAAATCGAAGGAACAATAATAGAAACTTGTGCCAAAAAAGGATGTTGGATGAAGGTGAAAGCCGATGACGATACCCTTATAGTAAGGTTTAAAGATTATGGTTTTTTTGTTCCTAAAGAAGGTGCCGAAGGAAAAACGGTTATTATTAATGGAGAAGCATTTTACGATACTTTATCAGTTGACCTTCTCAGACATTATGCAGAAGATGCTGGTGAGTCTAAAGAAGAAAGTTTGCGTATTACTGAGCCTGAGTTTGTACTTTCATTTACAGCTGACGGTGTAATTATACAAGAATGAAAAAGCTAGTTGTTATTGGTGGAATTATTCTTTTTGCAGCTTGCCAGCAACAAGAGAATAAGCTTACTCAAACAATTATTGATCCTAACGATACCAGTGAAATGGCTTTGTTAATGCGAGACATGTTTTTTCAGCTCGAAGAAATAAAACAAAAAATACTGTTAGGCGAAGACATCGCTCAGGAGCAGTTGAATTTTGAGCTTATTCATACACAAACTCCAACTGATGAAAGCTTTTTAAAGGAGGGACTTGTTCCTATGTCTACCGCTTATGCAAATTCGATTGAAGCCTTTAATAAGCAACCTTCCTCAAAGAATTTTAGCTCTATTGTAAATAATTGTATGTCTTGTCATACCCAACTATGTCCAGGTCCATTAGAGCGGATTGACAATTTAATTATTGAAAAGTGAAAATCTATCAGTGACTGTAGCTTATAGGAGGTATTAGTTCTATTTTTAACAAAAGCTTTTAGAGTTCTAAATTAGAATTCTAAAAGCTTTCTTTTTTCTTATGAGCGAATTTAAATAACTTCTACGTTAATATATTGGTTCCATTCTAGTGAGTAATTTGTTGCATATCAGTTTTATACATCAATATAATGGTTTTACATTTTGATTTAAAGTTACACTAGAGTAGAGGTAATTTTAAAATCATCTCAGTACCTAATAGTAAATCATCTACATGAGCTACTAAGTCATGCTCATCTGTTTTAATATGTATATGCATGTTTGTAGTATGATGTGTCTATATAGCATGGTGTTTGTTTGAATAAAAACCTAATACTCTTTCTTTTGTATTGTGTTTTGTGCCGTTTAGTCGAGCTTGTATATGTTTTGCGTGAGAATGCTCTAGATCTCCCTCTTTCCAATCTATAATATGCCAATCTAAAGAATCAAAATTTCCATTTACTAAAAATGGAAATGGCTTGTTTATATTTATTTCTTGATATTTAGCTTCAGCACTAATAAAATATTGTAATTGCTGGTAAGTTTGTACATCAAAAGGGATTTTAATATCCATCCAATTATTTACCTGACTGTAAACAAATAATGCTGCTTTTGTGTTGAAGGTCTGTTTTAGAGTGTTAATTTTTAAGGAGTCTTTAATTTCACAAGAGGATTTATACGTTATACCATCAAGAATAAGAATTTCGTCTTTTAATTTTCTACAGCTCCTATACCATATAAGCCTTTAAGGTTCTCAAAATCTATTAGATTTAGCACTCAAATCTCCTTTGTGCATTTTATCTCGTAGTGCACCTTTGTGCTCTACTAGAACAATTTATTCACTATTACAAGCGTAAATGCTTAGAAGTAGTACAAGTTGTATGATGAGTTTGATTATGTATTATTTTTTAATAATTTTTTTGGTTTGTCCATCTAAATTAATAAGATAGCTTCCTTTTTCTAAATCTGTTATGTCGATAAAATTAGAGTTTACTTTGGTCTTTAGTAAACGTCCATTAAGATCGTAAAGTTCAATTTTAGATGCCTCTGTTGTAAAATGAAGCCTATCTAAACTAGGGTTTGGATAAATGTTAATTGCCTCATATTTATTTTCTGGTACAGAAAAATAGCCTGAAATTAATACAGCAATCTCTTGTGTATTTTCTACTGTTTGAGTGTTTAGGTTCATGTAATTTACTCTAATAACAGCTTCTAATTCATTAGTAGATTGCAGTAAAACTTGATAACGTTCTCCAGGCATTATATTTAAAGAATCTGAGAATTCTATAAAAGGTAATGGTCTTCCATCGCTCGAAATAATTCGTGCATTTAAATGCATTGGGAAATAATAGGTATTTCCATAGTAACCAATATTCGCTAAACGCAATAAAATAACTTCATTTGCGGCTGCACTTACTGCAATGTTTTCGTTGTTTAATTCTTGTTCAGAACGACCATTTACTAAAAAATAATCTGGATTATAATCGGGTAAAAGTACTTCTACAGTAGTGGTGTCGTGTGGGCGGTTGATTATGGAGTCCTCATGCCAAGCGAGGTCGATTTCCGAAGTCATCCAAGCATATTCTGAATCATAAAGAAAACCACCATCCCAGGTTTCATTTATTCCAGTATTGGGTTTCACTATTAGTAAACCATACATACCTGCTTGTACATGTAAAGCTGAAGTTACATGACAATGGTAAAGGTATGTGCCTGGATGTGGTGCTTCAAAAAAATAAGAATTTGTTTCGTTATGTCCAACTTCAAAGGAAAGATGGGGTACGCCATCGTTTTGTTGATTTACATCTAAGCCATGTAAATGAATCGTATGCGAAGCTCCTTGAGACATATTGCGAAGTTTCAATTCTACAGAATCGCCTTCAAAATAATTTAGTGTGGGACCTGGAATATCTATACTACCGCTCATAGTCGTAGTAAATCCCATGAGCATTGTAGGCGTATTATCCCATAAAACATGCTGTGCTTCAATGTCCATTTTCGAAAAAATGAAAGTTGTTTGATCTTGAGCCATTCCGTTAAGACTAGCAGCAAAAAAGAGTATGTAAAATAACTTTTTCATTAGGGCGTAATTAAAATGGTTGTGAACATTCCATTTGGATAAATGTTGTTTCCCGTAATGGCAACTAAATTATGATCGTGTATTGGAAATTCTCCTGCTTGATGCGGTACAATTTTTAATCGTAATGTTTCCATAGGATATACAGGGAAAGTGTCTTTTATTCTACCTTGATGAGTAGGGTGGAGGCTAGAAAACATTATTTCTGCGTGGTAACCATGAAAATGCATGGAGTGTATGCTTAGACCTGTATTTGCAATGTTTAAGTAGATTGTATCGCCTACTGTACCTGTAATACGAGCTAAAGTGTCAGTGTTTATATGCGGGTTGCTATTTCCATTAATCGTGAAGTATTTCGGATCGTAGTTTTCCCAATCAACCGCCAGGCCTTCAGTTAAATTGAAATTCCATTCTGCATTGTGCTCTTTTATATTCCAATAAAAATTGTGATCGTTTACCTCATTTACCACAATCATTCCCGCTAAACCTAAATAGGTGTTTTTTTGGTATTCTTCTGTATCGTGGTATATGTATAAGCCTTCATCAACAAAAACCTGTTCTACATAAACAGAATCACCAGCTGGTATTGTGTAATTACCTGAGACCTCTTTTATAGCAAAACCATGGCTGATACTGTCAAGATTGTAAACCCATAATTTTAATGTATCACCATAATTTAAGGTAATAATTGGACTGTCTTTTGTGTAACTATCCGTTTCATTAAAACTCAAATAGGGTACAAGTAAACTATCTACTGTTTGAATAGAATCGGATATAATATATAAAGACTTTTCGAGTGTATTCGCAAATACATTTGAAATGCCAATTAGCCCAATAATGATTAATAGTGGTAGTCTAGTCATTGATAATTAGGTTTTTAGAGCTAAAAACTTCTTGGCCATTAAATAAACGAACAATATAGTTCGCACTTTTTAGTTTCGAAATATTTAGTTGGAAGTTACTTGTTTCTGCTACTTTTTGGGAAACTAAAATTCTACCTTGTAAATCTACTATTTCAATTTTGTCAAATTCAGAACCACTTTCAATGTTCACAAATTCTGTAGATGGATTTGGGAATAGTTGGCATGAGTTCGACTCAATTTCATTTACGCCTATTGCAGCAACTGAATTTACAATCCACGTACAAGTATCACCATCCGTAGGGTTATTTATATTGAAAACGCGAATTCTAAGTTCCCCACTTTGTGTGCCTCCAGCAGGATATACAGTTAGTTTTGTATAGCCATTTAATTCGCCACTTATAGGAGCCATCTGAGAAGTGAACCCTTCTGGACGAATTTGTCCCAAGCATAAGCCTTGTAAACAAATCATGCCATCCCAACTTTCGTCTATGGTGTTTTTTACAACTTCAATACCCAATTCTAAAGTCTCTCCACTAGTATTTATTTGCTCAATTAATATTTCTGTATATAGTTCTGGGTTTACATCTTGTATTATTGTGTCGTTTGGACTCCAAGTAAACGAAGTTTGAGCTGTAGCCATACCACCTAGTAGTATGAAGAAAAATTTAGTAAACTGTTTCATGTTTTTTTGTTTTTGAAATTGGACAGTTTTTACACTGCTCAATTTATTTCTCCTTGGTTATTAATTATATATACACCCTTAGTAAGTTTACTAAAATCTTCTATTAGTGTTGTAACTTTTTGAATGCATTTACCTGCTAGGTAATATATCAACGCTTCTCCTGTAAATCCTTTAATCCTTAACATATTAAATATTGGATTTGGGTAAACTCCGAAATTAATAGCCTCGGACTCTTCAATTCCTACACCAGATTATTTAACTATTATGTAAGCCCACAAACCTGTATTTCCTGGTTTCGTACCACAGTGAAAATAATACATTCCTGCCTGATTTAGAGAAAAACTTACTGGGTTATTCGCAGACAGAATATAACACGAAGTTACAGTAATTGTTTGAAATGGTAAAGGTTTCGATTTTTGCCTGTTTGCGATCCTTCTGTAATAGGATGCGTTTACCCTCTAGCCCAGTAAAAGTCTTTATGAATAGTTAAGTAATTAAGGTTATATACACGTATTGAATACTATTTAAAGTTGTAAGTTTTTAAGTTTAGAAAATCAATTAATTGAGTTAGTAAATAAATTTGGTTGAAGTAGATCTATAGAAACAGTTTTTGGTTAAATTTATAGAATTAATGATTTTAAATCTTAAATTAGGTTACATTATGAAAAACTTCAAATTTACATTTCTTATTTCATTTTTTGTTACCGGATTTTCCTTTGCAAACAACCATTCTTTTATTTATGAAGAGGGGTTCATGGTTATTGGGTGTATGGATGTGAATGCAGTAAACTATAACATTGAAGCAAATGAACAAGAAGAAGATGAATGGGGAAATATAGTATGTACCTATTTATCTTGTGATGAAGTGCCTTATAATGGCTGTAGGTATCCTGAAGCATTTTCGCCTTGGCACGAATTTTTTACCCCAGCTGATTGCATCAATTACGGAGGTATACCATGTGAGGGCTTTTATACATGTGATTCTTGTGCCTATAATGAAGTTTGTATTAGTGGAATATGTCAAGAAATTGCTCCGCTAAATTCCACCTTACCCATTCTCTATATTAATACTGAAAATCAAAATTCTATTAATTCAAATGATACGTACGTTTTAGGAACTGTTACTGTTGAGGGTGGTTTGAGTGTAAAGAGTGATTCTATAATTTCTGGAATTGCTTCACTTACCATGAAAATAAGAGGTCGAGGAAACTCTACTTGGGAACTCCCTAAAAAACCATATCAAATGAAACTAGACGATAAAGCAGAGCTACTTGATATGCCCGATGACAAAAAATGGATTTTCCTAGCTGAGTATTGTGATAAAACTATGTTGAGAAACACAATTGCATTTGAAATGGGATATTCTAGTGTATTAGACTGGACGCCAAAAGGAGAGTTTGCAGAAGTTTACATAAATGGTGAGTATAATGGGACCTATAATATTACCCAAAAAGTAGAAGAAAAATCAAATCGTGTAGACATTGGTAATGATGGATTTTTATTAGAAATCGATCAGTTAGAAAGTCTTGATGAAGATGATCATTACATATCTTCAAATCATTTCCCTGTCATAAAGGTTAAGGAGCCAAATATTAACTCCATCATTGAGAACGATGGAGTTGCTGTTGCAGACAGTGCCATTACAAAAGTTAGTGATTTTATTAATGAGTTTGAATCCATATTATTTGGCAATAACTTTACAGATTCAATAAATGGTTATGCAAAATATATAGATGTAGAAAGTTTTATTGATTGGTTTCTTATTAATGAAATCACTAAAAATGTTGATTCCAAAAACTACTCAAGTATCTACTTTAATGTTATTTTAGATGATGATAATAATGGAAAGATAAAGATGGGCCCTCTTTGGGACTTTGATATATCTTTTGGGAACAACAACTATTCTGATTGTGAATTTACAGACGGTTGGTGGGTGAGAAACAATCAGTGGATTTCAAGATTATTTGAAGATATCCATTTTCAAAATCTAGTAAAAGTTAGATTTGTCGACCACTTTTATTCAAAAAAAGATACTATACTAGATAAAATAACCAATTACTCAAATGCATTATTATCTTCAGCGGTAGAAAATGATAATCAATGGTCTCCATACTTGGGGTCTTATATATGGCCAAATCCAATTGAAGGAGATGTTTTAACTGGTAATTCTGGAGAAGGTGGGTACTTAGAAGCTGTTAATTATATGGCAAATTGGTATACTCAAAGAATGGAATGGTTGAATCAAAATTTAGCTGGAGAAATTGATATATACGGTTGTTTGGATGAAAATGCTCTAAATTATAATCCTTCTGCAAACTTTCAGGAGCAAGATCAATGGGCTAATATTCTTTGCACCTTCGAGTCATGTAATGATGTACCTTCAAATGGATGTATGTATGCAAATGGCTTTGCGGGATGGAACAACAACTTTGACGCTAATGACTGTACTAATTACGGAGGAACACCATGTGAACAAGTAATAGAATTTGTAACTACAGAACAAGTACTCTATTTCCCTACAGGTTGGTCTATATTCTCTACCTATATGTACCCAGAAAATATGAGTATGGATGCAATTTTAGAACCTATTGTAGATAACGTAGTCATTGTTAAAGATTATTTAGGGTCAGCATATCTTCCAGAATTTAATTTTAATATTATTGGTAATATAGAAGTGGGTGAAGGATACTATATTAAAACTAATAATTCCGAGAATTTAATTATTGAAGGGGTTTATGAGGAGCCAGAAGAAAACCCAATTGAACTCTTTGTTGGTTGGAATTTATTCGGATATTTAAGACTAGAGCCTGCAGATGCTACTGCTATTTTATCTGACCTTCATAGTACTTGCAACGTATTAATTGTTAAAGATTATTTAGGAAATGTTTACTTACCTGAATGGGGATTTAATAACATAGGAAACTTAGAACCAGGAAATGGCTATCATATAAAACTTAGTAATGAAGGGCCCCTTACCTATATTTCTAACAATGATTTTTACAGAAATTCTTCTACAGAAGCTTCCTACAGCAAAATTACTCACCTAGCAAAAGTTGCAGCAACAGACAATAATATGACCATTGTTATAGAAGACTCTTCTTGGGATATAATTCCAAAAGAAGGTTCTGAAATTGGTGCTTACGATTCTTCAGGAAACTTAGTTTGTTCTGCTGTCTACTCTAGTCCAGTTACAGTCCTTACTTTATGGGGAGCTGATGCAACAACAACAACTAAAGATGGTTTAGTAATTTCTGAAGCTGTATCATTTAAGCTATGGTCAAACAACCAAGCACAGACTTTTAAGGTTTCTAAATGGTTAGAAGGAGCAAATTATTATGATGTAAATGCTATTAATGTTGCATCTACAATTATTACTACTAATATAGTAAGCGAAGTAATTATTAGTAATAGAGAGTTAGTAAGAATTATTAATGTATTAGGTCAAGAAGTTCCTACTAAAGAAGCATTTAAAGGAGGAGTTTTATTTAATGTGTATAACGACGGTACTATAGAGAAAAGGATTAAATAATTAATTTCTCCATACAGAAGGACTAACCATTGTATTAGTAGTTATTAACAAATACTGATTCTTTTATTTGAGACTAAATTAGTCAAACCAAATACAGTTAAAGAAGGCTTAAGACTTAGAATTAGTCTAGAGTGATTTAGACACTAAATCCTACTAGTTATTAGTTTAATCTTAACTCATTTTGTAAATTTGTAATATGTACAACTTAAACACTGCTATAAAATGGGACCTAATATTAAACTAAATAGCTCATTATTTGCATTTTTTATATGCATTAACTTTTCTTTTGCTCAAGAATGGAATCTAGTATGGGAGGATAATTTCGAATCACAAGGGGCAATAAATTCCGAAAACTGGTTCCATCAAACATTATTACCTAATGGTTATAGCTGGTACAACTCAGAACTACAACATTATACAAATCGTATTGAGAATTCATATGTTGAAGATGGATTGCTAAAAATAGTAGCAATAAAAGAGACCTTTACTGATCAGGGACATACCAAATCATATACATCTGCTAGATTAAACTCCAAGTTTGCTTTTAAATATGGTAAAATAGAAATTCGTGCAAAATTGCCATATGGACAAGGAACATGGCCTGCGATTTGGACTTTGGG
>DKGK01000021.1:447-11322 GCA_002453265.1 Flavobacteriales bacterium UBA6772 | reverse complement strand
TAAGTGTTTGTCTTTTAGTTCGATAACTTCTTTTTCGAGTTGTTCTTCGTGCGTTAATTCTATAACAGGCTCTTGTTCTTGAACTTGCTCTTCTGTATTTTCTTGTGTATCGGTAGTAGCTTGTACTTCGTCTTGCTCTTTATTCTCTGGCATCTTTATCTTTATTAGATTTTGCTAAACTTCACAAAGCAAATTGTTTGCCATATTGAAAGTTGTGACATATTGGCGTAAATTGATTGTTGTTTGAGTATATTGACTGACTTTTATGCGGTTAAGTCAGTTGATAGGAAGGGGAGAATGTAGTAGATAGAATAGAGGTGGCAGAAGTTTAGAAGATAGAATTTTTGTGGGAGTCAGGAGACAGAATGTTGGAGAGTAGTTTAGTACAATATTTTAAGAAAAATTGGATATTTTTAAACTCAAAAAATAAGATAGTACTGGTTCGTTAGAAGTAAATATCTATTATTTTTGCATTTGTACGGTTGCTTTGAACCTCATACGTATCTAACAAAACATTATAATGAATCTAAAATTTGCGTTTATTATTTTTGCTTTATCGATTGTATCTTCGTGTAATACTTCATCTACTTTTGAAGTATTACCTACTGAGATTACTAAAAATACTTGCTTAAAAAAACATACATCTTATTATGCTGAAAGTTCTGTAAATATTTTAAAATCAGTAGTTCTAACCATTGAACAAGGTGTTGACTTAACTTTGTGTGACACCTGTAGTATTTATTGCGATGGACAAATTGTTGCTAATGGTAGTGAGTTCGATCCCATTTATATTAACACTTCTGGAGCAGAAGTAAGTCTGTATTTTAAGCATTCTAATCTTTCCTCGACTTTTAAAAATACTCATTTTACAAATACAGCTCTATTCTTAAATAACTCAGAAATCCGTATTGATAGTTGTTCTTTTAAAGTTCTTCCATTTGAGACTAAAAACAAGATTTCGTCTTTTGTGATTTCTTCTTATAAGTCGAATGTTTATATCGAAAATTCTAGTTTTTTAGGTAATAATTTAAATGAAGGGCTTGGGATTAACAAA
This sequence comes from Flavobacteriales bacterium UBA6772, assembly GCA_002453265.1. Lineage (GTDB taxonomy): Bacteria > Bacteroidota > Bacteroidia > Flavobacteriales > UBA7430 > UBA6772. Next base: position 10,268 of record DKGK01000021.1, on the reverse strand, counting down.
GGCTCGTGTCTTATACGTAATAATAAATTTCTGTACCTTCCAGATGCTATTGAACTATCGAATTTAGAAGATGCTTTAATAACAGGGAATAAGATCTCGTATTCTAATGACGATGGAATTGATTTGAATAATTGTAAAAACATTATTATTAGCTATAACAACATTGAGTATTCAAAAGATAAAGGAATATCTATAGGTAGTAAAGAGATCGTTTCTAAAGAGGAAACCATTAGAATTAATCATAATTTAATTACGAATAACAAAATTGGCATAGCGGTAAAATTGAACAGTCTTGTGGACATTTCTAATTGTATTTTAGAAGGTAATTCTACAGGTTTAGCATTTCCAATAACGGGAAATATACTTACAAATGCTCTTTCTGAGGTCAATTCAACTTTTTTTGTCAACAATGAAAATAATACAAACACAAGTGAATATAGTAGCTTTAAATTTTGGAACTGCTATAGTGACTTAAGTCTAGCGGGCAAAAATAATCCTTTAAACTTAGCTAGCCCTAACTTAAATTCTTTGCGAAAAACGATTCATCTACATTTGCCCCTTTAGGAGTTCGTTTAAGTGTTTCTGATATATTGAATGCCTTTTTTTGATGTATTTCCTCATCTTCTTAATCTTTTTTAACCATAATTCCTCAGATTCGGGCATGTGCCATCTTTCACTTTGAGATACGATACTTGGTGCTATATTATTTGCCAATAAATTCAATTCTTTTAAGAGAAAGTTCGGCTCTAAAGCCCCTTCTTTTAGTTCTAAATAGCGCTCATTAAACTTATTTAAGAAGAGTTTGTTTTTAAAGAGTTTACTAAATAAAAGAGTGCTCACAGAAATATTATTTCCGCTTAATTGGTTTTCTTTTAAGAGGTATTTAAACATGTTGTCGTTTCTAAAACAAGCATCCATATCGTGAATTATAAAACGCCATTTATTGTCTAGTTCTTCAGATTTCCAGAATTTGAAATTATTTCCAGGCCAGTCTTTATTAGCGAAAAATGTGGACACAATTAGGTAGTCGATTAAATTATTTATTGCTACTTTTTTGGATATATAATTATAATGCTCACTTTCTGAAATGTCATGCATATTTAAATAACTTATAAGTGAATCCCATTCCGATTTCTCTCCATAACAGGTTTTATAATGGTCCTTTGTTTTTAAATCAATTTCTATTATGGTTATCGATTTTTTAGTTATTTCGTATTTTTCTTTTAAATAATACTGATCTGTTTTTTCTCTTAGGTGATATAAACCCCAATATTCACCATTTAAATATAGATTACATGGTGTTGAACCCATTGCGTCTAAATTTAGTTTAAGTGCAATTTTACTAATATACGAATCCATTAGAATAGATTGCCCTTGCATAGAAGAGGTAAATGGAGTTCTCAAAATCATTCTATGAATCCTTTTTTCCTCTCCAAATAAATTAAGCTTAGCTATTTTAGAATTAAATCTATTCTTTACGATTATAGTAAATGATTTTTGTGGTTGTGCACGACTTAAGTTTCCATGTATTCTTATGCCTACTTCAGATTCATATAGTAATTGCTCTTGCTCACTAAATATTTGTGTTGTCGCAGCTCTTTCCCAATCCTTACCTCTTAAGCTGTAGTTTCCCCTTTTAGGATTATTTATATCTTTATTAATTCCTTGCGTATGTATACCTGTCTTATAATTAAAAAGATCATTTGGATCTACCACTAATGAGATACTCATTAAGTTATTATGGATTTTTTTTGAACGATTGAAAAATATTCTCTTATCCAATTCACCATTTTTAGGGTCTTTGAAAAATACCGGTATTCCAATTTTTAAATCTATTATTTTGGGAATTTCCCATTCTTTAACATCTTGCCTATTCAATAAATGTGAACTCATTATTTCAGAGTTTGTACTAAGCTTTGCTTTATCTAACTGGTGATTTTCTAAAAGAACTTTTTGCCCATAATTCGTATAGTTTCTATTAGATGTGTAATATTCAGCTTCTTTAACTTCATCCTTAGCAATAAGTATATTTCCAGAATCAAGTTCTATTCTCAGGGGGAAATTATACCAACCACTTGTAGCTTGCTCATTACTTAATATTGTTAATTTATTTATATGCTGCTTAGTCTCATTTTTTTTTTCATTACATGAATAAAGGATTGACAACATTCCAATAAAAACAATAGATTTGATAAATGTTTGACCCATGAGTATATGTTAAAGTTTTTCAGTACATCAAATCTACTATTTTTATTTGTTTGTATTCTATTTAGTTGCAAGCCAAATGCTCAAAAAAAGGAGAATAATGAACCTTTTTCTTTAAGAGAAGCTCATATTAATGGTGTAAATGCTATTTATATTGATTGTGATATGACTTCCTATAATTCTATTTATAAAAATTTTAAGGAGAATTCTTATATACCTGCATCCATTGAATATAAAGGTCAGAACTGGTCGAATGTGAAGCTAAGAATTCGCGGTGATAGTTCTAGAAAACTATCTAAAAAGTCACTCAAATTAAAATTCTCTAAAGATTCTTTATTTCAGGGTGTTCGAAAAGTTAATTTAAACGCCGAGTGGTACGATAAATCTTATATGAGTCAATATATTTCCAGTTATTTGATGCGTGAAAATGATGTCATTTGCTTTAATTCTACTCATACCGCGGTGTTTTTAAATAATGAGTTTTATGGTATTTATTTAATGGTCGAGAATGTAGATAAAACATTCTTAGAGTCTAGGGGGATTTCAAAATTGAGTGAAGTATATAAAGCCACAAAAGACGGTGCATGTTTTAATGATTCTTCGGAAGTAGAAACTTTATGGGAAAAGAAAACTTCAAATGTTGATTTATCTAAGAATAAACTAAAAAAATTGATTACTGAAGTAAACAATTTAACTGTTGAAGAATCTTACGATTATTACAAACAACATTTCGAGTATGATAATTTAATTTCAGTTGTAGCACTTAACATCTTGCTTGGCAATAAAAGTACTTATTATCATAATTATTATTTAATGGAAAATGCAGCTACTAATAAATGGAGTATGTTGCCATGGGATATGGATAAGACTTTAATGAAGAATTTAGTAAGCCTACATTATACTCGAACCACTTGGAGTGAAGGACTAAATTCGAACTTGCCAGATAACACGATACCTGAATTTATTTTTTTAAATAATAAAATGAAAGATGACTTAATCCTTAAAATCAATGAAATAGTGAACTCCACATTCAACCCAACTTACCTAAACCCTATAATTGATAGTTTATCTTTTTTACTTAATCCTTTAATCCAATTAGATACTATTGATAATGTTTCTGAAGTTTCAGAATGGAATGTTGCCCTACTGGAGTTAAGAGACTTTATTGAGGAAAGACCTAAAATAGTTTTTAATCAGATAAAAAACTATCCTTCATCATTTGAGGTTTACCCAAATGAAAATAAGCGTATATCATGGTCTTCAGCTACATCTAACACTTCAGTTGTTTATACTTTAAAGCTTTGTATAGACTTTAATTTTAAAAAATCAAGTATTTACTCTTACAGCACAAAGAATAATTCAATAGTTCTTAAAGATTTGCCAAAAGGAACTTATTATTATTTTGTAGATGCTAAAAATGAGATGGGTTCTACTACCGCGTTTAGGATCAAGTCCACTATAATAATTAAATGATTAACATTTTTAGATCTAAATTACTCCGCCAACCTCTTAATCGTAGCATATAAAGCTGGACCTTTTAGATTTTTGGCAATAATAATTCCTTTTTCATCAATTAGGAAACTACTAGGTATACTATTAATATGGTATTGTTTGGCACTTTCACCTTTCCATCCTTTAAGTTCACTCCCATGACCTTTCCATACTAATCCATCTTCAGAAATAGCATTTGTCCAGTCTAGTTTAGCGTTTTCTTGTTTCTGATTTCCACGTCTATCTGTTAGTCCATCTAAAGAAATACTAAGAACCTCAAAGCCATCTGCTGTTTTAAATGCTGCTTTATGGAGTTTGTTATAAACCGATACAATATTTGGATTGTCTTTTCTGCAAGGCCCACACCACGATGCCCAAAAGTCTAAAAGGACAATCTTGCCTCTGTAGTCGGTTAAAGAAAATTCTAATCCTTCTGGAGATTCTATAGTGAAGTTAGGTGCTTTGTCTCCAATATTTAATCCTTGAGCTTGCGTTCCTAATAAACGGGAATCTTTAGCGATAAAGCTAAAACATAATAATAACGATGTTATAAAAAGGGTAGTGCTAATTTTTCTCATGTTATTGATGTAGGTTAATAATTAAGTGTTGAGAATTGAATTTATTAAATTCCTTCTTTGCAATTTGCACTAATTAATTCGAGTTATATCAGCACCAATTGCTTTCAATCGAGCTTCAATATCTTCGTAACCACGGTCTATTTGTTCTATATTATGAATAGTACTTTCTCCATCTGCAGATAGTGCTGCAATTAAAAGGGAAATACCTGCTCTAATATCTGGCGAGGTCATAACAGTAGGCTTTAAAGCACTCTGTCTATTTAAGCCAATTACAGTAGCTCTATGTGGATCGCAAAGGATTATTTGTGCACCCATGTCTATTAGTTTATCAGTAAAAAATAAACGACTCTCAAACATTTTTTGGTGTATTAATACCGAACCACGAGCTTGTGTAGCAACTACTAAAATTATACTCAATAAATCAGGCGTAAATCCTGGCCAAGGTGCATCAGAAATAGTCATTATTGAACCGTCTATAAAGCTCTCTATTTCGTATGAATCTTGTGCTGGAACATAGATATCGTCTCCTCTTCTTTCGAGCTGAATACCTAGCTTTTTAAAAGTTCCAGGAATTACACCTAACTCATCGTAAGCAACATTTTTAATTGTTAACTCCGACTGCGTCATGGCAGCTAAACCTATCCACGAACCAATCTCAATCATATCTGGCAAAACGCTGTGCTCACAGCCTCCAAGTTTAGTTACGCCTTCAATAATAAGTAGGTTAGAACCAATACCTGAGATGTTTCCGCCCATCCGGTTAATCATTTTGCAAAGCTGTTGTAAATAAGGTTCACAAGCTGCATTGTAAAGAGTAGTTTTACCTTTTGCTAAACAAGCTGCCATTACAATATTTGCAGTACCTGTAACCGATGCTTCTTCTAAGAGCATATAGGCTCCATTTAATTCTTTTGCTTTTATTTCGAAAAAGCCATTTTTATCGTCGTAGTTAAAAGTAGCACCTAGTTTTTCAAAACCAAGAAAGTGAGTATCTAATCTTCTTCTTCCAATTTTATCTCCACCCGGACGAGGAATTGCAGCTTGTCCGAAACGAGCTAATAAAGGACCAACAATCATAATAGAACCTCTAAGTCTTCCGCCTTTTTCTCTGAAATCGTCGCTGTATAAATGTTCTAAATTAATTTCATCAGCCTGAAAATTGAAAGAACCTTTTCCTAGTTTCTCGATTTTGACTCCTAGATCTCCAAGAATTTCAATCAATTTATTTACATCAATAATATCTGGGATATTACTAATGGTAATTTTTTCGGATGACAAAAGTACAGCACTTAAAATTTGGAGTGCTTCGTTTTTTGCACCCTGTGGAGTTATTTCACCTGCTAGTTTTTTACCTCCTTTAATTTTAAATGAAGCCATATTTGTTTATTTTCTTTTCCCTTGATGAGAGCGTCCGCGATTGTTTTGTTGTTTTTTCTGCGTCTTTTCTTGAGGTTTAATATCCGCAAAATCAGAAAGTTTAAATGTAGCCTTCATCTCGAGTTTCGATCCCGACATCTTGGCTAAGTGTTTAAGAATTACTTCATCTTCTACAGCAGATTTATTCCAAGTTAAATAAGACTTTTTCATGTGATTGGCAATACAAAAGACCATGATGTCTTTATGATCACCATCCTCTAGCTCGATAGCTCTGTCAATAATTTGTGGTAAAATTTTACCATAGTGACGTAGCTTTATATTATTATCTGAATACGGGATTCTTTCTGGTTTTTCCTCAAAAGATTCTTTTGATGGTTTTCCATAGGGAGAATCTACATCCAAAGCAAATTCTGACATAATAAAAAGATGATCCCATAATTTGTGTTTAAAATCGGGTACATCTCTAAGGTGAGGATTTAAATTCCCCATGACTTCAATAATCGCTTTTGCTTGGTGATTTCTTTTTTCACGGTCTTCAATTTCTATAATCGAATGCACCATCTTTTGCACATTTCTTCCATATTCTGGAATAATTAAATGTGGCAGGCTCGTATTGTATTCCATTCAAAATTTATTTGACGATGTTGAGTTTAGCGAATTTTGCGAGAAGGGTTTTCTCTTCACCATCTGTAAAGTTAATACTAATTTTTTTATTGGCACCGCTGCCTTCTAATTTGCATATAATTCCAGTACCAAATCGATCGTGTGCTACTTTCATCCCTGTAGAATATTCTTGTTCGGTGTAATCTCGTGCCTGAATATTTGGATCTAGTTTTTTTAAATTCCTAGGTATAAACTTTGGCGTACTTTGTGGTCTTCTCACTTCTTTTTTTTCTGAGGATTTGTTAAATCTCGATGGAACTGATGTTTTGTAATTTGTACCCGAACTTATAGTCTCTGTTCCTCTCCGTGCGGGTTTTAGATTAATGAAATCTAAATCTAAAAATTGCTCATCAATTTCGTCTATAAATCTACTTGGCTCGCAATCGATTAAATTCCCCCAACGGTAACGACTTAAAGCAAAACTCAAAGTAGCTCTTTTTTCTGCTCTTGTTAGCGCAACGTAAAACAAACGTCTTTCTTCTTCTAAATCCGCCCTAGAGCTCATTGACATTTGCGAAGGAAAGAGATTTTCTTCTAGTCCAACAATATACACATATTTATATTCTAATCCTTTAGATTGATGAATTGTCATAAGAGAAACATGATCTCCATTGTCTTCATCCTCTTTGTCGTTGTCTGTAAGCAGGGCAATGTCTTCTAAGAAATAACTAAGGCTAGTATTTTTTTCAGCTTCAGGTTTTTCGTTTTCTTGCTCTACAAAATCTTTAATTCCATTTAAAAGTTCTTGTATATTCTCGTAACGACTAACACCTTCTGGTGTTTTATCGTCTTGCATTTCTTTAAATAAACCCGATTGCTTGGTTATGTAAGAGGCTATTTCGTATGCATCTTGCTCCTTTGCCATTGCTTGGAAGCTTTTAATAAGTATCGCAAAATTATCAACTTTAGTTATACTACCTCCATTTAAACCGGTTTCTTCTGTTTTAATGTTTTCTATTACTTCCCAAAATGATTTCTGTTGCTCTTTTGCTCGCAGCGTAATTCTATCTATAGAGCTGTTTCCAATTCCTCTTTTAGGGTAGTTTATTATTCTTCTAATCGCTTCTTCGTCCTGTGCATTCGATGCCATTCTGAAATATGCCATTAGGTCTTTTATTTCTTTTCTTTGGTAAAACGAAAGTCCACCATAAATACGATACGGAATTCCTCGCTTTCGTAAAGCTTCCTCCATACTACGCGATTGTGCGTTGGTACGGTATAAAATAGCAAAATCCTCGTTTAAGGCTTGTTCTCGGTTTTTAGTCTCTTGGACGTTAGAGCCTACCATTGCAGCTTCATCATTATCTGTCATCGCTCGGTTTACTTTTATTTTTTCTCCCAAGTCGTTAGCAGTCCAAACCTTTTTGTCGAGTTGTTCTGTATTCTTACTAATGATGCTGTTTGCTGCCTTTACAATGTTCTGTGTAGAACGGTAGTTTTGTTCAAGCTTGATGATTTTAGAATCTGCATAATCCTTTTTGAAGTTTAGGATATTGCGAATATTTGCTCCACGGAATGCGTAAATACTCTGTGCATCATCTCCTACCACACATAAATTCTCGAAACGAGAAGCTAGTGCTTTTACAATTAAATATTGGGAGTGATTGGTATCTTGGTACTCATCAACTAAAATATATTTAAAACGTTCTTGGTATTTATGCAGAACCTCAGGAAAACGAAAAATAAGTTCGTTGGTTTTAAGAAGTAAATCATCAAAATCCATTGCACCAGATTTAAAACACTCCTTAACGTAGTTTTCGTAAATCACGCCCATTTGTGGTCTATGAGCAGAGTCGTCTTGTGTTTTGAGTTCTGTATTGTTGTTGTATGCTTTAACCGTAATTAAATTATTTTTAAAAGAAGAAATTCGAGACGCAACAATATTCACCTTGTATATATCTTTGTCTAAGCTCATCTCCTTAATAATACGTCTTAACAAAGCTTTCGAATCATCGGAATCGTAAATAGTGAAGTTGGAAGGGTAGCCCAATTTGTCTGCTTCAAAACGTAAAATTTTAGCAAATACCGAGTGAAAGGTACCCATCCATATGTTTTTTGCTGCTGTACCGATAATTTTTTCGATACGTTCTTTCATCTCCTTTGCCGCTTTATTGGTAAAGGTTAAAGACAGTACGTTGAAGGGATCGACTCCTTTGTGTAAAAGATGCGCTATACGATAGGTTAAAACTCTAGTCTTACCAGAGCCAGCTCCCGCAATAACCATTAAAGGACCTTCTGTTTTCTCTACAGCTTTCCGCTGCGATGGATTTAAATGGGCTAAGTAATCACTCATTTTATGAACGCTATATATAAGGTGTAAACTAATCTTTGTAGAAGCTTCAAAGTTAATTTTTATTCTAGGCTTTTTACGTATGTGTTGAAAAAAAATTAATGTAATGTAAGTTGCTCATTTTGTATGTTAAATTTGATGGTTTAATCTAGTTTTTGTTTGTTAAGATTTATAATTAATGAATTTTATTTCTTCCAATGTGTGAGTCTTCTTTCTAAAATAGTTAAAACAAAGAGTATCAATAAATAAAAGGTTTTACAGTTTGTAGGTTTGGGGGAAAGTTGTAGATTTGCAATCCCTAAAAATTAGGGAACTTGTATATAAATCAATTATAAACTAAACGCATTATGCCTACTATTCAGCAGTTGGTACGAAAAGGTCGTGAAAAATTTACTAAAAAAAGTAAATCGGCCGCACTAGATGCTTGTCCTCAAAGAAGAGGTGTTTGTACCCGTGTATACACTACAACTCCAAAGAAACCTAACTCTGCAATGCGTAAAGTAGCCAGAGTAAGATTGACCAACGGAAATGAAGTGAATGCTTATATCCCGGGAGAAGGACACAACTTGCAAGAGCACTCGATTGTTTTGGTACGTGGTGGAAGAGTAAAAGATCTTCCCGGTGTACGTTACCATATCGTTCGTGGAGCTTTGGACACAGCTGGTGTTGATGGACGGACTCAAAGACGTTCTAAGTACGGAGCTAAAAAACCTAAAAAGTAATCAGAGAAATCTGAAGAAAAAAGCAAAATGAGAAAAGCAAAAGCTAAAAAAAGAGTCTTATTACCAGACCCAAGGTTTAACGATACGCTTATTACGCGTTTCGTGAATAACTTGATGTTAGACGGTAAGAAGAGTACTGCGTTTAGAATCTTTTACGATGCAATTGACATCATTGAAGAGAAAAGCGGAGACGAAGAGAATGCAGTTGAGATTTTCAAGAAAGCCTTAGTAAATGTAACACCACATGTAGAAGTACGTAGTAGAAGAGTCGGTGGAGCAACTTTCCAAATCCCAATGCAAATTCGTCCAGACAGGAAGTTGTCTTTAGGCATGAAGTGGTTAATTGGAGTTACGCGTAAGCGTAATGAAAAGACCATGGCGCTTAGATTGGCTAATGAAGTAATAGCGGCGTCTCGTGAAGAGGGTGCTACTGTGAAGAAGAGAACCGATGTTCACCGCATGGCGGAAGCGAACAAAGCATTCTCTCACTTTAGA
>DKGK01000021.1:0-129 GCA_002453265.1 Flavobacteriales bacterium UBA6772 | reverse complement strand
TTTAGATTTTAATCATTAACATAAAAGAAGATGGCTAAAAGAAATCTAAAACATACGCGAAATATCGGTATCATGGCGCATATCGATGCTGGTAAGACAACAACCACCGAGCGTATTTTGTACTATACT